>JADFRQ010000037.1 GCA_022561215.1 Chloroflexota bacterium | reverse complement strand
TCGGCTCGTGTCTCAGGTTTCAAGACCGGATGGCGCCTGCAATCCCAGCGCATCCCGTCCTGGCTGACGGCATAGCCGATCCTGCTTATCGAGTCCTTTCCCTGGGCGCGGTAAAACATATGGAAGAGATCATTGTGGGTAATCACCGCAGGGTTAAACACGTGTTCGGCTTCCCAGGGAGAGGAAGGATCAGGCTCGAGAATTGGATTGTCGGGGTGGCGCTGCAGTTTCACTTTTGTACTGCTCGAGCCAGATGTTCCACGATCGTATCGACCTGCACCTTAAGCACACTCACGACCTCATCCGCACCCCCTGAAAAAAGGAGCAGCTCTCCACTGCTTTCTGTATAGATTGCTCCGGTTGGAAAGATAACACCAGGTGTGAAACCCTCTTTTTCGTAGGGTCGCTCCGGGATTAACATCGGCAGCTCGGAGCGGCTCAGGAGATGGGTCGGATCTTCGCCATCAAGCAGAACCGCGCCTGCGCTATAACGCCCAACCGGGCTCCCGGGGGACGCCGGGGAAACGCCATGATAGATGAGCAGCCATCCATCGGGTATGCGCACGGGCGGCGGCCCGGCCCCCAAGCGCAAGGAATCCCATTTTCCCGCCCGGGGGCCGAATAAAAGCCGATGTTTTCCCCAGAAAATCGTATCGGGAGAAAGGCTGGTTTCGACAGAGGGCAAATCAATTAAGTAGTTCGAAACCGGTCGATGGTAGGCCACATAATGACCATTCCATTTCTCCGGCAGTAACACGACGTCCTTATTTTCCGTAGGAAAGATGATGCCCTTGCGCGCGAAGGATTTGAAATCCTTCGTGGTCATTAATGCGGTTGCCACCCCCATTTCACGGCTGATAGCAACATAGGTGATGTAATAGGTGTCTCCAATTTGAGTGATCCTCGGATCCTCGATTCCAAATTCCTCCCATGCCGCCGCGGGGCGAAGTTCATTCGGAATGGAGATCTCCTCGATCGTTAAATCCTTTGCGTTAAGCCTTACCAGGCGCAGATGCGAGATATAACGCAAACGCACCCTGCCATCCGGAAATCTTAACAGGCGTGGATCGCGCACATCCACATTCCCGCGATCAAACGTGTCCACCACCCAGCGCATCGATCCCGAATTCCATTCGGCCCTCGGCGATACAAGAGGGCCCGATTCTTCAACGGGAGGCGCTTCCGCAACGCGCACCAGCATGATGATTTCATCACCGTAACGCACGACGCCGGGATTGAAAGTTCCCAACACGGCATACCCGGGTTGCGACGGTTCCAAATCTCCCGGGCGGAGCAGCACTCGATCCTGCACGATGGCGATGGTCATACATTCACCTCGATGATGACCCCTTCGTTAGGCCGAAGATCGAGATCCGATAACAGCACACTACCCACGCGGTCCATGTGGGTCGAAAGAATCACCCTGCCGCGATCCATCGCAGGAATAGAAATATTTCTGGGTTCATCGACGAAGTTAAGTGCGAGGAGGCGCGCTCCCTGGGCATGTTCACGGACATAAACATAGCAGCCTTCACGATCGACATCGATTGATCGGTAACTCCCTTGATTGAGCGCAGGTGTCATTCGGCGGTAGCGAAGCAGCTGGCGATATAAATTCAGCATCGACGAAGGATCAGCATCCTGTAGTTCCACGTTCCTCTCCTGGAAATCCTGGGGGACAGGCAGCCAGGGTTCGACGGCGGAAAAACCGGCATAAGTACCCGAATTCCACTGCATCGGCGTTCGGCCCGTATCTCGGCTGCGGTCCAGGCCCAGTCGGAAACCCTGCGGGTCCTGCATGTTCTCCAGCGTAATCTCGCCGTTGTTCATTCCCAATTCATCACCATAGTAGAGTGTCGGTGTGCCGCGCAACGTGAGCAAAAGCATGGCGGCGACACGCGCCTGGGCAAGGCCAATCCGAGAAGCAAGACGACGCCGATCATGATTGCCCAGCACGTAATTCGGCCACCCGAAGTCAGGCACCGCTGCATCCAACTCATCAACAGATTTACGGAAGGCCCTGGCATCCCAGGGCAAATCCATCAACCGAAAATTAAAGGGCAGATGCAATTCATCCCCATTTTTGCCGTAATACATGATCCAGCGTGGCAATTCATACCATACTTCCCCAATTAGGCAACGATCTGGATATTGATCCGTTAACGCACGGAAATCGCGCAGGATTTGATGGACCTCATCTAAATCTTCGTTGTATTGATGGATGACGCGTTCGTAGGCGTTGAAGTCAGGCAAACCGGGATCTGCGCTGGGATTATGCGGGTTGTCGCGAAGCTCTGGATCCTTGAGGAGCATCCCGATCACGTCCATGCGGAAACCGTCTACACCTCTGTCCATCCAGAAACGCAGCACATCGAATAAGGCTTTCTTGACCTCCGCTTCGCGCCAATTAAACTCAGGCTGTTCTTTAAGAAATTGGTGCAGGTAGTATTGGCGTGTCTCTTCATCCAATGTCCAGGCCGGCCCTCCGAAGACACTCCCCCATTTGTTGGGGGGAGAACCATCCGGCTTGGGATCATGCCAGATATACCAATTACGCTTGGCGTTGTGTTTGTTCAGGCGCGATTCCTGGAACCAGGGGTGTTGGTCTGAGGAGTGGTTGGGAACATAATCAATGATGATTTTAATTCCGCGTTTGTGTGCCTCGCTGACGAGGCGGTCAAAGGTCGCTAAATCACCAAAGATCGAATCAACATCCACGTAATTGGAGACGTCATATCCGAAATCCGCCCCGGGAGACGGGAAGAAGGGGCTCAGCCATAGGGCTTCTACCCCGAGAGAGGATGGCGGCCCTTCAGCCTTGCGGTCCGCTTTTCCGTCATTCAGGTAATCGAGCCTGGCGATGATGCCCTCCAGGTCGCCGATCCCGTTCCCCGTCGTGTCTTTGAAACTCCTGGGGTAAATCTGGTAGACCACCCCGCTTTGCCACCATTGGATTTCATTCTGTGTCGATTGTGTCATCGTTTGACCTGGTTATCTCCCTGCTGCTTGGTTTCATGTTTTTTCCGGACTATCATCCGCCCCATTCTCTATCAATCCTTTCTCGACTGCCAGAACCCCAATTAATGTCACCCAGGAGATCAGGACGACCACCACGGGCACTCGCATGATCGTCCCCACAACGATGAGCAGGGCATTAGCCAGCATGATCGATAAACTAAAAACAGGCTCCTTGAAAAGAAAGATGATGCTGTTTTTAAAGGTCGTAATGAGTCTGCGATCGCTCTGCGCCAGCCAAAACGGCCAGTAGAACATATTCGCACCGATCCAGAGCAGGGCGATTGAGCCCCAAGCGACCCGCAAGACGCCCCATACCAGGCCATATTGATCCTGATACACGATAAAATTAACCGCCAAAACCCCGATCACGATCAAGTTCAGGATTCCCCAGGTCAATGCCGGCAGAAACATCACCCGCATATCAGACAAAATCGAACGCAGTTCAATTTTCTCATTGCGGACTACTTTCCGTGCTATGGCATACATGGTGGCCGTTGCTGCGGGACCGGTCACGATTGGAAATTGGAGTAGGAACCAAAACATATTTGCAAACAATAAAATGTAAATTTCGTCGTACCATAATTTAATCGCGTGACCCGCGGTCTTTAACGCCTTTAACATGCGGCTTGAAATCTTTCTTGCAAAGCACTGGCTACAGAGAAAAGAATTTGTGTCATCGGCTCCATCTATTCCAGCGCGTTTTTCGAAGTTTCACTCGATTAAGGAGTAGGATCCTCCGCCTTCTGCCTGGAAACACAGGGCAATGCCACAAATCTCTGCATCGACTGCCTTGTGGTTAGAGTCTTGCACTGCGCTAATCCCAAGCACAACAACCGGTGTGAAGGTCCCGCGCACTCCGGCAAATGTGACGTCAAGGCCCTCCACTTGCACCAACGGATAACCAGAGTAAAGGGTTATTCCTGGTGCAAGATCCACCACTGCCAGGCTGGCCATGGCGGGCGCCATTCCTGCGCCATAAAGCTCTTGCCCTATGACGCCGCTCACATCCCAGCCATCGCGCAAGTCTTCCAGCGGAATGAAAAGGGAGAGATCGTTCTGCGCTACAGTTTCATACGCCCGGGGATGCTCCGTTGCCCCACCCGGCGGAATGAAGGGCGGCAATGACCCCGGGATTGTGAGCAGAGTGTGTTTTACGAACTCGGCGATGAGTTTTTCTACGTCAGGATCCAATATGCCATGCAGGCGTTGCAGCACTTCCGTCATGTAAATCCAGGCCTCGTACTGCTCTTTGGGCGTGATAACCGCGCTTTTTTGAGTCGGATTCAACCCAAAAAAAGTACGCCCTCCCGCTAGCTCTGCCCGCGGCGTATCAGCGACGTCATTTCTTGCCATCCAACCATAATCGCTTTCCCAGATCCATGAAAGGCGCATCAAGTTGGCAACTGCGCGATTGACCACATCGAGATATAGGGAATCCTTTTCGATTTGGAACATGCGCGCCGCTGCCGCAGCCGTGAGCGCGGTCATGTGCGTTTCATAGGAAAAGAGAAATCCATAACCTTCGAGGGCATTCAAGGCCCGGCGTGCCTCGTCAATATAGGATGCATCCCCCGTTAGATCATGCAGGAGCAGCATAAAGTAGGCGTAACCTCCGGCAGCGTCTGGCTCACGTTCGAGGCCCTCCCATGTGTTAAAAACATAAAAGCGAGGAAAGCGGTAGTCCACGGTGTGGGCGAATTCGATCCACGTCTCCCCGGAGCGCAGCGCAAGATCGCGCAGCTCGGCGTCATCGGGATCCCAAAAAGCGAGTTCGGCCACTTTAAGGGCATGGCCGAGTTCATACCAGGTATCCCCGCGCGGCTGCGCTCCGGTGATGGAAAGAGGACCGCTGTTCTGAAACATGCCCGCGGGGCCAAAATCGGGGTTGAAGAAGTCCGGAATCGTCGCCCTAAGCTCTCCGTAATAATCAGGAACTTCTTGAAATCTCATTTTGTAACGCGTCAAAGCCGAATAAACGTCCAGCTGGGTGATGGCCTCGACGGTCTCGCGAGTATCGCTCACGTAGGCGCGCAGATAACGTTTGCCCGCAATCGCAATCCAGTTCTTCTCGTTTGCCAGGTCGATCAGGGTGAGATCTTGAACTGCGGCAGGAGGTTGCAGTTCCCCTTCGGGAATGCGATAAGGTAATAACCATCCAAATAAGCGCTCTTCCGGTACCGCAATGAGATCATAAATAGCGCTCAGATTTTGCAAATAGCGCGTGAACATGGCATCTTCATCGATGGGTTCCCCTGGAATCAGGTAAAGGTAACTATCGTATAAGGGCGTGGCCACGTCTGCCGGCTGCTGCTTAAGATCGGTTATCGAGAATTGATGTCCCAGGCGTTGACCCATTCGGCGCGGCGTCGCCGATGGGGTGCTATGCGCGGCCTGCATAAATGGATTTAGCGCCGTCAGATCGGTCCAGTAAAAAATGGTGCTGTCGAGCGCTTCACTGTAAGCGTAGAGTTGAGGTGCAGCCATGGGGGCGCGATCGGCGTAGATGTTCAAATACCCTTTCGCCTCCTCCCCGGTCGAACGATCCACAAACTGAAGCTCGGGCTCCGGCCCGCGAGCAGGGTTTTCGTTGCGCAGCAACTCCATCCGCCATCGAAATAATCCTGGATGGCGTGGGTAAACATAAAGCGTGATTTGAAAATCCGCTCCCCAATCGCTTTGCCCCGTCAGGATGATGCGCTCCCCCGCAGCCGTATCCAGGCTCTCGATCTTGATTGCCTCCGCCAGCATATTCAGTTCATCACCACCAGGGAGCGTCAAGGCCAGCGCCACATCACTATTTTGGGGATAGATTAGAAAACGCTCCCCAGTAAACTGCATACGAAAGGAACCGCTTTCAAATCCGATCCCCTGCTCCAACAACCTGGTTTGATCTGAAGAGGCGCGCGGTATCAGGGGCATTGGCAATCGTCGATAAACCTCAGGTTCGACCACGGAGGGAAAGGAATTTACGACCTGCGCTGTCTGCGGGATTGGAGTGGATTTTTCAGTGGGTGTTCTCTCAGTCTCAGAGAAAGTAGCATTCGGGTTACAGGCCGCCAGGAATACGACGATGCCGAAAAAGGATTGCGATACTCGAGCGCGCTTATTCACGGGCCCATGGTTGGTTCGGCCACAGCTCCATCGATGAAATTTCGGATGAATATGCCCTCACTGGTTGATGAAACCATAGTTCTCAGGCTCAACTAGCAGGAAAAAGCTTCTGCCCGGAGTGATCCCGTCCCTCCCAAATCTCCTGCAAAGATTATGAAATCGTCACGGAATCTTCGAGCATAAATTGAGCTGGCTACTGTCGCTTTTTAGCCTTTCAATCCGCTGTAACTCACACCCTCGATGTAGTAGCGGCTGAAGAAGAAGAAAATGGTCAAGGGCACGACGGCGTTGATCATCGCACCCACTAAGATAAGGTTCCAGGCGGTCCGGTATTGTTGCTGGAAGACGCTCAATGCCACATTGAGCACCCACATATCAGGCGTGTTCAAATAGAGCAGCGCATCGAGGAAGTTATTCCACATCCCTTGAAATTGAATGATGAACAGCGTGAGCAGCGCCGGCTTCGCCAAAGGCAAGACGACATCCTTGTAAATTTGAAAAAATGAAGCGCCATCGATGTAGGCTGCTTCTTCGAGCTCGACCGGCACCCCTTTAAGGAACTGCGTCAGCATAAATATTCCAAAAGCGTCCACGACGCTGGGGATAATGAGACTGTAGGCTGTGTTCACCCACTTGAGCTTGGCGATTACGACATACTTCGGGATCAGCGTCAAGGCGCCGGGAATCATCATCGTAGCCAGCAAGAAACCAAAGAGCAGTCCCTTACCTGGAAATTTGAGCCGCGAAAAGGCATAAGCCGCCATCGAGCTGAAAATGAGCATGGTAACCGCGCGAATGATCGAGAGCAGACTGATGTTGTACATCCAGCGGATAAAACGTCCTCCGCCGGCGGTATTGGCCAGAAATTCGAATACTAATGTCACCACCAAACCGAGGGCGAGTGATCCCAACATGGAGAGGATGACCCTGCGCCAATCGGGACGTGATATGGCAAGGATTCCGACGGCGATTAAGGAAAAGATGGTAACACTTATTCCAACCGTCCATAACATGATGGTATGCGGGTTGAATCGAAGGCTCAGGTAAGCGGCGCTTCCCAGGCCAGCCAAAACTGCCAGCAGGATGCTCACCGAAAGCCCAATCCTCCGGGGGATCCCCTTCCCCACCTCTTCACCGGTTAACCCAGTGAGGAGAAAAACGACAAAGAATGAGAAGAGGCCGGCCATCAAACCCAGGGAAGTCGCCCCTTCGGGGCGGGGCAATCCGCCGAAATCCGTGTTCCACAGTTCGGCCCAATTTTCCACCAGCCATTCCTCAGGAAGAATAGAAGGTGGCCAGGCGATTACTTCGGCGTTGGTCTTGAAGGTTCCGAAAAAGGCAAGAATGAAAGGTGTGAAGAGGATGATGGCAATCGCCGATAACAAGATGTAAAGAAACGCTCTTCCGATTCGTCGTCGAAGGACCTCTGCACCTATTCCTAGAGATTTTGAGGTTTGTAAAGTCTTTGTCGTCGCCATGATCCTCTCCTCTAGTACGCCTCGGTACCGCTTTCAATGTAGCGACGCTGGATTAGAGTGAAGACGAAAATGATCACAGCGAGGAAGAATGCCATCGCACCCGCAAATCCCATCCGCGGTGGTCCACTCGTCCCTAAAGCTTCAACATAAATTAAATACACTGGCGTAAGAGTGGTGTTCAGTGGACCACCAGAAGTGAGTATTTTTATCTGATCGAAGACCTGCCAGGTTCCAATCGTTCCCAGCACGACGATGAATAAAATTACGGGGGGTAACATTGGTATTGTGATGCGGAAGAAGCGGTGCCGCCTATTCGCTCCGTCGATCGCAGAAGCTTCATAAAGAGTGGGAGGGACATCCTGCAAAGCTGCCAGAAACATGATCATGAAAGTTGGGGCGGTTGTAAAAATATTCTGGAACATGATGGCCATCCACGTAATGCTTGGCCCTCGCAGATACCAGAGGTCAAATGATATCTCAACCCCAAATGGACCTAAGAGCAGTTGGAATAAGCCTCTGGGGTCATTGAGCCATTCAATTGCTGCCCATTCTCTACCCACGGCTCCCAGGGCTTCTGTTATGCCAAAGTTCAAATATCCGGTCTTCAGGTAAAGCCACCAGAAGATCAGACTGATAACGACGGAAGAGGTTACGCTGGGCGCATAGTAGATCGAGCGATAAAAATTCGAACCGCGAACTTTAGAATTGATTAACACCGCCAAAAACAGTGCCAGCGTAGTTTGCGCGGGCACAACGATAATCACGTACCAAACTGCGTTCACAAGGGAACGGATGAACCTTCTATCCGTGAGTGCTTCTTTGTAGTTCTCTAGCCCCACCCAAGTTGGTGGCCAGGTGAATAAATTAAATTCGGTAAAGCTCACATAGACGGCGAAGAGCAACACTCCAATTGTGAAGACCAGAGTGACCAAGAGGTAGGGAGAGAGAAACAGGTATGCAGTTAATGCTTCGTCACGCGCGCGTTCGCTGCCAAATAAAGTGCGCCGTGGTTTCGAGACCTCTGCCATAATTCACTTCCTTTGTGGATCGCCATGTGAATCAAATGAACTTCATGTGTTGAATGAACTTTCGATTGCGCGCGCTGAGTCGCGCACTCGAAATCGCACTCAAAATTGGGGCTGTCCCAGAAACGCTATCTTGTGATGTTCCCTCTTCAAGAATCAGCCGCAGGGGCGACTGGCATGTTTGAGCCGAAGACATGGGGTAACTGCCGAACATCTTTAAGAAGTCAACAAAGTTAGAACACTTAATCCTTTTGGGACAGCCTCTTCCCAACCCCTCGCGCTTGTTGGCGAGGGGTTGGGTTTTCGTGGAGATCCTGTCTAGCGGAAGATGCCCGCAGCAATCTGCGAGGTGCCTTCACTTCGATAGGATATCGTCGATTTCCTCGCCCGCTTGTGCAAAGGCTTCATCCACGGTTTGATCGCCGAGGAAGATCCTCTCAAGCGCTTGGCTAATGGCGTCGTTAACCTTCCCCGTGTTGGGCCCCCAATAGGCAACCCTGGTCAGCGGGAAGGTGCCACCAATTGCGATCGCGGCGTCATTCGGGTCGATAACCAGGGCGATCTGGTCAGGATGTGTGCTGTAAGCGAAACCGGTAGAGACGATCTCAGCCTGATTCAGACGACTGGTTAGAAAGATGGCAAACGCTGCGGCTGCACGAGGGTACTGCGAGCTCGCGTTTACGCCGATGCCGTTGGTGAAGATCACATCTGCCTTACCCACCGGGCCGGTGGGGAGCGGAACGGCCCTCCAATCCACATCTGGAAAGTCATTGCGCATGTAGTTGACCATCCAACCACCCTCATAGGTAAAGCCTACGAGTTCCTTCCCGATGGCCTCACCACACCACCCTGCTCCAACATCAGCTGAGGTGACCAACGCGCCGCTCTCTTTCATTGCCAGGACATAGGCGGCGGCTTCTCTCACTTCCGCAGAGTCAGCCTCAGAAGAAGTGAAATCAGCGCTGGCATAGGCCCCGCCGTTGCCAAAAGCCCACGGAGCAAAACGCGCCCAATCGGCATTTTGACAGAAGCCTCCCAAGTCGGTGTTGGCGTCGATTGCTTCCGCAGCTGCCCTGAGGTCATCCCAGGTCCAGTTAGCTGTCGGATCATCGATCCCTGCTTCTGCAAACACATCCGGCAAATACACCAGTCCTAACGTTCCCCAGTCCTTCGGCAGCGCATAGGTCTGGCCTTCGAGTGTGAATATATCAAGCAAAGCGGGGATGAAGTCCCCACGACCGGTTCCTGCTTCTGCCATATAAGAATCGAGCGGCAGAAGCTGACCTGTGGAAGCGAAAGCCGTCATCAACTGGTCATCGACATAAAATGCGTCTGGCGCAGTTCCTCCGGCCATTGAAGCCTTCAGCTTGGTCTGGAAGTCAGCGGGGATTGGTTGGTAATCCACTATTACATCGGGGTAGATTTCGTTGAAGCGCACGATCGAGTCCCGGTAGATTTTTTGCTCGGTATCGTCACCCCATCCGGAAAAGACAATCGTCGCTCCCGGTTCAACATCCATGACGGCCAACCCGAGCAAGCTTGCTCCGACGTCGGCGCCTCCACCCGTCAGGAACTCTGCAGCTTCCTCCTGGGCTTGAGCAAAGGCCTCCTCGATTGTCTGTTCGCCAAGGTACACACGCTCAAGCGCCTGGCTTACCACGTCATTAATCTTGCCGGTATTGGGCCCCCAGTAGGCCACGCGCGAGAGTGCAAAAGTGCCTCCCACTGCAATCGCAGCATCATTAGGGTCAACCACGAGGCCGATCTGATCCGGATGCGTGCTGTACGCGAACCCGGTTTTTACAATTTCAGCCTGATTGTCGCGACCGGTCACGAAGATGGCAAATGCTGCCGCGGCGGCTGGATATTGTGTATTGGCGTTAACGCCGATCCCGTTGGTGAAGATCACATCCGCCCTACCCACCGGGCCGGTGGGCAGTGGAACAGCTTGCCAATCGACATCGGGGAAGTCATTGCGCATGTAGTTCACCATCCAGCCACCTTCGTAGGTCATCCCTACGAGTTCTTTGCCGATGGCTTCGCCACACCAACCTGCACCAACGTCAGATGAGGTTACGAGGAAACCTTGCGCGTGCATGTCGGTCACATAGAGTGCCGCACCGCGCACTTCTGGGCTATCGAGCAATGGAGCAGTGAAATCAACGTTGGAGTACGCCCCGCCATTGCCAAATGCCCAGGGAGCAAATCGGGCCCAGTCTGCATTCTGACAGAATCCACCATAATTGGTGCTGGCGTCGATTGCTTCCGCAGCCGATCTGAGATCATCCCAGGTCCAGTCGGCAGTCGGATTATCGATCCCCGCTTGAGAAAAGGCATCGGGGAGGTACACCAAACCGAGCGTGCCCCAGTCCTTGGGCAGAGCATAGGTCTGGCCCTGCAGGGTGAAGATGGAGAGCAAAGCCGGGATGAAATCACCGCGGCTGGTGTCCCCCTCCGCCATAAAGGAATCGAGTGGCAAGAGTTGGCCGGTGGGTCCGAATGCCGTCATCAATTGATCGTCGACATAGAACACATCCGGCGCTGTGCCGCCGGCCATGGATGCCTTTAGTTTGGTTTGGAAGTCAGCCGGTATGGGCTGATAATCCACCGTGACACCCGGGTAGATTTCATTGAAGCGCACGATCGAGTCGCGGTAGATTTGCTGCTCAGTGTCGTCACCCCAGCCGGAGAAGACGATCGTGGCGCCGTCTTCTACTGCGATCACACCGGGGGGCAGGTCCACTTTTGGTGGCTCGACTACCTGAGTTTCGGTTGTTTTTGCACATGCCGCGAGTAACATGCTGGCAAGCAAAAGCAAGCCGAATAACGAGATTTTACTAAAATGTTTCTTCTTCATCGAAGGTTCTTTCCTCCATTTTAACTCATCATGTTGATAAAACGACTTGGTTGTGCAGTTAAACTTAATCTCCGTTCCGCCACCTCCTTCTTCGTTCAACCTAACGCTTCCCGCGGAGCCAAAGCTGTCATGGCGTAATTTTGTGCTCGTTGGCGAGCGTCGCTAGGCACTGCATTGAAGCCCTGCACTACCTCACTGAGGCCGCGTGTGGCTCCATCCGTTACAACCATTCCGAACCATCGGTTTTGGTAAAGGGCCTGTGTCTTTCCGAGAAGTTTGCCCTCACTATTTGTTGAAATCAGAAAATTCTTTTCTTTCACCTCCTGTTTGGGAACTACTTCTTCTCCTCGATGTGACCATTGCAGCCACAAGATTGCCGAATAATCGGCTGGGTGGCAACACGTACCCTGGATTTCACGGACACGGCGCCATTCAATAATTCAAGCAACAGACGTCCTGCCAGACGCCCCATCTCGATGGTTGGGATGCGCACAGTCGTCAGGGGAGGATCCGCATAGGAAGCCCAGGAAATATCGTCAAAGCCTATAACGGCTATATCTTCAGGGGTGCGACGCCCCATGCCGCGCGCGGCGCGCATTGCACCAATCGCCATGGCATCATTTGCCGTGACAAACGCAGTGACCTGAGGGTGATGCTCAAGTGCTTGTTTCGCAGCGTCTTTGCCACTTTCAATCGTCGTGTCATCGACCTCTACCAGGATCGGGTCTAAATTGGCCCCGCCCATGGCCGCCAGGTATCCCGCTGCGCGTTCGTCGCTGCTCGCCCATCCGCCGGGACCACGCAAGAGGGCAATATGGCGATGCTGATGAACTTCGATGAGGTGGTTGGTTGAAGATTGAGAACCTTCTTCATTTTGAGGTTGAACGGAGGTAAAGGATGATAATTGCAACTGGTTATCCACCAACAACGTCGTCAAACCCAAAGCCGAGGCACTAAGGATGAATTTCGAAGAAATATCGGGCCCCGCCAGAACCAAAGCATCCGCACGTTTCTCCTGGAAGGCGCGCAGAGCCGTTGGTCCCGCAGCAAGCTGCGCGTCGTTAAGCGTGAGCAGCATGACGTGAAACCCATCCACCTTCAGGGCCTCCTCAAGTCCGAGCATGATAAAGGGGTAGAAGGGATCCTCTGCCTCGGTGAATTGTCGCTGATGGACGATGAACAAAATGGTATTTGTACGCGATGTAACCAGGCTGCGCGCGGCCAGATTGGGCTGGTATTGAAGCTCCTGGGCGAGCGCCAATACACGCTGGCGTGTCTCAGAACCCACACCCGGCTTGTCGTTCATGGCTCGGGATACGGTGGCAATGGAGACGCCAAGCCGCTCCGCCATCTCGCGTAAAGTAGACATCAAGAAATTAACATGAGTGGGCGCACGTAAACGTTTACGTAGATTTTACGGATTTTTGGGGAAGTTGTCAAATGCCGCGCTGCGAAGGCTAAACATCGACTTCATGCCATTCGCCGCGATGGCGGAATTTAAAGGCCAGGCGTGTCCAGTGGGAGGGCAAACGAGGCCTTATGCTGTACCCATCGTCGTCGATTCGTAATCCTGCAAAACCGAAA
Source organism: Chloroflexota bacterium (assembly GCA_022561215.1). Classification (GTDB taxonomy): domain Bacteria; phylum Chloroflexota; class Anaerolineae; order Anaerolineales; family E44-bin32; genus JADFRQ01. The sequence continues at coordinate 17,528 of JADFRQ010000037.1, read as the reverse complement.
ACCAGCGCCTGCCATATCCCTCCTGCAGAGGCGGCGTGCATGCCGTCGTCAGCATTTCCACGGATATCGCCAAGGTCAGATTGCGCCGCGCGCATAAAATGCTCGTAGGCAAGCTCGGGTTCGCCCATTTCACTTGCCGCCCAGGCGTGAATCGCTGGCCCTAGCGAAGAGCCGTAAGAATGGTCTGTGCGTGAACTGTAGTAATCCCAATTCGCCCGCCAGGTCTTACGATCAAAACGATCCCGCAAGAGACAGAGCAACAAGATTACGTCTGCTTGTTTGAGGACTTGATGTTGATTGGCGCCTTCGATTCCCAACAGGATTTGCATCGATTCTGTTCGTCCCTCGAACTGCTCCCAATCCACTTCCCGCAGTTGAAAGAAACCATCGAATTGTTCGATTAGTCCTGTGGTTGAAGCATGACGGAATTCAAGTTTCGCAGCGATATCCTTCCAGAGGCTCAGCGTAGCCTCTGACAGCAGTAGTTGGCGGTCAAGCGCCTCCGCTTCCTTGGGAAAATTCTGTCGCAGCCATTCCCTGACTTCGAGGGCTTTTTCGAGATGCCAACGCGCCATACCATTTGTAAAAGCGTTATTGTCGACATGATCGTGGTATTCATCCGGTCCAATCACCTGACGAATAACGTAGGCGCCATTTTCCGGCTCGGCACGGCTCCCCCAAAAGAGAGCCGTTTCAAGGATGATCGCTGCGCCGACATCGCGCATGAAGGCATCATCACCGCTAACCTGCCAATATTGCCAGATAGAGTAGGCGATATCGGCGGAGATATGGATTTGAATATCCCCCGTCCATATTCTGATTGACTTTGTTGGATCGTCTCCATCAGGCACCCACCGCGGAGTCACTTCATCGCCGGTTTCGGCACTCTCCCAGGCGAACTGGGCACCCTTAAACCCATTTTCGGCTGCTTTGTTACGCGCCCCCTGAAGGGTATGCCAGCGGTAAAGAAACATGTTGCGCGCCAACTCTGGCTGTGTGAAGGTAAAAAATGGAAGGACAAAGATCTCATTATCCCAAAACACATGCCCGCGATAAGCAAAACCGCTCAACGTCTTGGCACCGATACTTACATATTCATCCTCTTTTGAAGCCGCAACTCGGAGCTGAAATAATGCGTGCCGTATCGCCAGTTGAGCTTGATCATCTCCCTCAATGATTACATCGCTGCTTGACCAAAATTCGCGCCAAGCCAGCATGTGCTCATCCAGAAGCGCTGAATATCCCTTCTTGACAGCCTCATTTAATTTCGCTGTGGATGCCTTCAGCGGGTGCTTGACATCGCGCGAAGTGAAGACGGAGATGAGCTTATCCACGATAATCGTTTCTCCACCCTCTATGTTCGCGCGCACACGAATGCCTGGATTGAAGGGGGTATCACGAGCACTCATTTCGGCGTGCGCGCCGTTGGGAATAAGTCGGGTACTGATGGCCAGGGTTTTCTTCGAGGAGCGGGTCCGTACGAGAAGACTTGTTAGCTCTGGATCCGACCTCTGTGATACGAGGTCCCAATGAGCGCGGCCTTCATTCTCAACATTACCGTTCAATGATGCAATAATTTCCACTGTGGCAGCGCCATCCAGAGCCTGTACTTGAATGCGCAGCGCCAAGAGATGGGGGTCCGCAAGGCTTGGAAAGCGTTCGTAGGTCAGGTCAAATTTTTGATCTCCCCCAGGTGGAGTCCAACGAAGTCTGCGCGTTAAAACCCCACTTCGCAAATCCAGGATTCGAGCGTAGTCCTGCACTTCACCATGGTCCATGGAGAATCGTTGTCCATTGATCCATACTTCAACGGCCGTCCAATCAGGTGCATTTACGAGCTCGGTGACCCCAATCTCGAGATCATCCCACATGCCATGGATGAAGGTTCCCTGGCGATCATCCGGGAATCTCTCCTCGAGTGAACCGCGTGTCCCCAGGTACCCGTTGCCCTGCGTCAATATCGTCTCGCGATGATGTTGGCGTTGCGGCCGAAAGCTGGGCTCCACAACCCTCCACGCTGCCGCGCGCTTCAGATCAATGACGCTCGCGCCATCCAGATCAGGGAGCACGACATCTGCCTCGCCCACTCGTTCCGGCGGCCCTATCCCCACCGTCGCCATACCTGCGGCTTTTGCGGCCTGTATTCCCGCGGCGGCGTCTTCCACAACCAGACAGTTCGCAGGGGGAACGCCGAGCAGCTGCGCGGCGAATAGGCAGAGATCGGGGGCTGGTTTTTGGCGAGCAACACTGTTGCCGTCCGCACAACCTTCGAGCAGGGATTCGATTCCCAAACGTTTGATCACCTCTCCTGCATTACGACTGGCCGAGGCGATGGCAACTTTGAAGTTGTTTTCTTGCAGTTCTGCCAATAATGAAGATACACCTGGAAGTAAATCCTGCGGTCCAAGCTCCTTGATCATCTCCTGATAGTAGCTGTTTTTGCGCGCCATCCATTCACGCGCCTGCTCCTCGCTGATTTCACGTCCAGCAAGAAGAAATCGAAGCGATTCTCGTCGAGATACACCCCTCAATTTTTCGTTTTCAAGGTGGGTAAAGGGAATGTGTTCCTCATCAGCCAAACGTTTCCAGGATCGGAAATGGTATTCTGCGGTGTCCGTGATCACACCATCAAGATCAAAGATCACGGCTTTCAACATGATTTCCTGCATTCTCGTTCATCCAATGTCTTAGGGTTGCATTCGGATTTATGTGCGCTACGACCCATTCATTCGTTGCTGGAACTGTGTGAACAATGGCGTCGGCTCTTGAAAAAAATCTACTTTTCTTGCTCTTCCCCATTCCTGATCGGCGCGTGTTTGAGACCTTCCGACCGATCGGCACGTTTACGCATTGTCGGCATTGGTCTGCTATCGGCCATCCTCCAATTCTCTTACGAGGTTGGCATGCCAAGGCCGGGAGCGCGATCCATCACGTAAACGGCCCCCAAAATTATACCCACTCTACCAGGTTCGAACAGGAGCAATCAAGCGGGTCAGACCATAGCACAGTTTTAGTCGATTGGTCTCGGCGATATCGAGGACGTTATCAACTTAATGTGCTCTACCAACCGGTCGGTAGAATGCTTAAAGGATCGGCATAAGACGTTTTCCCATACCAGCCGAAAGACTCAATCGCATCGTAGGGGTCTCGATTCTACTGTCGAACATATGCTGGATAAAGGATATTCGGCCACATCCGTGAATGACATTTGCCATCGCGCCGGGGTCACCAAGAGCAGCTTCTTCCCTCTCCTTGCTAGCAAAGAGGAAATGGGCCGCGCTGCTCTGCGAAGCCTGGAACTATCCCAATGAAGCCGCGTGGGCCTTTCGATCAATTGTCGACGGAATTTCTGACCGATCCTCGTATCGAGGTGGGGAAGATGTTTGGCTCTGCGGGCCTAAAGATTGGAGGCAAGGCTTTTGCCATGCTGGTTAAGAGGAGAACTTGTCCTCAAGCTGGCCGAAGAGAGAGCCAGCGCCATCGTCGCTGCTGGGTCTGCTGCTTATTTCGACCCGGGCCACGAGCGATCGATAAAGGAATGGAACACGTTACGACCCACGACGTATGCTGCGTGGCTTGGCTTGGCCCGGGAAGCGATGGATTTCGTAAACCCGGAAGCCCAAACCTGATCAGAAAAAGGCATCATCGAATATTGTTGGACTAGCCAGCAGCTTGAATTCAGGATTCTCTATTTTTAGACAGTTGGGACGTTAGTGAATCTTTTGTTGCCTGGCGGGGTTGGCACTCGCAATCTCCGTCACTCTTTCCAAACGCGTCAGGACCGACAGGCTCAAATCATCGGCCACTTTTGCCATTTGCTCGATCGTGTAGGGCTGGTCATTTTCCAACCACCACCCAATCAATGCCAGTATTGCGCCAGACACATAACGATCGATTATTTCCATGACCGGACTCGGTGGACTTTGGCCCGGCATAAGCTGTTTCGCGTTTTCGAAGCAATGCACATACTTGATCGCGACGAAGGTTCGTAGCCGCGAGGCTGGCAAAGAGGCCGTCGAGCTCATCAAAGGCGAGGGCGGCGAGGCCACATTCATCCAGACCAATGTTTCGCAGGCGGCGGAAGTGGAATCCTTAATCGAGCAAACCGTAAAAGTTTACGGTGGGTTGGATTATGCAGTAAACAGTGCCGTTGCAGCGGCGTTGGGTATACCCATTACGCAGCTTACGGAGGAAGAGTGGGATCACACGATCGACACCAATCTCAAAGGCGCGTGGTTGTGTATGAAGTACGAATTTCAACATATGTTGCAGAATGGCGGCGGTGCCATCGTCAATATTTCGTCAACTGCGGGCGGCAAAGGTATGGCTGGATTGGGGGCCTACGTGGCGAGCAAGTTTGGCCTCAACGGGCTGACCAAAACTGCAGCGCTGGAATATGCCGAGGCAGGCATTCGTATTAATGCGGTGATGCCCGGCACAACTGAGACCCCAATGTTAGAAAAAGCGTTGGCCGACCTTGAGGCGGCTGGCATGGACAGTATGCGAGAAAAGTTCATGATGATGACGCCGGTGAGGCGTTTTGCCCAGCCCGAGGAAATTGCCGAAGCGGTCGTATGGCTGTGCTCGGATGCAGTTTCGTTTGTGACCGGCACCAACTTCCCCGTCGACGGGGGCATGCTGGAGTTATAAGCCTAAGGGGCTGTCGAAGAAGCACACCTATGCACCTTCACCAATTGCATATCATTCTGAGCGAATGATGGGAGAGAAGACCCTCGTTTTGCGCTGGGAAAGACTCAGGTCTTGCGCAACGATGATCCTGGGGGCTGTCCCGTCCCTTTCTTCTCGTGCCCTCGCAGGAGCGTGGGCACGAGAAGAACCTACACAGGAGCGTGGGCACGAGAGGAACTTACACAGGAGCGCGGGCACGAGAGGAACCTACGCAGGAGCGCGGCACGATCCGCTTGTTCCCACGCGGGAGCGTGGGAACAAGGGAAATGGGAGAGAAGGATCTCGTTTTGCATTGGGACAGACCGTGCTTTTGCGAAACGAGATCCTTCGGCAAAAAAACGCCTCAGGATGACAGGAGTAGCGATCAAATTAGATGCAATGCACCTTCACCAATTGCATGTCATTCTGAGCGACACCCTTTCACGATGTGAAAGGGCAGAATCATCGTTTTATGTTTTCACTGCAGGCTTCGTTCCATATTCGTCTCCAGCCAACTGAAACTAACCACACCGATCCGGATATCCTGCACTACTCCGCTCGGATCCAGGAAAAAGGTCGTGGGCGTCGAGCGCAGGCGATAACTAAATCCAACGCTGCCCGTCCGATCCATAAGGAAGGTGCTCGTCAGCCCGTATTTGTCGGCAAACCCGAGCACAGCATTCAACGGTTCCTGTTCATCAACAAAGAGGATCCTAAGATCATCCCCAAACTCCAGTTCGGCCCGCCGCAACGCGGGGGCGCTCTGATTACAAGGCTGTCACCAGCTGTGGAAAAACATGAGGGCAGTTGGTTTTCCCAAGACGTTGCTCAACGTGAAGGAGTTGTCTTCTACGTCTACAACGGTAAAGTCAGGCGCCCTGGCGCCCACTACCGGGTCTGTAGGCAAGGCGGCGATTTCATCCTCGGAGAGCCCTTCGGTGATAGGTGCCTTGGGCCCGCCCCCGGAGGTGGCGAAGAAATAGCCTGCGAACAGGACGATTCCTACGCCCAGTACCAAAAATAAATTTTTGCGACGCGCAGCCTGGCGCTTTTTTTCTGCTCGAAGTTCTTTTCGGCCGCTTTTCTTCGATCGTCTCTTAGAGGACATGGTCCCCTCCCTTCTCCTAGCGAAATTTATAAATTGAAGTTTTTCTATTTCACAATGTTGGCCTATTTATAGTGCAGCGAATGCCGCGCTCAAGGCTTAGGGTCAACGACGAATATGCCTACCATGCCCGCTTCTTCGTGTCCCGGCACACTGCACACAAATTGAAATGAGCCGGGTTTATCCGCCACAAATTCCAGCGTGAATGCCCCGCCCGGAAGCAGTGCGATATGTTGATTGAAGGCCGGCAAGTCGATTAAATGAGGAACCACATCCGGGTTGCTAAAGTTTATTTGCACAGTGTCGCCTTCATTTACCCTGATCGTTTCGGGCAAAAAACGGAAATCTTCACCGATCAGATCGATCGCGCGAATTTTTGGTCCTGCACAAGCGGTTATAATTACGGTCATGGATAACAGAAAGATAAAATTTGCCGCGGTCAGCCTGACCTTCATCGCGCTGCTTCTTTCAGGATGTGCTTCCACCGCTTCCTCACCACAGATCACACCGGCACCCGACAAGCCGACCTTCCTTTACTTTTATACCGAAGGTTGATTTCAGTGAGAGCAGATGACGCCCGTCGTGAACGGGCTGGAAACAACTTTCGGCGAACGGATCGACTTGCGTTCTCTTGACGCTGCCTCCGGACAGGGTAAGCGCACCTTCCAAAATTATAGATTGCCCGGCCATCCCAGCTATGTAATCCTAAATCCTCAAGGCGAAGTGCTCTGGAGTGCCTTCGGACCCCAATCGGCTGGTGCTCTCGAAAATGCTGTCGAGGATGCAATTTCAAAGGTTACAAGCGGCCTATAGGAGATACGTCGAGCCTCACAGCCGCTGCTTCATAACCCCTCGTTCTAGGATTTCGTGATCTGTTGGGTTTTCGGCCGGGACCGCAAACTCCACTATTGGTCTGCATCCAACTCGATTTCTGTCAACAGGATATGGGAATCGACGTTTGTTTCCAGACGCCGAACGACCTTAAATCCGAGAGCCCGATCGAAATTTCGAACCCTAAACGGTGGCTGGATTATGTCCGCACACCCAGATTTTCGAACTAGCTTTCGCCAATCACGTCTCCTTTGTCCATGCCATGCTCGGGGCTCGCCATCGACGACTCCCTATCCATGGCAATCATCCGTAGCGCGTTCTGGTGCATGGCGTGCACATGTTGCCCGATATGGTAGAGAAGGCTTGCCAGGCCAACAAATATAAAGGGCATAAGGATCTTGGTGATAAAGGGACTATGCTCGGGCAAACGTGCGTTGGCGACGCTGGCCAGGAAAGCAATGGCGACGATGCCGAACCCAATTAGCCCGAGGCGGTGCGGCGCCCGGGCAGATTTCAAAAGCTCTGTTACTTGCTCACTTGCTCCTCGCATGTATGTCTCCCCTCAAAGCAATAATTCTTCGACTCCGCGATCGTCTTATTTTCTCAAAGATAAGAAACGCGGCACTCTCTGCATATACAAATCATATTCGGCCCCGAACTTCTCCCGAAGCCAGGGCTCTTCAACCAGCGGTGCCAGAAAAAACCAGACCATCCCCAGCAGGCACGTAATCCAGGCGAAGGTCGAATTCGCCAGCACGGCAAAGCCGGCGAGCATGCCGATATCTGCCACATACTGAGGGTTTCGAGTAAATCTGTAGGGGCCTTCCTCCACCAACGTCCCTCCAAGTCCCTCGGAAGCACGCAGGCCAAGGGTCCTAATGGCCCAAATGACCAGCCCTAAGCTGGAGCCGATCAGGCCCGAGCCCGATCGGAAGGCGCAGACAATGTTCGAGGATGAAACTGTTCCAACCAAGCAATCCCAGCGCCAGGGTACCGCCAAAAGAAACGAAAGTGAGCCCCCACGTAAACACGTATTGCCAAGAACGCCTGCCCGGCGGCGGCCAAATTTGAATCTTTGAGGCGCGTAATGTAAGTACGAGGGAGCCCTCTTTTAGCCTCTTGTTGCTTCCCATCCTGTCTTCACTTGATCGGGGCAATGTTTTTTTCCGTACGCAAGACTTTCGCGGTACCTTCGGGGGATTTCTGACTTCTGCATGTCCTTCGGGTCGTAATAGATATCGGAACCAACCTCCATGAGGACCTGCGCTCTGTATAGGTCTTCAAGTTTATCTTGCAACATGCCCTTGATTTCCACGACACGTACATCGTATCCAAGTCTCCTGAGTTCTTCGCGCAGCGTTTGATTCACATAACCCGTGCATATTTCGATGCGATGGTTGTCTGGGGTCGCGCCGAATTCGTCGAGAAGTTGGAGGGCCAGCTGCGCATACTTTTTCAGATAGCGTTTCGTGTGAAAACCGTTCTCGCCGTCATCTCTAAAGTATTCAATCGGCACTGTAGCCGTCCGAACCTGATGTTCATCGGCTATGCCAACCATCACCCCACACAAGGGATATCCCCAGCCGGCGTCATCAATTCGCAGTGCCTCAAGGTCGGGCGGAATGAAACTGGCGTAGTCTTCATCCAGCAACCTGCGCAGGACTTGCTTGTCCACACAAACCAGGCTGTGGCCTTTCTTTTTTTTGTTGTAGGTGTAGATTTTCACGTTCCATTTTGGCGTAATGCCTTGATCTTCTGCTCCCATAAAGGAAGCCACCAGGTAATCATTATTTTCTGATCGACGCGTGATCAGCCCTCGCTCGGAGGCTTTTTTAAGTTTGTGTAGGATGAAGTCTATTTCCTCTGGTGTGAAAATGGATTTTGTGAGATCAATTCTCATGCACCATCGCCTCGACTTCTGTATACGCGGTTAATATGGCCGTTTCTCCGGCTGCACGAAGACAACTCTACTAGAAATCCCTCTTGAGCATAGGTGCGCGAGTTGGTTGTTAGCTAAAGCTTGGCTTCGAAATTGGTTTGTAAATTGTTTTCCCCTATTCTACCGATGAATAGGCTGCGGGACCGGCTCATGGTGCAATGTAAGGTGATGAACTGTTTCCAGCTGCTCCGCCCAGGGTTCGACATGCACAACAACCTCAGCCAGGTTCGGCACCTGGTGAAACAGATCGTGACGCAATTGTTCGGCGATGTGATGGCTTTGGGCCGTCGTCAAGTGCGGTTCCACGGCAATGTGAACCTCGGCAGTGAGGCGATGCCCCATCCAACGCATTCGCAGCCGGCGCAGTTCCTTCATCTGCGCTTGCTGATGCGCAACCATCTCGGCGCGTTTTAAGATTTCGGGGTCGATGGCGTCCATCAGGCGATACCATATCGTCACCACGGCATCGCGGGTGATAAAAAGGATTACAACCCCAATCAACAATCCAATGAGGGGATCAACAATGGGAAATCCCAACCAGGATCCCCCAACGGCCAATAACACAGCCAAAGAGGTAAAACCATCTGCCTTACCCACCGGAACGGATGGATGAGATGTTCCAGCAGTTAACCATGCCCGGCGTCTGGGCATCGCTGGGGATAACGTCCTGACTCATGCAAGTTCCCGTCGCATTGAAAATCATCAGTCGGAGAATTGTTTTCCCGAACGGGCAACCCATCCTGCCATCGGTCTTGACCTTCGCATAGGCGGGCGAGATTGCTTTCCCAACCCTATCCTACTCTGGCCAGAAGCGGCGCTTTCGCCTGTCTATGCGCAAGTTTTCTCCTTTGGCGTTGAGGATTCTGCAATCGCAAGGATGGGGCTGCCCCAAAAGGACAGATCAGATTCACAAGTGTTGACTTCCTTAAGATGATGGCCAAATAACCCAAGTGTACGGTCAACCGGCAACGTGCTTCAGCTAACGAGCATCAGCTCGCCGCTGCCCACACGACTTGTTTCTGAATGAAATGCAGAGTATTCAGTACCCTTTGTATACAGCCCCATCCTTTTAAACATTCGCCTACAACAAGGACGGATCCATGGTCTTCGACATCATGCTGCCGAACATGGACAAAGCCATCTGGCGTGGCATAAAGCGCGTCATCATCGTAACCATCTTCTTGTTTATACCGCCAGGAACAAGCATAGATTTGTGGCCAAGGGCGCGCAATCCGGCGGCGGCAACCGTGCCCGCTTTCATCCAATTCATCGGCACTTTGCTGAAGTCTACTCCCACCGCATCTACCATTTCCGTGCGTGTTGGCCCCGGAGACAGGACGAGCACATCGACCCCTTTGGGTTTGAGTTCAACATGCAGCGCTGTACCCAGATTGAGCAAAAATGCTTTGCTGGCGATGTAGTTCGCATTGTAGGGACCGCCTACATAAGCGCCAACGGATGACACGAAGATGATGCCGCCGTTTCCGCGCTGGCTCATCTTCTTGCCAAAGGAATGCGCGAGCTACATCGGCGCCATGACGTTCAGCTGTACCGATCCAGTGTAGTCTTGCAGGCTTTGTTTAATAAAGGCGCCAGGTATCCCCGCACCGGCATTATTAACCAGCAAACCAATCTCGATATCCTCCGTTGCTACTTCGACGGCCTCCAGAAAGTCGGGGGCGGTTAGATCTACGGCAAGCGCTCGCGCACGAATGCCATGGGTTTCTTGCAGTTCTTCCACGAGTGATTCCAGGCGGCTCTTTCGCCTGGCGGTCACCGCAACGTTCAAACCGTGCTTCGCCAGTTGTCGGGCAAACTCAGCTCCGATCCCTGATGAAGCCCCGGTCACAAATGCCCAGCGGCCGTATTTTTCCTTGAAAGACCTCTCGCTGTTCATTTTTTATCTCCTAACTGAAATAGTTGTTCGAAATTATTTTTCTTCACGGCCATCTCTACGGCCGGGATTGATTATTGGCAACGTGCTCGGTTCAATTCACACCGAAGTTGGGGTCAAGGCAGCAACAAGTTTGCATGTTCGCGTTTGACAATCGGGTATTGAATTTCAATTACGCTTTCATGCTCGTGCCCCACCTGTGGGGGGACGATGAATACCTCACGCTCATTGCCGGAAAATTCGTATCCGTTATCCTCGACCCACAACGCCAGCGCGCCACGATAAAGATGGATAGTTTGCGGCATCCCGATCCCAATCGCGGTAGCCATCGTCTCGACGGCCGGCAAAAAACGTAAGGTCATCATCCGTTGACTGGGCAAGGTGATCGTTGTCTTCGTCGGTTCAGCGATCACGAAACCCATTTCAAGGTCAATGTTCTCAGTTTCGAACGTCTCATTGTGCAGGATAGCCGTAAAGTACCCCATCGACTTACGCTTGGAAGGTCGTGGGCAGGGTGCGCTGCATCTCCATCATCGTCAGCCGTGGACTCATTAGAAGTGGATACGATCTCACGTAAGGAGAGATAGGGCTGTTCCGGGATGGATTTGAGCACAATCTCGGTGTCCCCTGGCAGCTCTCCCTCGTCAATCTGGCGCAAGCGCGACTCAATATTCTGCAAGCGGGATAATTCATCACCTACCGACTGTTCGATTTGGGCCTTCTTGAGTGTGCACATGCCCCGAATTTCTTCGGCGGAAACATCTTCGTCCAACATCCGCCTGATCTGGTCGAGCGACAGTCCCAGGTCTTTCAAGGCCAAAATACGGTTGAGCCATGGGAGCTGGCGCGCACTGTACTAGCGGTAGCCCGTGAATTCGTCAATCCTGGATGGCTTCAGCAGTCCAATTTCATCGTAGTAGCGCAGTTGACTGCCAGAAACCTGGGCGATCTTAGAAAATTCACCAATTCTGAACATCGTGTCCTTTCACTTTCGTTAAATGGTCGTCAGTATAAAGCTTCAAGTAGCTTGAGAGTCAAGGGGAATTTTTGGCATCCTGCATACCATTTGGGGAGCTTGACCGGGACGGTGAGCGACGTATTATGGGGCTAAGGCGTTTCTTCGGCTGCAGGCCGAGTTGGATGGCGGCACGCAAGGATCTATTTAGGGGATGCGCCTTACGACGATGACGGGGATGATGCGCGTCGTTTTGATCTTATACTCGGCAAAGCCGGGGTTTAATGTGGCCATCTTTTCAAACAGCTGTGTGCGCTCTGGTTCCCCAACAATCGTCGCCAGGGCTTGAAACTCTTCGGTACCGATTTCCACGCCGACCTCCGGATGGGCGACAATGTTGTAATACCAGTCGGGGTTGGTTGGTGCTCCCGCTTTGGAGGCAATTACCACGAGTCGTTCGCCATCAGCCAGGTAGGCCACCGGATTAATGCGCGCTAGTCCGCTCTTCGCACCGGTTGTATGCAGCAGGAGTATGGGCATATGTGCAAACTGACCGTCGACCTTGCCCTCATTCGCCCGAAACTCCTCGATAATCGCTTTATTCCATTCGTTCGCATCGCTCATATGTGTATCATCCGAATATGTATTTACGTTGCTATCGTAGTACCTTAGAAAGAATTGCCCAACGGCGAATATAAGCTGCGCACACAAAACCTGGTCTTGATTTAGGGCCGTGTGCGCCTCCGCTTCATTGCGTTTTAGGCGTCGCGTCCCGGTACAGCGACTGTGCCCCAGTTGAACAACCCGCCTGACGTGCCGCGCCTTCCCGCATTGGCTTCTACGATTGGCTCTTGCAGCCTGGCTGCCACAGTCGGCCCGGTCGGTTCATCATGCTTCTCGAAAGTCTTGCGTTCTTGAGGCTGTAGTAGTGGATCGAGTACAGCGAAAAATAGTGGCTATAGCCTATTCTTCCAGCATGACCTCGTGGACTTTCTCGACGAGCTCGGGCGTCACCTCGTCCATGGCATGGGCTTCTTTCGCATGCTGGGCAACCATCTGCAGGGCTTCCTCCGAGCTCTCGGCGCGAACTACGGCATCACAATCAAATCCAAGATCCCTGCAATTTACTACTTTTGTCATTTTAAACCTCCGACAAATTCTCTGTGCTGCGAGCTTGTCACTAACTATGTCGCGCAGCTAGTGGCGCGCATGGCGCTTATCGTCCGCGGGGGATGAGATGAAGGGAGGAACACAATGGAAAGCGCACCCATTAAATGAGCGCGCTGCTCGTGCGTATGGAAGTGCTTAAACGGCAGATACTGCGCACTAGAACACCCAACCACCGCCCCACAGTGTGGGAGGCGCCAGCTCAATGCTGTTGCCTGCGGGATCTCGAAAGTAGATCGAAAGTCCGCCGTGCCCCCATTCAACTTCAGTCTCAATTTCCACCCCATTTTCAAATAGCCGGCTTCGCCACGAGTCTAGATCGTCCTCGCGGACGGCGAAGGCCAAATGGCAGGGACCCATTGCTCCGTGGCTGGGAACGCTGCGGCCAGGAGCTGCTGATTTTTTGGGATCGAAGATAAGCAAAACTCCAGCACCACAACGGAAGACAAGCATGAGCTCCGAACGGTCCAGGACTTCGAGGCTGAGAACATCTCGATAAAACTCTTCCGCGGCAGTTAAATCATCTGCATAGAGTACCGTCTCAAAAATCCGTTCTGCCTTCATACTCTTGGCCTCCGTTTTGATCCTCCTGACGTTTGTGCGCAGCAGTATGCCGACGCTTCCCAGAATAATTCAAGCCCACAGCCACTATTTACAGGCAGCCCATTTCTGTCGTCGCCCAACCAAGATCCTCGAAAGTTATCTCTGCCTGCTGCGCGATAGCTTCCATGCTGGCTGACGTCGTATTGCAGTCGTCGTTGCTTAACCCCGTAATGAGCAACCTGTATCTTTCGCCTACGCTTATTGTGTCGCTGGAAAACGTAGCAGATTTGTTAATATCTTGAATAGGAATGCTAATTTCTTGCGCTGTTACTACCTCGTACTCAACCCCTTCTGGACAATCGATTTCCTCCACCTGCAACTCAACATTAAAGGAAACTGCACAACTGGCTGTTTTCTGCAGGATTTCAAGCTGATCGGCATTCCATAATCTAATCTTCAGGATGGCTTCCTCCGAAAACAACTGCGCATCAATCGGTACGCTGAAGGTTACACTTCCCGAAGAATCGACGCCAGAGGATTCCCCAGCGCACGCTGCCAGGATCGAAAGCAGCATAATGATGAGACTAATCGCAACCAGTTGGCCATTTTTCATGTACTTCACCTCGGAAGAAGTATTCGTTTTCCAGCAAGAGTAAGTCCGCCTCGTTCAGGCTCGCATAGGGTTGCGAGCCATAACTTGATAGGCCATCGACGGATTCCCCGAAGGGATAGTAGTTCAGCCTATCATATTCGAGAAATCTCTTTCTCTGTTCGCCCACGGTCGCAGTTTTCTTGGCACCGGCATCCCCTCTTGATAAAGAAAGTGAACCCTGCTCTCATCGACCCAGAGAATATCCCGGAAAGCAAATTAATCACACGACATAATGTTCGTCGGGATACTCGGCAAAGTAGCGATCTCTGCTGTCCACCAAGACGGTGACAATCTTCGAACCCTTGCTCATCTTTCTGGCAGTTTGTACTGCCGCAAAGACATTTGCACCCGATGACATGCCGCAGAATAAGCCTTCTTCCCGGCAAAGCCTTCCCGCCATTTCCCTGGCATCTTCATTATCAACAACGATTGTCTGGTCTAAGAGTCCTTTTTCCAAGATCGTCTCAATAATAAACTTCAGATGCGGCATCCCATGCTGTTCAAGGAACTTATGGATCGCGCCCGATCGCACCCAGTCGATCCTCGGATCATCACTCGGCAAAACGCCAATAACGTTTACTGAAGGATTATGCTCTCGGAGGGTCTCCGCTACACCCAAGAGCGTCCCACCTGTTCCGACGGATGCAACCCAGGCATCCACCTTCCCCTCAAGCTGCTCTACAATTTCCACCCCGGTTGTATCCCGATGAGCCAGGACGTTGTCGAAATTACACAGTTGATTCGCCCACCATACATGGGGATCCTTTTGCTCGAGGTCATAACATGCTTTCATCCGAGCAGCGACGAACGCGGCCGCCTTTTCGGTTTTGGTCAGGCCTTCTATGTTATCTACGGCCTCGCTGAGATCGACCGTTTCTACTTTACAACCAAATAACTCTGCGATCCTTACTCTATCGGCAGGGTTATAGGAACTGCCAAGCCGGGCAGGCAAAAACAGGCGAACATCATAGCCCTTCACTGCGCCCACAAAAGCCAATGCCGGGCCCGTATTCCCTGTTGATTGATCGAGAATTGTATCTCCCGGCTTGAGCTTTCCCGCTTTTTCCGCTTCCTCAATCATGCGCAGGGCCATGCGGTCTTTAATGCTGCCGCCGGGATTTAAATATTCACATTTTACATATATAACAACATCCGGGTTCTCGATCACTTTTTGCAGTTTTAGGAGCGGTGTCTTTCCGATTTGGTCAAGAATATTCATGTATTCAACATCTTTCTGCTTGGTACCTGGCGTTAGCCCGGTACACGTGATCGGTCGTCGCCATGAGATTACAAACCCAACGCATCTAGCAATCTCCTACTGGCCTTTTGCGTTTGCACGCTTCCTTCAAGGTCCGGATTCCAGGTGGATACCGAAACAGCCACAATCTCCTTGGCTCGCCCGAGAAAGTGGAAAACTTGCTCTAGTTCGGACACGCTTGGGCCGCCGGGAGCAGGGTAACTCATCGCCGGTGCTTCGAGGGGATCGAGTATATCGACGTCAAAGTGAATGTAGATGGGCAGATCTGTGATAGGGTCGTCTAGCAAGCCGCTCACATTGGGCACATGGGTAACTTTGGATTCTCGCAGCGCGATCTTCTCCTCTGGATCCAAATCGCGTGCATCCGTGAGCAGTACTCGATCTTCTCTCAGCGATTGAAGACCCAGTGCACGCGTCATCTTCTGATCCCCTCGGCCGACGAGCATGGCCAACGGCATTCCCCCTAGAAAGTCACTCGGCGTGGTTTCCCACGTGTTGAAATCACCGTGTGCGTCAAACCAAAACAACGCGTAATCGATCGCCGCACGTTGCAATCCAGCCGCAACGGCAATGGTGGCGCAGCAGTCGCCGGCGATACTCACGGGGCGGTTTCCTGCACGAAGGCTCTCTGCGACATGCTTGGCAATTGGTTCATGCAGCGCCGTCATCCGTAGTTGTTGGTCGCCGGCGGGCAATGGTTGTGTATTCAGGACCCAATCTGGCTCGGTAATGTTCTGCAGTTTGGGTAAATGCTGATCCAGGAAGTAGGGTGTGAGGATGAACTTGTTGTTCATGTTAGGTGGTTACTCCTCTGATTTCCAGCGCGGGATTCGATCCGCGAGGTCATTGGTCCCCAGCTCTATACAAAGCTCTCGGAACCCCTCCAGCGCGCCGCGCCACTCCAAGTCATCCACGCTTTCATCAAGCGGCACGTCTTTGCGCAGCGTGGTCAGACGGCGGTACAGCAGCGCCTGCTCTTTGTACGCGATGAGATTCTCCGCAAGTCGGCGCGCGCGACCGGTGGACATTCCCCACTCTTCCGTATCCTCCGGGATGGCTTCTATATGTTCATATGTCGCCAGTAGTGCAGAAGCAGACTTGGCCCCCCAGGTCGGCACCCCGGGAATGCCATCCGCCGAGTCTCCCACCAATGCGAGCCAGTCGGGGATGGAGGATGGCGAGACGCCGTACTTATCGATCACCCCCGCCTCGTCGTAGACGAGGTCTCGGCGCCGATCCCAGCATACGACGCGGTTACCTACGACAAGTTGGGTCAGGTCCTTGTCAGGGGAACATATGACAATCTGCTCAACAGCGCTTTCATCCTGGAAGCGGATAGCAGCCGTGGCGATTGCGTCATCGGCCTCAAACTCCACCATAGGCCAGACAACAATGCCCAGCGCGCGAACGGCATTCTCGGCGAGCTCGAACTGGGAATACAGGTCTGGGTCAATTCCGGCCCCCGTCTTGTAACCCGGAAAAAGATCGTTGCGGAAGGATTCAATCACGTGATCGAATGCGCAGCCAATGTGGGTTGCGCCTGTAGCGGATATCAGCGATAGCAGGCTCCGGAGCAGGCCGATCGTGGCGCCGACTTCACGTCCATCGGGAGATTTCCGCGGCGGTGGGCCGTAGAAACTACGGAAGAGCTCGTATGTACCGTCGACGAGATGGATTTTCATTAGAATAGATCCTATTTGCAACAGCGAGCCTGCGCTTCTGCATAGCTATCCGCAATGCAGCGCAGCCGATTGATGATCGCGGTCTGCTAATCCTACATTATTACGTAGAGAGATTGTCAAGAAGAATCCATATGGGCATTCTACGGCCGCGAAGCTCATGTGAGCATTGCGGACAACCTTAGCGGGCTTCAGCAAACGAACATTTGCCCGCCGTTGCCTTTGGCGTTCTCCTTGGCGAGGTAGAATTGAACCGCTGGCATGGCGATGGAGAAGACCTGCACAACACTCTTTCTGTGCGATACCTTTCCCTGCTCACGGCATCACCTTTACGAGTAATCGAAAATCGACCTCACTCAGACAATTATCCCTGTACGAAATTATGTCTATGCGAAATTTTACCCTTTGGTGCGCAATGGAGTCCGCTTGACTTATGCCAGTCCGGCAGGCCCACTCTTCAACGCCCTGTACCTGTAAACGTCACAAACTATAATGGCTTGCGCCCGTTCATCCGTCCGCTCAGATCGGCACCCAACCTCTTTATTATTCTATATCTATGATATTATCAAAGTGCACTATTCTAGTATCAGGGTATCTTGTTATGACAACTTCGGAGCTTTTGATCCTCGCCCTGCTCGCCGAGCAGCCGCGCCATGGTTACGAAATTGAGCGCGTAATTGAAGATCGCGGTTTGCGCCAAGGGATCCGCGTGGGTTTTTCGTCGATCTACTCGATCCTCAAGCAGCTGGATAAGGCGCGGTTTGTCGAGGGCCAGATGGAGGCGCCGGCCGGAAAGGGGCCGGCGCGCCAGGTTTTCCGGCTCACACCCTCCGGCCA
>JADFRQ010000101.1 GCA_022561215.1 Chloroflexota bacterium | reverse complement strand
CGGGAAATGTTCAATATTCCTGGACTTTAATGGTACACTACGAGGTTACTGATCAGAATTAAAGTACACTTTTACTATGCTCAGGCGGAAATGCCTGGGATTAACGCGCGAACCGGAAGAAAATAATCCGGCTACGCGCATTTTCATGTTTCATAAATGGTTTGATCATTACGAACACCCAAGGAGTGGTTGAATGGTTTCTTCGAACAAGATGAAATGGTATTCCCGCATCCCGGATGATTTTCCACTACCAAATCTGATCGAGGTGCAGTTGGATTCGTTTGCGCGGCTCAAGCGCGAAGGATTGGCGGAGCTCTTCGATGAGATTTCACCCATCGTGTCGTATAACGGTGGAATGAAGTTATTTTTCCCCGGAAAGAGCCCGGAAAGTGAAGAATTTGGCCTCGCCTACTGGTTTGAGGATTCCAAACGTGATATCGAGGAATGTGTAGAACGTGATTTAACGTATTCGGCTCCCTTGTATGTATCCGTCCTCCTGGCAGGCGAAGAAATTCCTGAGCCTATCAAACAAGATATCTTCCTGGGCGATTTTCCAATAATGACCGAAAAAGGAACTTTTGTGATCAATGGTACTGAGCGTGTGGTTGTGTCGCAGCTCATCCGATCACCGGGAGTTTATTTTGAAGCCTCGGAAGATCGCGCCACGGGTCGTCGTCTTGCGGCGGCGAAATTAATCCCGGATCGCGGAGCCTGGATGGAGTTTGAGACCAAAAAAAGCGATTATCTCACCCTAAAATTCAATCGCAAACGCACTATTCCTATCACGATCCTGCTGCGCGCATTGGCCGCGGTGGATGATGGCCTTAATAAATCACCAATAAAGGAAGGAACAGACGAGGAACTGCTCGCGCTTTTTGCTAATTCGGATACAAATCCCGATCATCGCTACATTCCGACAACCATTCGCCAGGAACCAACTTGGGTATTGAAAAAGGGCCGCACTCTGGCTGAAGAAGCCATTATCGAATTCTATCGCAGGATGCGGCCCGGGGATCCACCAACTCTGGATAACGCGCGAGAGTACTTGCACGACCAGCTCTTTGATCAGCGCAGGTATGATCTTGAAAGAGTAGGGCGTTACAAACTCAATCAAAAACTGGGTTTATCTGACATTATCCCTCTTGATTATCGGAGGGTCTCATCTTGGGACATCGTGCGTCTCGTCGAACGAATGATCAATATTAATAACAATGTTGAGGAACCGGATGACATCGACCATTTGGGAAATCGAAGGGTCAAAACGGTTGGAGAATTAATTCAAGGCAAGCTACGGGTGGGGCTGCGCCGGATGGAAAGAGTGATCCTGGAACGCATGTCAATTCGGGAGCAAGAGAATCTGGCCCCGGTATCACTGATTAATATCAGGCCCGTCGTTGCGGCGATACGCGAATTCTTTGGTTCCAGTCAATTGTCCCAGTTCATGGACCAGACAAACCCCTTGGCGGAATTGCGTCATAAGCGCACTCTTTCCGCATTGGGCCCGGGAGGTCTGCGCAGAGAAAGAGCGGGCTTCGATGTGCGTGATGTGCATCATTCTCATTATGGCCGCATCTGCCCCATTGAAACTCCTGAGGGGCCAAACATTGGCTTGATTGGTCGTCTCGCAGTTTATGCCAAGGTCAATTCCTTTGGATTTATTGAGACACCTTATCGCAAAGTCGTCACCGAGATGGAACTTAAAGATCCCGATTTGATCGGTCAAACACTGCGCGAGGATATTGTTAACCCGCGCTCGAATAAGGTGACAGTCGAAGCGGGGACCGCAATCACAAAGTCAATCATTAGTCGCTTGGGAAAGTTCGATCAGAAAATTCCAATTGTGCCCTTTGTTTCCAACGAAACAATGTACTTGTCGGCGGATGTTGAAGATCGCTTCGTCATCGCCCAGGCCAATGCACCTTTGGATAAGGATAAGAAATTTATTCGCTCGCGAGTTTCTTGTCGAAATCATGGTGATTTCTTGTTTGCAACGCCGGAGGAGATTGACTTCATGGATGTTGCCCCGCGTCAAATCGTGGGAGTAAGCGCTTCCCTGATCCCATTCCTGGAGCATGACGACGCGAACCGAGCATTAATGGGTTCGAATATGCAGACTCAGGCCGTGCCCCTGGTACTTCCGGAAGTCCCTACGGTCTCCACTGGAATGGAGAAGCAAGCGGCCGTGGATTCAGGCCAGGTAATCGTTGCAGATTTTGATGGTGAAGTCGAATCAGTCACCGGGGCGGCCATCGTGATCCGCAAGGGCAATACTCGACGAAATTACAAGCTTCGCAAATATGACCGCTCCAACCAAAGTACTTGCATCGATCAGCGGCCTGCCGTGATTAAGGGCCAGCGAGTGCACGCGGGTGATGTAATCGCCGACTCATCTTCCACGGAAAATGGGGAACTTGCTCTAGGCCAAAATGTTCTCTGCGCCTTCCTTTCCTGGGAGGGCGGGGATTTTGAAGATGCGATTCTAATTTCAGAGCGCCTTGTGCAGGAAGATCACTTTACCTCTGTGCACATCGAAAAACACGAGGTCCAAGCACGCGACACCAAGTTGGGCCCAGAGGAAATCACCTATGATATTCCCAATGTCGGCGAAGAGGCCCTGCGAGATTTAAATGAAGACGGGATTATACGCATCGGCGCGGAAGTTGGCCCTAATGATATTTTAGTGGGGAAAATAACGCCGAAGGGTGAAAAAGAACTCACACCTGAAGAAAAATTGCTGCGTGCAATATTTGGTGAAAAGGCACGCGAAGTGAAAGACACATCCTTGCGCATGCCGCACGGAGAGCGCGGCAAGGTAGTCGATGTGAAAGTATTCACGCGCGAAGAACATCGTGATTTGCCTGCGGGTGTTGAGAAAATGGTGCGTGTTTCCGTTGCGCAAAAAAGGAAGGCTACCGAAGGCGACAAAATGGCGGGTAGGCATGGCAACAAAGGTGTGATCTCAAAAGTTGTCCCGGTGGAAGATATGCCTTATCTAGAAGATGGCACTCCCATTGATCTCATCCTCAATCCACTGGGTGTCCCCGGGCGGATGAACATCGGGCAAATCCTGGAAGCCCATTTGGGGTGGGCGGCCGATCGCCTGGGATTCCGTGCGGTTACGCCTGCATTTGACGGTGCCGCCGAGTCTGAGATCGAAGCTGAACTTGCGCGCGCTTGGCTAATGGACCGGGCCTGGTATGAAGTTGGCGGAAAATCCTGGGAGTGGGTTAAGAAAGAGGGTTATTACGAAGAAGATGTTTTTGAGGACGATGCAGAAGTAAGAGGAATGTATCTTGAGCACTGGCTTGTGGGTCGAGGTTATGATGCTGAACAATTGGCTACTGATGCAGACTATGCGCGTCGATCCACGCTGCGTGAATGGCTGCGAGATAAGGGCTTTGAGCCGGATGAATCAATTTACTTCGAGGACAGTACGTTATCACCATCTGAACGCGAGCCGATTGATGAAAATGCCATCGATGTCGGCTTAAGGCTTTGGATTGGCGTAATGGGTGAAAAAGTTCGTGCCAATGCTACCCGAGAGAAGGTAAGAGAAATAGCGAACAATATCATGCGCGTGCAGCGTCACCCCATTCCGATTTTGGGCAAACAAGTGCTCTTCGATGGGAAATCGGGCATCCCCTATGATCAGCCAGTCACCATCGGGATCGTGCTCATGATGAAGCTGCATCACTTGGTTGAAGATAAAGTCCATGCACGCTCAACGGGACCTTATTCGCTCGTTACCCAGCAGCCCCTGGGCGGGAAAGCACAATTCGGCGGCCAGCGGTTTGGCGAAATGGAAGTTTGGGCACTCGAGGCATATGGCGCGGCATACACCTTGCAGGAGATGCTTACCGTAAAATCTGACGATGTCCAGGGTCGCGTGAAAACCTATGAGGCGATCGTCAAGGGCGAATCCATTAATGAACCGGGAGTACCAGCTTCGTTCAGGGTACTCGTAAAAGAGCTGCAAAGCCTGGGATTAAGTGTCGAAGCGGTTGATGAAGATGGCGATATTCTGCGATTTGGCAAGGAAGATCAAAGGTCCCGCCCGCCGCGCTTGGGCCTCGGTCTCCTGGATATGAAGCCCAGGATTTAAATGGCTTTGGAAAGGCCCTTCATGCGGCAAGCCTATGTTCCTTGACGGGCGCGTAATGGGCATGGTAAAATCACGCTCCATCTGCTAGCTTACTGCGGGTAGGTGTTAATTTGAACCTGCCCGAGATGAATAACGGTCGATTTCAATGAGGCCATCGCGCGAGTTTGATGGCCTCGCTTACTGCGAGTTAATAAGCAAGAAATAGGAGGCCAGAGTGCCAACGACCAACCAGTTGGTTCGCAAGGGCCGCAAAGCAAAAAAAAGCAAAACAAAAGCGCCCGCGTTGCAGTATATCTATAACTCGATGAAGCAACGCCGAATCCGGCAGCCAAAAGGCTCACCTCAGAAGCGAGGCGTGTGTACACAAGTAAAAACCCAAACGCCTAAGAAACCTAATTCGGCGCTGAGGAAGGTAGCCCGCGTGCGGCTTACCAATGGGATTGAAGTCTCCGCCTACATTCCCGGCGAGGGCCACTATCTTCAAGAGCATTCCGTGGTGCTTGTTCGCGGTGGACGAGTAAAAGATCTTCCCGGTGTCCGTTACCATATTGTTCGAGGAACGCTCGACACGACCGGGGTGGAGGATCGACGCCAAGGTCGCTCAAAGTACGGCGGAAAACGACCAAAGGAATAACAGGCAACCCAGTGGGAAAATTGACCCGCAATACGGGGTCGATTTTTTTTGAGGAAAATGGAGCAAAGAAATGCGAAGATCAAAGCCCGAAAAACGATTAATCCCTGGGGATGCGAAATACGATAGCAAAAATGTACAGAGCTTTATTAATCGCCTTATGAAGAACGGCAAGAAGAGTGTCGCTGCTAGCATCATGTACGATTCATTTGACTTGATCGAGGCGCGTGCGAAGCGCGATGCCCATGAAGTCTTTCAACAAGCAATTAAGAACACCTCCCCAATGTTGGAGGTGAAGCCCAGGAGAGTCGGTGGGGCCACCTATCAGGTGCCCATTGAAGTTTCCGGAGATCGCCGGCTTGCGCTCTCCATGCGTTGGATTTTAACTGCTGCACGGGAGAGAACGGGCAAGTCAATGGTAGAAAAGTTGGCATCTGAATTAATGGACGCGGCGAATAACACAGGCGCGGCAATTAAGAAACGCGAAGACACACATCGAATGGCTGAAGCCAACCGTGCTTTTGCCCATTATCGATGGTAGTTGTGAAGGAGGCTGTCCCGTCTGTTGGACAAAAGATTGACATGGCGCGTAAGTATCCGTTGGAACGTTATCGAAATATTGGCATCATTGCGCATATTGATGCTGGAAAAACAACCACGACTGAGCGCGTGCTCTTCCATACCGGCCGCACACACCGAATTGGATCTGTCGATGACGGTACGACGGTCACGGACTGGATGGATCAGGAAAAAGAACGTGGGATAACCATCGTCTCCGCCGCCGTAACCGCAATGTGGCGCGATTACGTTATCAACATCATTGACACACCTGGGCATATTGATTTCACCGCCGAAGTGCAGCGTTCGCTGCGAGTGCTTGATGGCGGGATTGTCATATTTGATGCCGTCCAGGGAGTCGAGCCACAATCGGAGACAGTTTGGCGCCAGGCAAATCTTTACTCTGTGCCCCGCATTTGTTTCATAAACAAAATGGATCGCGTCGGCGCTTCCTATGAAAATTCGACCGCGATGATTGCAGATCGTCTGGGGGCTAATCCCATCATGGTGCAAATGCCGATTGGCAATGAGCGGGATTTTAGAGGCGTGATTGATCTGATCGACAACCGGGCCTTTATTTGGAATGACGAGCTCGAGGGGAAACCCGTAATAGAAGATATACCTGAAGATCTGATCGATGAGGCCCAGGCTCGTCGCGCTGTAATGATTGAGCTAATTGTCGAACACGATGATAATTTAATGGAGAAGTTTCTCGAAGGGGAGGAAATTTCTTCGGAGGAACTTAAGCGCGGTCTAAGGGACGCGGTGATCGCCGGGAAGGCAACCCCGGTTTTCTGCGGATCATCGCTTCGAAATAAGGGTGTCCAACCGCTGCTTGATGCTGTTATTGATTATTTGCCCTCCCCCATTGATATTCCCCCGGTAATTGGAAAAAAACCTGAGACAAATGAAGAAATCACTCGCGAGCCGCGCGATGACGCACCCCTAAGCGCGCTCGTTTTTAAAATAGTGACCGATCCATATGTCGGTCGTCTTGCCTACCTTCGCATCTATTCTGGAAAACTTACCAAAGGTTCGAAGGTATTGAATTCTACAAAACAAAAACGCGAACGTATTGGGCGCCTGTTGAGAATGTATGCCGACCGGCGGGAAGATGTAGAAGAAGTTCTTTCCGGGGACATCGCCGCGGTTCTGGGAATGAAAAACACGTTTACCGGCGATACGATCAGTGACCCCGCAAACCCTATCATTTTGGAAACCATAACCTTTCCAAAGCCCGTAATTTTCCTGGCAATCGAACCCAAAACGCAAGCTGATCAGGATAAGATGGGGGAGGCACTGCGCAAACTATCCGAGGAAGACCCAACGTTCCAAATTGGCCATGATGAAAACACGGGGCAAACCGTAATTTGGGGAATGGGTGAGCTGCATCTCGAAGTCCTCGTTGATCGTATGCTGCGCGAATTTAATGTTCAGGCGAATATTGGCATTCCTCGAGTTGCCTATCGAGAATCGATTTCGAAACCGGTGCATGAGAACGAATTTCGTTATGTGAAACAAACAGGTGGGCGCGGTCACTTTGCTCACATTGTCCTCTCCTTGGAGCCAGGCAAACTCGGATCGGGAATTGAGTTTATTGATAAAGTCAGAGGCGGGGCGATTCCTCGCGAATTTATACGGGATGTCGAAAGCGGCGTGAGGCAGGCTGCCGAGAGTGGAATATTGGCAGGTTATCCAGCTACCGATATTAAAGTTACCCTGCTTGATGGTTCTGCCCATGAGGTAGACTCGAGCAGCATCGCTTTCAGAATGGCAGGATCATTGGGATTTCGCCAGGCTGCTCAACAAGGAAATCCGATCTTGCTCGAACCCATAATGCGGGCCGAGATCGTCGTTCCCGGTGATCATTTGGGTGATGTCACCGGTGACCTTTCGGCGCGCAAGGCGAGTATTGAATCCATCGAAGCGAGGGCGGCTGGGGTGCAAGCAATCATATCTTTTGTTCCGTTATCGGAAATGTTTGGTTATGCCACTGATCTGCGTTCTATGACTCAGGGCCGTGGTGTATTTACCATGGAATTCGACCATTACGCTCAGGTTGCGGAACGAGTTACAAAATCAATTCTTGTCGGCGCGCGCTAAAGTTTTAGGGACGCAAGAAATTATTTAATCAAATTTGGAGTAGTGGGACAATGGCGAAGCAGAAATTTGAACGAACCAAGCCGCACATGAACGTGGGAACGATGGGGCACATCGACCACGGGAAAACGACCTTAACGGCGGCGATCACGAAATACTCTGCGTTTTTGGGGTTTGCGG
>JADFRQ010000036.1 GCA_022561215.1 Chloroflexota bacterium | reverse complement strand
TGTGGCAGTTTGCGAAATCAGCTTTCACGGTTCACATAGCCTCCGGCATTGCGAACTACGGGGCGATATATGGCTCGCTCGCATCCGTGATTGCCCTATTCCTATGGGCTTATATCAGCGCGTTAATCCTCTTCCTCGGCGCTGAATTTGGTGCTGCCTTGCAGCGCGAGTTCTGGACATAAACATAGGGATCGCCTAATGTTGCCGGCCAGGATTTTCTGATCTTTTTTCAATGCCAATGGCGATCCAACTGGCCTGTCCATTATCGGTCAGGATATCCGAGACAATGTTCCAAAAGCAGATTGTAATTAATTCCCCAGATTATGGGGCGACTAGCCATTCGCCCTTTTCTAGCTAGAAGTCAACACCTCCTTGTACACCGGCAACCGGCCGGTTGCCCATACGCATGATTCATGGCTGATGAGAATCGAATGCGCCCGTTTTATTGCCGGCCGCATACATTCTGACGACAGGTTCGCAAACCTCGCTACTGCCACAATTCGTATCGGATTTTAAGCGACCGCACTATTCAAATTAATTCTCAATTGGGAATCATTGTCAAAAAATAAATCAGGATAGCTTATTAGATAACTTCAAGTGTCCCGCGTCGTTTTGCCTCAAATTCGAATGCGCGATAAAGCGCGTATCCGAGAATAGTATAGACAACGCCAATTAGTAATTCTCCAGTGAGAAGATTGGAGATCGAAGCGAAACTGCTTCCAGCGATTATCTCTCTAGCCGCAGCAATGCCCCTCGTGAGCGGGAGTGCATAGGAAATATTCTGGATCAAGCTCGGCAAGGTTTCCAACGGGATATTCGCCCCGGAAAATATCAAGAGAAGAAAATAGACGGTATTGTTTGCGAACATTACATTGCGCGTGATAAGGCTAAGACAACCCAGCAATAAGCCCAATCCTGAGGTGCTAATGGTGGTCAACCACTATAGTCAGGGCCAGTGCTCCCGGATCTGTCTTGGATAGGTCCAAACCTAGGAGCATCACGCCCCAACTAAGACCGATGACCACACCCAACATACCGTCAATGACATGTATAAAGGCGCGCCCGACAAACATCAGCAGGCGATTTGCGGGCGTACCGAAGAGGTACGCCAAGGTACCCTCCCAACGCTCCCCACTGATACTCATCGTGACGCCATATACGCGCCGCTGATTGCTGCCAGTTGAATCGCATTCCCGATTACGTAAAAATCAGCATTATTTGATCCGGTGGCAAATCTCCCCAGAAAGGTGAAGAACAATATTTGATTTAAGGGCATGATTACTTTCGAGGCGAGATAAGTTGTTGGACGCAGCCAGCGAAACAAGGCTACATACGAAAGCAAAGCTCCGTATAAGGAACAAGCGTATATTAATGAAGAGACGCCGAATCAGCTTGGCCATCGATCAATGTGCCCCCAGGCTGGCGTCTTCGCGAGCTCTGCGCAGCATCACCCGGAAGAGCACGCCCGAGAGGATAATATACAGGACGCTGAACACGAGCATCATAAGCCAGCTAAAGGCGATTTCGCCTGGTTCTACATTCCCGCTCGATGCGCCATGCAGAGCACGCGCGGCCCAATAGCGGGTAAGCAAATAACTAAGCGGTGTACTCCATCCTGGAAGGAGCGCTATCGGAAATAAAAAACCACTTAATATATAGACGGGAAATTCCATGGCATTCTGCCACTGCTGAACGCCTGGGTTGAGGACAAATATCGGTGCGATGATCAAGCCAAAGCTGACAAAGGCAAGCACTGTGAAGAGCAGCGAAATTCCAAACATCAACGGCTGCGTGATCATAAGGGAAAAATCAAAAAATAGAGCCGCGAAAATGTAACTGGCGACCATCGAGAGCAGCGATTGCAGCACATTCGCTAAATTTTTTCCAAAAACAATGATTTGTATCGGCGTGGGCTGCCCAATCAGGAGTTCAAGCGTGCCCGTCCATCGTTCCATGGAAATGCTGTTGCCGCTGATAAAAAGCAGACTTCTCCAAAGCCCCGTTATTCCGCTCCCGACGACAACGAAAATTCCGATTCCGAGCTTTTATCGCCCAGAATCCAGAGACCCAGCACTGCAATGATTATGGGTTGGACCAGGATGCCGAATAGCACAAAGGAGTCGGTGAAATTCTGATAAATCGTCAGTTGAAAGGCAGCCTTGACCACGTGCGCATAGGCCACTGTTTTGCTCTGAATCATTCCTTTCCCCCTACTAGCCTTATATAGGCATCTTCAAGTGTTGGTTCCTGAACAGTAACCTTTCCCACGCGAATACCATCGAGCGAAGCCAGCAAATCTTGCACGGCCTCTGAGCCGCGCTTCGAGTGCACACGCAATGTTTGTTTCTAATCTCTTACTTCGATCGACAATGCGTCTACGAAGGACAAATTGCGAATTTTTGTTATCATCTCATCCGGCACCCCGGAAACCTCTATTTAAATTACAGATAGACTTGAACAGAACTTTTTAATCCTTCGGGTGTATCAAGTGCGAGGATTTTTCCATGATCGATTACGGCGATACGAACACAAAGTGCATCGGCCTCAAACACATAGTGCGTGGTTAGCAGAATGGTTTTCTGCTCAGCCTGCAGATTGCGAATCAGTGCGCGAGTTTCTCGTGCGCCGATGGGATCGAGGCCAATCGTGGGTTCATCCAGGAATAATACTTCTGGATCATGCAGCAGGGTCCGGGCAATATGCAAACGCTGTTTCATCCCTCGTGAATATCCCTCTACTTTTTCCTTGCCGCGATCCTGCAGGCCGACCATCTCTAACAAATAAGGAATGCGTGATTTTGATATTTGCGGATCAACATGGTAGAGTGAAGCAAAGTAACGCAGGTTATCTATCCCCGAGAGCCGCCAGTATAGGCCACGTTCCCCGCCGAAAATAAATCAGATTCGCGAGCGAATCTGATTGGCTTGCTTAACAACGTCCATCCCCAGGACCTCCGCCTTTCCCGAAGTAGGAATGAGCAACGTGGTGAGCATTTTTATGGTTGTAGTTACCCCGGCGCCGTTGGGTCCCAAAAGGCCAAATAGCTCACCCTTGCTTACACTGAACCGGATGCCATCCACGGCAACAACTTCCTTCGTCGTTCTGCGGATGGTACCGATCCTGGCCAAGTAGACCCTGCGCAGATCTTCAACTCTGATGGCATCGTTCCTGTTGTCGATTTCCCCTGATGAAATAGATGACAAATCGGATAAGTTTTCCGCTGGCACGATGATGGAATTGGCTGGGAAGCCGTTCGGGCATTATTTGTGGTGTTGGGATCCCTGCCTGCCAATTTCTATCGCGCGCGGTTTGCATTCAAATGTGGAGCACGGCGCCGTGCCCTATCCATATTCCAGCGGTCTACGTTCGTCGACCTGAAAAATTTTTGGTTGATTGAATGTTAGTATTCAGTCATCGTGGATGCGATGGGTTGTCATTCTAATCCGAAGCGCATGCGAATGCCTTTCGCTTCGCGCAAGGTTAAGAATCTGGTTGCGCATGGACAAGAACTACTCTATTGGGTACGAGGTTCTTCGTCGCTTCGTCTTATGAAGCGCCTTTGCTCCTCAGAATGACATCCATCCACAGGCAATCGATGAAGCATTGATTCGCATCACTCGTACACCCATTCCGCGAACAGCCCGTCTAATGGACAAGCGCAGCTTTCTTCGGCGAAGGCATGGAACGCAGCGCTGGTCGATCTGCCCCATTTGAAAGCCACGTAGTAATCGCGCAGAAATTTATCAAATACATCCTGGCCCATTCTCTCGGCCAGCGCCTCAATGAACAATGGCCCTCGCCCATAAATAATCGCGCCGTATCCCAGACCGGAATACCGTCCCGCGGGCATTCCAATCGGAATAGGTGCTTGATCGGCACGATCCCAACGCTCGACCCATGTCTGCCGGTAGTTTTGATAGGCTTCGGCACCATACGTGTCCAGATAATAAAGCCCGGTTACATATTGTGTGATGGACTCATCAAGCCAGGGTTCATCGATCTGGTCGTTGCCAATCGCATTAAAAAACCATTGATGCCCTACTTCATGTGCGACCACTGACTCAAGCAACACGTTGCTGGGTGTCCCCTGGAACGTTCGATCGGCATTGTATATTTCAAGCGCTATCGCGGTTAGGCCAGGGTATTCCATCCCTAACGCTTGCATGGGCGTGCTTACAATATCGAACTCCGTGTAGGGATAGGTTCCCAATCGATCACCAAAGCTTTTAAGCGCGTTGATTGCAAACCCTGCAGCGAGCCGCGCGCCATCGAGACGATCCTTGAAGGCATAGCTATTAACCGTGGTCTCGCCGATCGATTCGCTGACAAAATCAAGTTCAGTGCTCGCGGCGAAGTAATAATTTCTTACCGGGCCGGCAACGAATGTGATTTGCTGCATGCCATCGTTTTCCACGCGACCAAGTTCGATACCGGTGGAGACAATGGTTAGCTCATCCGAAGCTCTTACCCGTACGATATAGTAGCTTATGTCATAGTTTGGAAAATCTCCGTTTGGATGGGGGATCTCTACGTTCCAACCGTCATCATCAAACACCGGTATGACCGGGAAAAATTCGTTTAGTACAACGACATCTTGAAAATAGCCGAAAAGCCCGTAGTTGCCTCCCATCACGGTGGGGAGCTTAATACCGAAGTTCATCGAAATGATGGTCGATTCCCCGGGGACAAGGTCTGTTGTGAGCGGGACACGTATGGCGCTGTATTGAAATTCTTGCAGCGGTTCAACCTGCTCACCATCAACCTCTAGGGAGGAAACCACCGCGCCTCCGCCGGTAATATTCGGAAATAGACGAAAGTAGATCTCGCTCAGAGGTTCCGTTTCCAGATTCGTGTAACGCACCTCCATTCGGCCGAAGATATTGAGCATGTCTGCAGATAATTCTAGATCCATGTGATAGGTCGTCACATCTTCGGAATCCTCAAGCACATCTTGTTCGCTCGAAATTAGGCCAGCTGAAAAGATCGATCGATCCTCCCACCTTATTCGCATGGGGTTCAGTTCGAGTCCGGATTCAACCGGAGCAGGATTCGTGCTGGGGCTCGTCTTTGAACACGCACTAAGGACGAGGACCACTACAATAATTGGCAAACGTTTCATAGGATTGGCTCCACTTTTAAGTTAAACGTTATCATAAATTGAAGAATAATCTGCCAATAACACTACGATTGGGGATTCGGATATGTTCATCGGGGGCTCTATCCGCATTTATTTGCAACGCTAAAAGCGATGCGCGAAACTTATGGGGTAGCGGCCCGGGATAAGACGGCGAGCGCGAGTCTCGTCACCTTGGCCTGGCACAGAGAGAGATACGATAATCAACGCTCTGTGGCCCTGAGCCGTGAAGGGAGTGACGAAAGACCAGAGAATGCACGCCCGGCTCCAGTTCCGTGCTGAAGGGACCTGTGGCGAACCATGCATTTTCATCCGGGCCGTGCTCGGAATCCTCATAACTTCCTATCTGTAGGGAGTTAATCTCAATGATCACATCCTCATGATCCTGGTTCTGACTGCAGGTCGGATGGGCCGGACAACCTCGCTCGGGATGGCCTTCCTTGACCCAGCCGCTGATCCACACCGATGAATCCGATCCCAAGGTAAAGCTAGAGGTATGCGATCTAGGCTCCTTATCGCGTCGAAGTTGATCTTCAAAAGTTGCCAACAAGTCGAAAGTAGCCGGGCATTGAGGAAAATCAGGAGGCGAATACGGAAGCGGAGTGGGGGAAGGCGTTACGGTCGGCGAAGCGGTTGCTGTGGGGATATCCGCACCGAGGGTTACGCTGCAGCCCTCCTCGAAGAAAAAAGTTGTGCCGAAAAAATCTTCGACATGGGCGAACCTTTTTAAATCGCCCGGGTGGTCAAAATCAACATCAAATCTGCGATCCGCACCTGGCTCAAACGTTGTAATCGATCGGTTTCTCCATGATGGCTCGAGATCTGTATCTGTGGGAGGATTGGAGTCGTTGCCATTCCAAATGATGGTGCGATTGAGGCGCATCCAATCCAATGTCTCTGCTTCGTCGGGCCATTGGAGAACGACACGCGTGAGTGTGAATGATGCATTGGTACTTGTGTTCACGATGGCGACCCTGAAATTATCGCGCCGGAATCGGGGATCGATCAACTTAATTGGACTGCACGGATCAGGTGTAGGCATCGGAGTGAATGTTGGCAGTGGCGTAGGAGTTGGTGTTGGTGAATCCGTGGGGGTGGGTGTAGGCTCGCCAATCACGGTGACAGTAAACGAATCGCAGCCCACACCGCCATCGTCGTCGATGACACAGATTTCAGTGACAAAAATCCCATTTTGTCTCCACAAATGCGATGCGAAGACTTCACCAAGGCCATTCGCCTCGACGACCATACCAGGTGTGATCGGGGTGTCGTCTCCCCAATCGATGGTTGCCGTATGTGTGTCCGCCCGTCCTGGGTCGAAAAAACTTACGTTTTCTAAACTCAGCACCCCACCGATATCAAGCGATCGATCGATAAATGCCTCAACCGTAGGATTGACATTGGCCACGGATATTTGTGCCGAGGCTGAGGCGCTGTTTCCATCATTATCGACGACGGTGAGCAAGGCCTCTCCCTCAAAATTGTCGGGGAAGAAGACGTTGACAATCGCGCCGTTAAAAACCTGCCCATTGACGATCCACTCAAAGGTGAGTGTTCCACCCTGTGGATCGCTCGAGGCGGAGCCATCCAATGTGACAAATTGACCTTCGAAGGCAGTGTAGGGACCACCCGGATTAGCCATGGGGACCAGGCCGCTGCTGTTCTGTTGAATGGCAACAAGCATAAGAGCGGGTAGAAGGGCGGAAAATCGAGCAATGGACGAGAGCTGCGGTCGCCGGATTTTATTGAAGGCTGTGTTCATTATCTATCCCCTCATTTCACCCACAGGATGCGTGCAAGTGTGACCCCTAAATAAGTGTTCCCACAAAACATAAACGCCAATTTTATCCGGGGTGCGAAACTACGTACCATGGCTGCTGTCCCCTCCGGCCAAAGAAAAGAGAGGATCCATTATAGTGTGCGCAGGGGCTGAGGGTCAAATTCGTCCCGAGCTGACGGAGGTCTGAACCCGGACAGACCAGCCTTACCCAGGATCGTGGGAACTGCGATAAACACAGAGCATATGTGTGCCGAGCTGGTATAGCACGCCTTCCTTGTTTCGCATGGTATTCGGTAATCACTTAGGAGAGCAAGGGCAGGGATCGCGCTTATAATGCTAATCGTATGTTTGCACACCTTCGATCGCCCAGGAATACGAATTGGCATCTCGGCACCATCGCTCGAATCGCGGCAGCCTTTTGTGATTGTCGCACTTCACACCCCCGATTGATTAAACGCCATTCCAATCCCATGTTTGATCAAAATCCTCCCCCATTAATATGCAGAGCGTCGTATTGGTGAATATTCTGGCCTTGAGTGATAGCGTAGATGAAAGAGTGTATTCCGAACAGTTTCATAAGAGCTACGCGGATGTTGACCTTGTTCTTGGGTGCGGGGACTTGCCGATTTACTATCTCGAATTTGTTGCAGACGCCCTCAATAAGCCTGTGCTTTATGTACGGGGCAATCACGATACCGAGGCTGAACTATCAAGCGATGGCCAAAGGCGAAGAGTTCCCCGAGGAGGTAATCTAATCGACGACCGGATTGCTAACCAAGACAATCTTCTATTCTTGGGCCTGGGGGGTTCCATACGCTACCGACCTGGCGCCGTCCAGCAATTCAGTGAAACTCAAATGTGGCTCCGCATAGGCCGTCTCTTGCCCAGGTTGTTATTCACGCGGCTACGGCACGGCCGATTCGTGGATGTGCTCGTCGCCCATTCGCCGCCGCGCGGTATCGGCGACATGCGCGATCGGGCGCATACGGGTTTCAAAGCGTTCTTAACGTTTATGACCTGGTTAAAACCGCGCTATTTTCTACACGGGCATGTTGAGCCTGGGATTGTCGGTGGCGCTAGGGAAACCCAGTTCCGTGAAACAAGGGTTGTCAACGTCAACCCTGTATTCAGGTTGGAAATTTCTCCAATCAATGGACTAGACGAATGAAGAATCGCGCATTCCTAACGCGAAGGTCAAAGTGAGCCTCATGGGCTATTCCCAGGCGGTCATGGACTTTCGGCGCGCCCGACGCAAGGTGGCACTAAAAAGGGTTTTGGCCCGTCTAGCCGGAAAATCGCCTGATCTGCTCTCCTACGAGGACGTGCGCAAGAAATTGAAGGCCAGGGAGTCTTCGCGGCGCGATCTCAAAGAAATACCACTGGACTCCATCGTCGGCAGCGTCGGACGCTATAAGGATTTTACGCGGGGTTTCTTACCCCGGCAGGATAGCGATAGCGATCGTTGGGCAAGGGTCAAAGTTGCCGTCACGGAGCTTGGAGGCCTGCCCCCGATTGAGGTCTTTGAAATCGGAGAGGTGTATTTCGTGCTCGATGGGAACCATCGGGTCTCGGTTGCCAGGGAGGTTGGTGCGACATTTATCGAGGCCTACGTTCGCCAGGTCAAGACGAAGATCCCGTTATCGCCGGACGTGGAACCCGACGATCTGATCATCAAAGCCGGGTTCGCCGATTTCCTTGAGCGCACCTCGTTGGCCGAGCACCTTGACGCGGATCAGCTCAGAGTCACAGCTCCCGGACAGTATCTGCCGCTGTTTAGGCAGATCGAGGCCCATCGAGAGTTTCTCATTGAGGAGAGGAAACAAGAGGTCTCTCAAAGCGAGGCGTCTGAGCATTGGGTTGAACATAATTACATTCCATTGATTAATGTGATCCGTGAGCAAGCCCTGTTAAGGGATTTTCCCGGCCGCACGGAAACGGACTTGTATGTATGGATTTCGAGACATCGCGAGGCGCTGGAACGCGAGGTGGGCTGGGAAATCAAGCCGGGCAGTGCCGCTGCCGACTTGATGCTCAAGTCCAGTCCCAAGGTCAGACGCAGGGCCGCTCGGCTGGCGAAGAAAGCGATCGCAGCCGTGACGCCCGATCCCCTGGAGGCCGGCCCGGCACCCGGCCGGTGGCGCGAGGGTACCTTGGCCGCACGTCGTGCCGCGCACTTCACGGTGGACATTCTGGTGCCTCTACGCGGAGAGTCAGCCAGCTGGGGTGCGGTGGATCAGGCCTTGCTCGTGGCCGAACGTGAGAGCGCTAGGCTGCAGGGCTTGTATATTGTGGCCTCCGAGGAACTCAAGCAAGACGAGGAGGCCAGATTCGTAAAGGACGAGTTCGAGAGGCGCTGCAAAAACGCCGGCATCCCGGGAAAACTCGCGATCGAAGTAGGCGGCGTGGCTCGGCTGATCTGCGAGCGAGCTCGCTGGGTGGATCTTGTCGTCCCTCACCTGGCGCACCCACCAGGCACGCGACCCAGAGCCAGGCTGGAGTCGGGATTTCGGACGATGATCTTGCGTTGCCCAACGCCGATACTGGCGGTCCCAGGGTCACGCTCCCCGATGAACAGCGCCCTCCTGGCCTACGATGGCAGCCCCAAAGCAAAGGAGGCGCTTTACCTCTCCACCTACATGGCAAGCCGATGGAGCATCTCGCTAACGATTGTATCGGTCACCGAAGGACGTCGAGTATCCGATGAAACATTGCGAGAAGCGCAATCGTATGCCGAACAGCATGATGTCATGGCGAACCTTGTGGGCAAATCGGGCGAAATTGCCAATGCTATCCTGCAGGCCGCGGACGAGCGCAATTGCGACTTCTTCGTAATGGGGGGATACGGTCACAGCCCGATCGTCGAGGCAGCACTGGGAAGCGCAGTTGATCGTATTCTGAGAGAGACGGACAAGCCTGTACTGATCTGTCGGTGAGGGATGGAATCGCAGCCCGTTCCAAAGGGTGATCGATGGTCCTGGTGTTTTCCAAGGGGATAGGGCCCTGCAGCACATTTGAAAGCGAGGGAACAATAACCATCTGGTTCTCGCGATCACGCGCTTCAATCGAGGAGGCTTTCGTCAAAGAGGCGACGGTGGGATTTGAACCCACGCATGGGGGTTTTGCAGACCCTTGCCTTACCAGACTTGGCTACGTCGCCGTTCAGAAGAATGCAGAAAGGCATGCCCTTTCTGCCAGGCCAATGGCCCATTAGTCGTCAGCGATCAGCCGTGCCCTAATTTCGACGCGTTCTTTGCTGAAAGCTGATCGCTGTAAGGAGCGGGCGGTGGGATTCGAACCCACGACCTTCTGCTTGGCAAGCAGACGTTCTACCACTGAACTACACCCGCATATTCATCAAACTTTTGATCGCTGGCTAGGATAACGGAAAAAAATCGGCATGTCAATCACAGGGGTTTTCAGCCTGCGATTGCCCTTGGGCAATTCCCTTATTACACTCTAAGGATCAATAAATAGTTTCAATGCAGGTTTCTGCAGAAAATGAGGATCGTGGTCCTACGAATAAGTGTAGAAACTGGGCAGCTCGATCAATACGCGTGAGAGGAGATAGCTTGATGACACCCCTTAAAGGATGCGCCCTCAGTCTTTTTCTCGCGCTCGTTGCGGGTGGCTTTTTACTTTTCGTTTTTGTGCTCGCTTTGCAAGGCGAGGTGAGAATCGGGAAAAGTGATTCGTCTGCTTTTCGAATTTGGCTGGTTCGTGAAACTGTGAATCAAGGGGTAGGTATTTCAACGACTCGGAAGGCGTCCTCGACGCCCAAGGATGCAGCTGGATTCTGCCAGAAGACGACGGTTCGTTTTTTGCTCTGGCGCTCGGCCGGCGATATTCAAAACATCTCCTATTGCGAATGTTACGCAGAACTAGGCGGATTTTTGGGCGCCTGTCCGATCTCCGATGAATGAGGTTAAATTGGACTATTGGAAGAAACACAATCGCAGCATGACGGGAGATCAATCGGAGGGATAAATCTATGACAATACCGGCCAAAAATCCTCCGATCGACGAAATACTGCACGGTGATTGCATCGAGATCTTAGCGGAGATGGAGGAAAATTCTGTAGATCTTATTTTCGCCGATCCCCCGTACAATTTGCAGCTTGAGAACGAGCTGTTTCGTCCGAATATGACCAGAGTCGATGGGGTTGAGGATGACTGGGATCAGTTTGAAAATTTTTCAAGTTATGACGAATTTTCAAAGCAATGGCTCAATGCATGCCGGCGCGTTTTGAAAAAAGATGGCACATTATGGGTGATTGGAACCTATCACAATATTTATCGTCTCGGGAAACACCTTCAGGATCTTGGCTTTTGGATCCTTAACGACATACTTTGGATCAAAACCAATCCCATGCCAAATTTTCGGGGTGTACGGTTTACCAACGCCCACGAAACCTTGTTGTGGACCGTAAAAAACAAGGAGTCGAAGTATACGTTCAATCATCATGCAATGAAGGAACTAAATGATGGATTGCAAATGCGCAGCGACTGGCTCCTCCCCATTTGCACGGGTTCGGAGCGGATAAAAATCAATGGCAAGAAGGCACATCCGACGCAGAAACCGGAGAGCCTGCTTTATCGCGTTCTTTTATCCTCGAGCAATGCAGGCGATATGATCCTTGATCCATTTTTTGGGACGGGAACGACGGGCGCCGTTGCCAAGAAGCTGCATCGTCGCTGGATTGGAATCGAACAGGATGAAGGCTATATTCAGATCGCCCAGAATCGAATTGATAACATTCAGCCTGCGGAATTCGACACGTTAACATTTGATGTACGCGATCGGCGACACAAGGAAGCACGTGTGCCTTTTGTTAACCTCCTGACACAGAGCCTGCTCATGCCAGGGCAGTGGCTGTATTTCAAACGGGATCGCAAAATCGGCGCCCGGATTAAGCCCGACGGGAAGCTGCTGCATGGAGAAATCGAGGGATCAATCCATCAACTTGGGAAAGAGCTCTCGAATGGCAATCCATGCAACGGATGGGAACATTGGTTTTTTGAGAATGAGCGCGGGGAGCTCGTGAAAATCGACAAGCTGCGCGAGCTTTATCGTGAGAAATATATGGGGAATACGTAAATAGAAAATCTTGTTCCAAAATCATTCTCCGTCAAAATTACACTTCTATAGCCTTCTTTGAACGATCAGCCCGGTTTTGGCACAGGCGGAGATGAAATTTATTTTCCAGCTGCCCAAATGGTCAGTGATGGTGGAGTAACGCGGGAACTTGCGTAGTAATTTGGAGTGCGAAAGCTCTGCTTTCGCCTTGCCGAAGCAGAGCTTCGGCACTCCAGAATTCATCCAATTACGACAACCAAAATGGCATCCCGGAGGGTGCCAATCTTTCCAATGCCGAGGACCAGAATCGAACTGGTGACACCTTGATTTTCAGTCAAGTGCTCTACCAACTGAGCTACCTCGGCACGCATCAGTAGATGATTGACCATCAATCTCTGAATGAATATGGAAGATGCGATCTGTTGGTGAGCCGGAGGGATTGTAACTGGCGCAGGGAGCGTAGTCAAGCAGAGCTGCAAGCAGCGCGTATTCGAGCGCGCACGGCAAGATTTCACCGCGAAGGAAGCGTATTTTGGCTGGAAAAATTATTGTTCGAACTGATGGATTTAGAATTCGAGAACTGTTTCGTCGAGCGCCTCAACCGCCTGTTCAAGTGCTTCGTCGATCCACTCTTCCTCATCCTTGATTCGAAACCAATCCGTCTTCGCAAGACAAAAGATCATCAGTCCAATACCGATAAACAATCCTACAACCGCACCGACGAAGAGACCACTCATACACCCACTCCTTTTGTTCGAAAGTATCGTATTCCGTCGAAACTTTATCCCCAGGACAAGAAGGTTTGCAAGAGGGAAAAAAATGCCGGAATAACTTTAGTATAGGTTCGTGAAGGTCACCAATCTCCTTACAACCTACTTGCATGTTGAAGAAGCCGGGTTGCAAGGAAAGTGCCTGGCAGCCAGTCAGACATAAGCCTTAAGGCGAACATCCGATCGGTTGCGTTGAGACAACAATGTTATCGAAGATGCGAACCTGATCCTGTGCTGATCCGCTGTTCCAATAATTCTCGAAAAATATGGCGTTTATCCCGTATTCCGTGTAGCTGCGCACAAAATTGAGGCTGTCTCTACGTGCTTCGAGCTTTCCATCAATCCAAAACTCCTGAATACCATTGCTTTGACCCGGACTATTGAGCCGCACATGGGCCTCAATGCAGTACCACTTCCCTCCATTTTCCGCGCTGAAGATTGGCATGATGCCATGTGTGAGACCGATCCAGTCCATGTTCGTAAAATCGTTGTAGCCGCTGCATTTGACGCGGCTGTTAGCATCCACGCAGCGCACGGGATCAAGAGCAAGGACTGAATCTCTGCCGCCCCATACGTGCGCGATCATAGCCTGGGACCAATCGGAAGCGGAAGAAATTATCGTCGCTCGTGATAACTTTCCCGGATTTCCGATCCAGCCCTCCTGCATCTTTAAATACATGCGGTAATAAACTTCTCGAAAATCTTCATTGGGTCTGATCTTTGTTTTGTTCATGTAGTCATTTGGATTACGCCCAAATGCAAGCAGCAGGCTTCCTGCGCCGACTTCGCCCGTCTCCCACTTCACGCGCATGCCATATGAATTTCTATGACCGACAGTGGCTGTGCGGGCGAAATCCCCCCCATCATCCTGAAATTCGAAATATCTACCTTCGCCGACGAATGCTGCGTCTGTCTCGAAATCGTCACAGAATATCCAGTCTGGGTGAATAATTACCCAATTTTTGCATTCATTTGCTGTAGGTGGATCGGGAAAGGTGGGTGCCGGCACATCCAAGCCAAGCGCCAGCGATAAAAACATTGCCATTTCAGCCCTGGAGACTGGTTCTTCAGGACAGAAATTAAAGGCCGGATTGATCTCGCATGGCGGAATCATGCGCTCGTTGTAGGCCGCCTCGACCCACTTTGTGTACCAATCGTTTAATGAAGAGTCGGCGAAAAGGCCTACTGGATCACGTGGGATATAGTCGATCCCGCGCAAGATGCGCAGGACGAAAACACTTGCCTCTGCGCGATTGTGGACTTCAGCCGGGCAGAATATCAGTGGGTCAATGCCGCAACCGGCTGTAAATCCATCCAACCAGAGCGCGTCGGTCCATTTTGCAAACCATTCGCTTAATTGGACGTCAGCAAATGTCTGAACCAGAGGTTGGGGAGGGTGAATGCTTGCACCATGAATCCCACGTTCAAAATACACGGCCCCTTCCGCGCGAGTTAAATTTTTCTCGGGACAATACAGCCTAACGTCGGAAGCGCATCCCGCGGTCAATCCTGACTGATAAAGCGCTTCGATGTATTCGTAGGCCCAATGGTCAATGCTTACATCCGCGAAAGTTGGCTGTTGGTCGACTGTCTGATCCGAAAATGAAGGATTGGAAGCCGGAGAACGAATCGATCCCTGGTCACCCCTGGTTGAAAACGCTGACCGATAGTTTGGTTGTAGAATCGTTGAATTTTCAAGCGACATCCCGCCGAAGGTAAAAGCGGGCTGCGAACTTGTGGCAGCAATGCCCAGAACCCAAAGCAGACTAAGAATACGAAACGTTTTCACAACGAATCCCTCCTCCGGCAATAAAGGAGTTCATAAACTGAACGAATCAATCCTTGTTCCCGCCCCCCACCTGGAAACGCTTGTTTCAGATCTCTGATATTCGTAGGTGTCTAGGGTATGCCCAGACCAAGCGCCTGAACCATGCTATAGGCGGCCATTGCGCGAGCGAAAGGATCATCAGGGCAGAATAAATTGGCTTCCTCATCACAGGCCGGAATGAGCCCTGTTTGATATGCAGCCTCGACCCAACGTGCCCCCCAATAATTCACCGGCGCGTCATCAAATATTCCACTAGGATCTGCTGGCGTATAGTTAACGCCGTTTAACATTCTCAGGAAGAAAACTGCTGCCTCGGCGCGCGTTTGTTCTTGTGTTGGACAAAACATCAAAGGATTGGTGTTGCATCCTGAGGTGTATCCGTCTTCCCATAAACCGTTCGTCCATTTTGCGAACCATTCTCCGAGGGCAACATCGCCAAAAACAGAGGAGGAGGGCTCGGGGGGAATGTATCCAGTACCGTTCAATCCGCGTTCGACGAATACGGCTCCCTCCGCGCGCGTCATCGTGCCGTCAGGGCAATACATGAGAGGATCGCTGCTGCAGCCGGAGATGGTATTGTTTTGATACAGGACCTCGATGTAAGCGTACGCCCAATGCGATGGTGGAACGTCAACAAATGTTGAACTGGGAACTGGAGTAGGGGTTCTAGTGGGCGATGGTGCGGGCGTTGGATTGGGGACACCATTATCGTCCTTCGTGCAGCTGTTCCCTGAAGTGGTCCAATTGTTGAAGTTGTAGACACAGCTAAGCCCATTCTTGGTTACCGTCATCACATCGTTCTTCCAGTCGATAAGCTTCCCGGCAGACGATTCGGTCTCATAAGGATCAAAAGGGAAACTACAATCGCCAGGGCTGTATAAACCACAATAATCAGTTTTCCCGATGGTGACACCTTTTGAAGTAGTGTAGGAATTGTAGGTAAGTGAGGCATTTTTCTTTACGGCATCTTTGAAAGCGCCGTAGCTGGCGTAATCGACACCCTTTTGGGCGAGCTCGACGGATGCCGCTTTCGATCCCATGCGAATAGCGACATACACATTTCCCAGTCGCTTAAACTGCCAGCCGCTTTCTGATGATTGATCATCCCAGGAGGCATTATTTTTAAATTCCCAGTAGTAGGGTGCTTTGCCGACGTTGACGAACATGGCATTTTTATACTGCCAACCGCTCTCGCCCTGATAGTTGGTTTCCTGTTTATTATCGGGTTCGGCGCTGTTGCTATTGATAAAGAAGCGGATAAATCCTGAAGTTCCAGGTCCTTTAACGTTCACGCTCCACCCTTGTTTTGCCTGGCCCACACTACCGCCCATGTTGTACAGCGCGGTGAGATAATTCCATTTTCCCATGCCTGGGTTGTTGTTTAGACGCTCGTTGTACTCCATATGGAAGCGCCAATCTTCGCTAAAGTTGCCCAGCGAAACAATCAGATCGGATGGTTGATAATTAAGGGAGTACAGCGCGGCAATGTCCCATTTAGCATTTTCATTGGTCGATAACCCCCAAAATACCTGCAACGGGAATTGTGGCGTCCTGTCCATATGTCTGTAATCGGTGCGCCCGATGGTGCCGCCCTGGCTGTTTGCGGAGAAATCCATCAAGAAGTCAAGCAGCGCAATATCCGCAGTCATTTCCGCGCGCTGGCGCATTGAATTTTCGGGTGCAAATTGGGCCAGAATCATCAAGGCGTGGGGGAAATGGCGAGCATAGTTAATCGAATCCGATTCCCGATTTCCGTAAGGCGAACTCTTGCGCACGAACCACCCATCCATGCGCCACATCAGCCAATCTCTCGATAGCTCAAATGCGTTGTACGGTCCCTTGCCGTATTCATAACTGTTGCCGTTGTAGCTAAAATTTTTCCAATGTGGCCGGTAATAGCTCGGCGGATCTGGATCCAAATATTCGGGATACCCATAAATGGGTACCCTAATGGATTTGTCAAAATAGGATGTGTAAAGGTACACGCCTACCATGGCAAGGATTCCTTTATTGTTGTTCAGATGCCCAAATAAATTGCTAGTTTCTATTGTTTTTTGATAGCGATCTTTTATCGTTTTTTCATCGCTGCTGCTGATAATGCCAGTTCCTTGAGTTCCGTAGCGCAAAAGCAGTGCGGCTGCATACGCGGCAGGAGCTCTAGGTCCGCGCAGCCAAAAACTGGTACCTACAAAATCTTTGATTGTTTCTGAGACAGTGCTGTTGTAAATGCCCTTCTCCAGCCAGCCGAAGAAGTATTCATGCCTGGTGCTCATGTCGATGCTGGACGTGGGCGCAGGCAAGCTGTTCAGCCACGCCGATCTGCGCTGTTGGAAGGTCTTTCCATCTGCACCAACAGCACCTGATTGGGCTGCGGTAAGTGTGGTGAAGGAATTGGATTGGCCCGCAAAACCTTGTGCGGCCCCGAATAGCATGCTGAGTACAATGCCGGCGTAAAGCAGCTTGCGCAAGGTCTTCCCGGATTTTTTTCTTAGTAAGGTGGGTGTGTTTTTCTTGTTCGTTATGGGGGAGGGATGGCTCATCGATTAAGTGGTACCTTCCTGATCAAAAAATTTTTTTATTGGCCCCAAAATGTAGAATAAGGGGAATTCCCTCGTCGAAGAGTTTAGGAAGGTTTCAACCCACCAGTTCCATTGTAGGGTTAGAGAAGGGACACACCTACGGTACGGAGGTCAGACCAGGAGAGTACTTTTGTCCTCGGTGTGTTGTGGAGATTTTGCCCATAAATCTTGGACCCTTGCACAGGTTCGAAGCCTGCGCAAGGGTCTATTATGGGCAATGTACTTTGGAGGTGCAATTCACATTTTATTGGGCTGCCTCTGGAGTGCGAAAGCTATGCTTTCGCAACCTAAGCAAAGCTTAGGCTGGAGCGAGAGCTCCGG
Organism: Chloroflexota bacterium; assembly: GCA_022561215.1. GTDB lineage: Bacteria > Chloroflexota > Anaerolineae > Anaerolineales > E44-bin32 > JADFRQ01. The sequence goes on along the minus strand of JADFRQ010000036.1, from coordinate 13,759 downwards.
CACTCCAGAGGGATTCGATGATTTTTCCCACGCACTTTATAAGTGCAATGCATCAGATTAATCGATCGCAATGTACATCTGCGCTATGGAGTTGCCAGTGGCAACCCCTTCGCTTGAACGATCATAAAAGCTGCCATGGCACGGGTGAGTGGATCCTGGGGGCAAATTTTTAGGTGAGGATCTGTTTCACATGGCGGAAGTATTCCAGCTCTATAAGCATCTTCAACCCAGCGAGTGAACCATTCGCTCACAGGTGCATCGGCGAACACGCCGCTAGGCGAGGGTGGTTCATAGCTGGGACCATACAACATGCGTAAGTAAAACACAGCGCCTTCTGCCCGCGTGTGCCCCTTATCCGGGCAGTACATCAGCGGATTCGAGCCACATCCTGCAGTGTATGTTTTCTCCCAAAGATCTGTAGCCCACTTGGCGACCCAGGATTCGAGCGCAACGTCGGCAAAGACGAGGCTATTGGGATCTTGAGGAAGATAGCCGCCTCCTTGAACACCGCGCAGGACAAAGACGGCGCCCTCGGCGCGTGTCATCGTTGCTTCGGGGCAGTACTTCAAAGGCGCTGTGCTGCACCCGGCAACGAAGTTGTTTAGATAGAGGGTCTCTATATATTCATAAGCCCAATGACCAAGAGGCACATCTTCAAAAGTTTGGTTTGGAGGGGGAGTTGGAGTTGGAAGTGGTTCGCCACCGTCGCCCGCTGAACAGCTGTTGCCGCTGTAGGACCAGCGATTGAAATCGTAGACACACTTCAATCCACTTTTGGCAACCGTCATGCTCCCGTTTTGCCAATCGATCAGCTTGCCATTTGAGGATTCAGTCTCCAAGGGATCGAAGGGGAAATTGCAATCGCCGGGTTGATTAAGACCACACTGATCATTTTTACCAATCGTAACCCCTCGCGAAGTTGTAAACGAATTCGAACTCAGGCTGGCAGTTGCCTTAATCGCGTTCTTAAATGCATCAAAAGAGCTGTAATCAACGCCTCTCTGGGCAAGTTCAACTGCAGCCGTGGTGCTCCCGAGTCTTATCGCTGCGAAAGTATTCCCCAGCCGTTTAAATTGCCAGCCACTTTCCGATGTCTGTTGGTCCCAATTTATGCCACTTTGAAACTCCCAGTAATACGGTTTTGACCCTAAGTTGACGAACATGGCATTACGGAACTGATAGCCCTTATCCCCTTGATAGCTGGTCTCTTGTTTGTCTGGAGGAGCGGTACTGTCGGCGTTAATAAAGAAGCGGATGAAGGAAGTTTCGCCCGGTCCACGAACATTGGCGCTCCAGCCCTGGTTGCGCTGGCCGACACTCGAGCCCATGTTGTAATCCCATGTCAGGTAATTCCATTTGCCCTTGCCTTCAGCGTTGTTAAGTCGCTGGTTGTATTCTTTGTGGAAACGCCAGTTCTCTTCAAACTGGCTCAGGGCGACAAGGAGATTAGACGGCGCATGATTGACGGCATAAACTGCTGAAATATCCCACTTATCCGCGCCGCCCTCATCCCCGGAGATGCCAAAAAGGACTCGGTGGGGGTAAATTGGGGATCGATCCATATGTTTATAATCCGTGCGGCCAATGGTTCCACCCCAGCTATTCGCGGAAAAATCCATCAGCGAATCGAGAATGGCGATATCGGCGGTCATCTTTGCGCGCGCTTGAATATCGGATTCGGGCGCAAATTCAGCGAGAAGCATAAGCATATGGGAAAAATGCCTGGCATAGTTAATCGAATCAAACTCACGCATTCCATAGGGTCGCCCACTGCGCACAAACCAACCATCGAGCCGGTACATGAGCCAATCACGCATCAGATCATGGGCATTATAGGGACCGCTGCCAAAAACATACGTCTTCCCCGTGCCACCCTTGTTCTTCGGGTAGGAGAAGGTCTTAAAATGCGTGCCCAGACATGCCTTACCACTCGAATCCAGGCAGCCAAATTGATCAAACATGATATTTTTGTCATAATTTGCTGTGTAAAGATAAACACCTACAACGGAGGCCAGTTCCTTGTTCGGCTGACCGACTGTAAAGACACCGCCCTCGCCGATCATTCTCTTCCTGTAACGTTTAAGGACTGCGTCATATGCAATTTTGCTGATGATATCCGCGCCGGGGTAAGGCGAAGTGGCGTAATATTTCAAAGGGATCATCATCGCATAGCCGCGCTGTTGTTTGGGACCCTTATCGATCCAGTAGTCAGTGCTCACAAACCATGTAATCATTTGTGTGACGACTTCACCGCGGCATTTATCTCGCCAGCTCGACTTCGTTGCACAATTTTCGAGCCAACCGAAGAGATAATTCTCGACGCGATCATCCAGCTCGGCCTCCTTGTTCGTCCCGCTAGGCACAGTACTGAATCCTCTAGGATCAGGCATGCTGCCCATCCAGTCCTGGCGTCTTTCTTCGAACGTAAGACCATCTCCTCCTTTTGCTTGCTCGGGCAGCGATGCGTTCGCGGAGGCGAAGACATCCGGCTGTCCCAGCGATTGCAATGGCAGGACCAAGGAAAGGAGCAGCGCGATTCTCCAGAAGAATGAAAATGATTTGAAAGAGGATCTTATCGAGTTCCATTGCGCCGCGGTGGAACGATTCGAGTTAACTAAATATTTCATCCCGTAGATGCCTCATTGGCATAGATGAGAAAAAGTGGAATGCCATTACGCATCCTGCGAGGATAAACAATAAGAGGAGAGTTGGAGGCCTGCATTCTCATATTAAATTTTTTCCGGCGAACCTATTTATCCGTTGAAAATACCTCGCGGTTTGGTGCGCGTATCTCCATTTTTTCATAAACGAATTGTCCCCGATTCGGAGCACTACTTCCGAAGACTTAATGGCAAAGTTCTGAAAATTGAATGGTAGTCTTGGACGATTCTATATCTTCTGATCAGAAGACCGGAGGGTACTTGAGTCCATTTCTAGAGGGTACATTGGTCCTAACGAGGAGATTGTACATGTACGCAGGACAAATTTAAGGCGCCAGGTTTATGTATTAACGTTCGTGGTGGCTGGTATTTATCCTAAGGAGGCCATAGGTGCTTTTGAGGTCGTTCGCGAGACAATAGCGAACATTTTCAGTTGCATAACTTGCGGGAATGCTGGCCATATTCATTCCCAATCGCCTGGGATACCTGGCGGCGTTCTATCGCGCATCCAAGGCTTGCCAGGTTTCGTCTGCGCCTATCTTCGATTAATATCAGAAAGTCTTTGGCTCATGCTTGTGATTATTTCCGGATCCATTTCCTCTTCTTCCTCCCCAGAATTGAGAAATTCCTGTATGAATTGGAAAGGATTCTTTTCAAGAAAACGGGCCAATCCAGTTTTGATCATTTCGCTTAATTGGTCAATAATGACCAAAATTGACCAGCCTTCTTCATATGATTCGGGCAAAGTTGTTCGCGATACATTGGTAAATTGAGGTTCCCCGTTTGCGCTGACAGCCACTTGCTGATTTTTTTTCACGGGTGATGGATTGACGGCTTTATCATCGCTGCCGGTTTCGCGAATGACAATAACCGTACGTTGCTTGCCATCCTTTCCCTTAATAGGTTTAGCAATCAGGCGCGCGTTGCGACCCAATACTCGAATGTTAATGTTCCCCAGTTGTGGGGAAGTACGGATGTTGGTCATGTAATCCGTAATCGGACTCTTGCTCGTAATGGATTCCAAACTAATCCATTCGCGCGCAGTTGGATTAATCGAAAGAATCTGACCTTGCTGATCAAGTTCGATAACTCCATCGGGCAACGCATCCAAAACCTGCACCAGTTGTTCCTGGCGATTCTTTTGAAGCCTCTCCCCTTTTCTTGCCAGAGCCCTCATTGGGGAAGGAGAAGTGGATAAGGGATAGGTCTTGGGGGAATCCGCAAGCGGCGCTTCAGGGGTGAGTTCTTTGGTTTTCGCCGGAGCACGATCAATACTTTTCTTTGCGCCCATCACGCTTGAATAAAAGTTCGAGGTTGGTTGTTTTTCTGCATCCGCTGTTTCGTTCAATCCAAGCCCTTCATTGAGCGCCTGATCAAATTCATTGATATCAGCAAGTGGGCGAAGCAAATAGGCAAACGCCCCTTCTTGAATAGCTTGTTCCGCCCAATCCTGTGTGCTGGAGTAGGTGATGATTAAGACAGGAATATCCGGGTCTATTTGTTTGGCATAGGCAAGGACTTCGAGGCCATTGTGGATGGGCAGAGCAATATCTAGCACAATAAGATCGTATTCTTCCTCCTCAATGAGCCAGAACGCCTCTCTGCCATCTTCTGCGAAGTCGACGTTAATATCCCTCTTGAGCAATCGTTCCGCCAGCCGATCGAGAAATGTCGGATCGTTATTGGCAATCAGAATTCTTCGTCTTTTCCCAGGAGTCACAATCAGCATCCTTTCGTATTGGAAGAAAATCTTCAGAGAGAAACCGTCACACGATCTCTGCAATACCGCTTGCGTGGATCGTTTTGCTCGTTATAGACATGGTTTCCGAATTATCTTCAATGTTATTAAATAAGTAAAACCGGTCAATGGTGTAAAGGTAAGGGTTACTCCGGTACTGCACACTGAATAATCGAAGAAGGATAGCATAGCCACCGATCGCATTCTCGCTTCGCTGGTTGAGACAATTTTTCTATTGAAGGGAGGGTGGCAGCGTGTTATTGCAGATGTGCGGAGTGTGGAAGCGGTTCGATCTTTATATTTTTAACCTCAAGCTCCTGCTCGCTGGACGTCGCTAGAATTCCGAAGCGCAAGCCTTGGCTCGATGAAAAGACCGCATATTGATTGTCGATCCAGGTGACGAACCCGAGTGGGCCAACTGGCGGCTGGTCTGATTGAAGAACCAACACCCCATCAACAAAGAATTGAGCAATGGTTGTTGTCCACTCGATTGTATAAGTATGCCATTCATTTAGGGGAAAGGAGAGCACGGATTCCGAACTTTTGGCAATGTTTGTGATGATTCGATGCACGCGCTTGCCCAAAATGGGTACGTTGCTCATCGCCAGGGCGATCCCGGCAAGAGGGGCCAGGATAATGGGATGAAGATTTGGAGTGCGCAATGAGGCTGCTTTCCAACCGTTCCCTGGCACTCCGGGAACAAGACAAATATTATTCTCCGGGGAAGAATGAAAGAACCAAAGCGTTTGCGGTGCGGCGGGAATTCGGCGCGCCGCTCCCTCTTGCCCACTAGAAAAAGTGAATGGATCGTTCCAAAATCCGAAACCCAGAGTTCCTGTGGGTTGGGCAAGCGTAGTGCGCGCCTGGATCTCGAAGTGTAAGGGAGGGCGCCATTTAAATTGATTGCGTGGTAAGGAAACATAGTCATCGAGCTGAGCGTTGGAATAAGTTTTCTTCTGCATTGGAAGAATGAGCTTAAAGCGGGACTGATCCACGGTTTCAACCTTTCCAGTTCCCTGCAGCGTGGCCTGCAAAATAATTTCCGATGTCATAGTTTGGGAGCAATAGATTTTGGCATCTGCATGAGCAATCGTGTATAATCCCTCGTCTTTTTTATCGGAGGTTTAATGGAGATTGTTTGGCATGGATTGTCATGTTTTCGTATGGTAGAGCGTGGGCTGGCAAGCGTTGTGACAGATCCATACGGGTCCAAATCAGGATTAAGTGCGTTAAACCTACGCGGGGACATTATAACCGTCAGTCATGACTCGCCAGCGCATAACCACGTCAAAGCCGTAAAGGGCAGCCGGAAAATAATCACCGGACCGGGTGAATATGAAATTGGTGGTGTTTTCATCACCGGACTTCCCATGCGTGATAAACAAGCAAAACAGAATGGCGTCAAGCTCAACATGCTGTATGTTTTCGATTTTAATGGGCTCACCATCGCCCATTTGGGGGACCTTTCGTATGTTCCCTCTCAAGCAGAAATCGAAAATCTTGGTGCCGTAGATGTCGCCCTTGTTCCCGTCGGAGGAGGCAGTGCGCTAATCCCTTCCCAGGCATCTGAACTTATTAGTTTGATCGAACCTTCCATCATCATTCCGATGCAATACAATACTGGCTCTGCTGGTGGAAAATTGGGGAGTGTTACAGGTTTTCTGAAGGAGATGGGCATAAACAAGCTCGACGCCCTGCCATCTTTGAAAATTAGTAAAAGCAAATTATCCGAAGAGACACAAATTGTTCGTTTAGATCCGGCCGGCTGAGGCCTATCCGTGATCCCAAGGATTGCATTGGAGACAGACGCCTGTCAAATGGGTGGAAAAAGAATACTATCTTTTATTGGGATACAGGAATGAGTGTAAAGCTAATAATGACCTGGGATATTATTCCGGGCAAAGAGCAAGAATATTTCGAATTTGTTGTGCGCGAATTTGTGCCCGGAATGCAAGGCCTGGGCATCCAACCTACCGAGGCATGGTATACAACGTATGGTGAACGGCCCCAGATACAAACCGGGGGTGTGGCGAAAGATCTGTCGACGATGCGGGATGTTCTGAAAACAAGCGAGTGGGTGTTGCTCCGTGACCGGCTATTGGAATTTGTGACAAATTTCGAATGGAAGGTTGTTCATGCCAGCAGTGGTTTTCAAATGTAAGTAGTTTCCGGACGGGGTTTGGGGGAAATTCCCGACGAAATTCTGTCGAGCTTCATGATGGTAGATGAGAATAAGTGTCTACCGTTAATGGAAAAAAGCCAGAATACACTCTAGCTTGGTGCGTGGGCGAATGACGAGCTGGGGTTTCGGGAAGGTAGCTGGATCTGGATCTTGGGTTTACCCGCGGATGGTTGCGCGCAGCTTGCTGCGGAGCATCTTCACTTTTTCTGCGCAGGATCCGGTTTCGTCGTTGCCTCGGATTTGGTTTCCTTTGAGTTTTCGCTTTTCTTCTCGGCCTTTTCGTCTTTATCAGCCTTTTCCTTTGATGCCCCGGACGAGGAGCGATTGTCGGTTGAGTAAAACCCAGATCCTTTGAACACGATACCCACAGGTTGAAACAGCTTCCTCAAGGCATGCTCTCCACATTCTGGGCATACCTCAAATGGCTCATCTGTAACTTTTCGATAGCGATCAAACTGCACCCCGCAATGATCGCAACGGAAGGCATATACGGGCATGAAAAACCTCCTACTACCCGGGAAATTATAATGGGACGCTAGAGAGGGAAGGCAATGCAGATCCTCTCCCCAATTGCTCAGACGCCTCCAAACACGCACATCATACCATCTACCTCATAAGAGCGGCGTTAACGCATGCGATTGTTGACGCACAATATCCCTCGGAGTATGATGATCAGGCTGTGAGGCAGGCCGGGTGATCGCGAGCGATGCTTGCGTCGTTCGAGGAAAGTCCGCGCTCCACAGAGCTCAATGCCGGATAACATCCGGACGGGGAAACCCGTGGATAGGGCCACAGAAATATACCGCCTGGATTTCCAGGTAAGGGTGAAAAGGTGGTGTAAGAGACCACCGGCGCAGGCAGTAATGTTTGCGGCCAGGTAACCCCCATTGGGAGCAAGGCCGAGCAGGAGCGTAGCTCATTATGGGCGGGGAGTTGCTCGCTTCCTTAAAACTCCGGGTAGGCTGCAAAAATTTAGTGGTAACACTAAATGTAGATGGATGGTCACACACCTTTAGGAGAATTGGGAAGAAGGCGAGAGCTGTAAACCAAGCTCCATCAGGGGACAGAACGCGGCTTATAGGCCAGCCCGCACACGTGGCCCAGGACGAATTTATCCTGGGCCACATCTTTGTAATTGGACAAAGCCAGAACAGGGCATGGATTGAGCTGGTTACGGGGCATCTTCGCTTAAGGAGGGTGCGGAAATTCTCTGATGTTAAGCTTCAAAATAGTCTCCTTCGGTTCTCCCCTCTATGGGCGTAATTGTTATTTCTTCAGACGATTTCTTGAAAGATCATAGGTAATTTCTCACGCTTCAGAGAGTCTTCCCAGGCATTAATTTAGCGAGCGCCTCGCGCTTCTACAACCCCTTCGCCACCGAAGAAAAATCGCCAGTGGGGCATCGGCCCAATTCGTTTATGCTTCAATTTGTCCCGAATGCTGAAAATTTTAAGGTTTCTGTAAGGAGGGTCAGCATGCGATAACTTGAGATTACTCTAGGAACTAGGAGTTCGGTACTATCGCGGCGTTCGCCGAGTGTAGGTTGCATTAGGGGGTCAAAGTGTTATATACTGTGCAGAATTGTGGGAAATAATGGGGGCAAGTGGGGCGCCGGTGAAAACCGGCGTCCATTGTTGAAGAGAGGGATCAGAACATATGTTTCTCGGTCGGTACTCTCATAGCATCGATTCAAAAAGCCGGCTCACGATACCAGCCCGCTACCGCGCCGCATTGGCTTCCGGCGCATACGTCGTCCAGGGTTTTGAGCGCAATCTTATGGTTTATACCACAGATGCATTTCAGCGGCTGGCACAACGAGCCGATACACACACGATGACCGACCCCGAAGTTCGGGCGATGCGCAGGTTAATGTTCGGAGGAGCGCGAGAAGTTTCACTTGATTCAGCGGGAAGAATTCTCCTGCCCTCCTTTCTGAAAGACTACGCTAAATTAGGCCTGGATGCGGTGATTGTAGGAGCAGGAGAATATTTCGAAATCTGGGATCCTGATGCATGGAAGAAGGAATTAATCTCCGTAACTGACTCGGAAACAAACATAAAACGATTTGCAGCGTTTGACCTTTCTACGGAGTAAGGCATGGTCGATTCATCAAGTGCTATCGACCCTCGTGCACACACTCCTGTTCTTTATCAAGAAGTGCTCTCTGCTCTAAATCCAAGGCTGGGGAGCCGAATGATCGACGCAACGGTCGGCGCTGCCGGGCATGCAGCATCCATCCTGGAGGCGACAGCTCCGGACGGGCTTCTTCTCGGGATCGATCGTGATCTTGAGGCGGTCAAAATTGCACGTACCAGCCTTTCAGGTTTTGGCCAACGAGCAACGATTCGCCACGGGTCTTATGCCGAGATCAGGTTTCATGCTTCGAAAGTAGGCTGGACGAGTGTTCAAGGTGTGTTAATGGATCTAGGAATGTCATCCATGCAGCTTAATTCAGCGCCGCGCGGTTTCTCTTTCCGTCAGGATGGCCCTCTCGATATGCGTTTTGATCGTTCCCAGGAGACTACGGCTGGGGACTTAGTCAACCATTTGAATCCAAGAGACTTAGCGCAGATCATCCGCCAATACGGCGAGGAGCCGCAGGCTAAAAGGATTTCGCGGGCCATCGTGGATGCGCGTCCGATTAAGGGAACAGCAGAGTTGGCAGCGTTGCTCGAGCGCACATTGAGGAAACGGAAGAGCAAGATCCATCCTGCCACCCGAACTTTTCAAGCGCTGCGCATCGCAGTTAACGATGAATTAGAGGTTCTCCATCAAGGATTGCGTCAGGCTGCAGCCATGCTTGCGCCAGGAGGGCGATTGGTCGTTATTGCCTTCCATTCGCTAGAAGATCGAATAGTAAAAGTGTTTTTCCGGGAGAGCAGCACAGTGTCCGGAGGGTTGCAGCGGGAGGATCGCCGCATGGCGGAGAGCAAAGCGGATCTGAAATTAATTACGCGCAAGCCCATCCGGCCAACAGACGAGGAAATCGAAGCAAATCCACGCGCACGCAGTGCACGATTACGCGTCGCCGAAAAGACCCATCTGGCATGATCATTGCACACATTTTCGGCAAGGATCAAGCATGAAAAAAAAGCATCTTCACAAGAGTGAAAATAAGTCCTGGCGCGGAATATTGCGCTCAACCGGTTCAACCATGCTTTGGACCATGATTTTACTCGTCCTCGGAGGAATGTATTTGGCGGTGAGCGCCAAGGCGGCAAAAGTTGGCCGAACAGTTATAGATCTAGAATCAAAACATACCAAGCTGCAATTGGAATACGACGAACTAAACGCCGCTTATGCAGTGCTCACATCTCCGGATCGCATGCGTATATTGGCCCAGTCCATGGGATATCGAGACGCTGTTCCAGCGGACGTGGACTATATCAAAATAGAAGAAATCGACAGCCTGGGTGAATTTATCGTCCCGGCGCCCGGTTCACTTAGGCAGTCGGCAAATCCTGGCCTTTCGCCTGCCTATTCGGAAACATTGGTTGATGCACTGCAGAGATGGTTCGAGGCAGGGATTGCGCCATGAACGGAATCGAGCGAATAAAACGTCGAACATGGACGATTATTTTGCTGATGGGATTCGGGACGGTGGGTCTTTTTGTTCAACTCATTCGAGTGCAATATGGACCGTATGATCCCGTGTTTCAATCTCTGGCAAAAACCAGTGTTGGTGCATTGGAGAAGCTTCTGCCTTCGCGCGGGCAAATATTCGATCGCGATGGCAGCTTGCTGGCAACTAATGCATCACTTTTCTATCTGGAAATTGAGACTCTCCAGTTAAACCAAAAGAGCATTGAAGACATTGCCCTTGTGCTTGCAGAACTGCTGACACTACCAGAAGACGATTTGCAAGGACAGCTTGCACAAGATCATGAGGCCGCGGGGCGTTTTCGCATTAGGATGACTTATGAAAGTGAAGCCGGATCACGATACCCAATTACCATTGAAGCAGTGGAAGCAGGCATCCTAACCACCTTTTTGGAAGACCCTCAGGGTCCGGATCTTAGCGGATTAGCGTTGGTCAATGCCCAGCAGCGTGTTTATCCGGCGGGCGACCTGACCGGGCATCTTCTTGGCTTTGTAAATCAGGAGGGAACGGGATTTTTTGGCGTCGAGGGTTTCTATGATGACTGGCTTTCGGGAAATCCAATCACGATCTTAAGAGCCTATATCCCCCTGGAGGCGAGCCTGCAGCCGGAGCCCCCGGCTGGGGTCAATCTTGCGCTTACGATCGACATCGAAATCCAGCAATTATCAGATGTTGCCCTGGAGAGAGCTATTCAACGAACGGGGGCCGAAAGCGGCCAAATCATCATCATGGACCCAAGCAATGGCGAGATTTTGGCTATGGTGGCTTGGCCGCGCCTTGATCCGACGAATTACGAAAAATGGCTCTCCGTGGCGGAGGAAGAAACTCTCATTATCTCTCCAGCAATAGCAGGGCAGTATGAGCCGGGCTCCACCTTCAAGGTGTTGGTCATGGCTGCGGCATTAAATGAAGGTGTGGTCACACCTTATGAGGAATTTATCGACACGGGCGAAATTGAAGTCGGCGGTGCGATTATTAGGAATTGGGATGGCGAGGCATGGGGACTGCAGACAATGTCGGGATGTATTCAAAATTCACTCAATGTCTGCCTCGCTTATGTCGGTTCGAACCGCCTTCGGGCAGGCAGTTTTTACGCCGCCATGCAGGATTTCGGAATTGGCTCCCTGACGGGGATCGATTTAGCGGGCGAGGTGCCTGGCAGCCTGCGCACCCCCAGACATCCAATGTGGACCGAAGCTGATTTAGGCACAAATTCTTTTGGACAGGGTGTATCCGTTACCCCCATTCAATTAATTACGGCTTTTGGAGCGGTGGCCAATGGCGGTGAGATGATTCAACCGCACATTGTTCTCCAGGTGGCGGGCCCCAAAGGGGTCTATTGGCCAAAGGCGAATGTCTTGGGAAGGCCCATTTCCGAGCAAGCCGCACGGGAGATGACACTTATGCTTTCCAATGCGCTCGAACGAGACGGAGGCCTCGGCGTGGTGCCCGGTTACACAATGGCCGGAAAGACCGGCACTGCCCAAATCCCGACAGAATTTGGCTACGATCCAAATTTCACGGTCGCATCCTTCATCGGGTGGGGGCCCGTCGAGGATCCTGCCTTTGTCGTTTATGTTCGCCTGGACCGACCTACGCTATCGCCGTGGGGATCCGAGGTGGCGGCGCCAGCATTCAAAGAAATTGTCGAGCGCCTGGTGATTCAATTGGAGATCCCTCCGAATCGTGAAATTAACCAGGCTGCAAGTCTCTTTGTGGGGAATTAATTGCCAATGTTGAAATTAGGAAATATTTTGGAAGCGCTAACCGGCCAAAGAGCGGATGCACATGCCCAGCCGATTACGGATGCTTCTACCGACTCACGCCACATCATCCCTGGCGCGTTGTTTATCGCTATCAAAGGAAGCCAAACGAATGGCCATGATTTCGTCGAAGAGGCTTTTGCTCGCGGAGCTATCGCCGCTCTGATCGAAAGGCCAGTTGGCAATGGCCTGAACTATCTCGATTTGCGCCATCCAGCTTCAAGCCTCGAGATTGAGAATCTCGAGCTTCCCATTTGCCTGCATGTAGAAAACACGATCACGGCGCTGCAAATAATCGCCGAATTCTGGCGCGAGCAATTGGATATTCGTGTCGTGGGCATCACCGGAAGTGTAGGCAAATCCACGACGAAGGAAGTGGCCGCTGAAGTTCTGAGCACGAAATTCCGAACGATAAAAAATCCCGGGAACCTGAACAATGAAATTGGTCTGCCCATGAGTCTCCTGCGCCTCACCGAGGAGCATGAGCGCGCGATCCTAGAAATGGGGTTTTATGTTCCAGGGGAAATCGCGCTTCTTTCGAAAATCGCCAAACCGCAAGTGGGGATGATTACGAATATCAGCCATGTTCATATGGAACGCGCCGGTAGCCTGGAAGCTATTGTGCAGGGGAAAGGGGAACTCGTCGAATCTCTCCCGCCAGCTCCGGAAGGTGTTGCCATCCTTAATTATGACGAGCCGCTGGTGCGTGAGATGGCATCCCGTACGCAGGCGCGAATTTTTAATTATGGCTTGTCACCACAAGCCGATCTATGGGCGAGTGAAATTGAGGGATTGGGCTTGAAGGGTGTGCGCTTCGTAATCCATTATCAGGGCGATGTGCTGCACATTAAGGTGCCATTGCTGGGGCGACATTCGGTACATACAGCATTACGCGCCGCTGCACTCGGTCTGGTCGAAGGCCTATCCTGGGGAGAAATCGTCAGAGGGTTGCAAACGAGCAACACCCAATTGCGTCTGGTCGCCGTTCAAGGGCCCGGGGGAGCTCTGATGCTGGATGACACATACAACGCCGCGCCCTCCTCGGTAATTGCGGGCTTAAACCTGCTTGCGGAGCTCGATGGCAGGAGAATTGCGGTGCTTGGGGACATGCTCGAACTTGGAGAATTCGAAGAACGCGGCCACCGAATGGTGGGTGTGCGCGCAGCGGCTGTGGCCGACGAATTGGTGACGGTCGGGAAACGTGCGCGCTGGATTGCCGAGGAGGCAATTCTTTCAGGATTGGCAAAGTCTAAAGTCACCGAACTTGATGATAAAGACAAAGCCATAAAATACCTGCTTGATCTCATAGGAAAAGGCGATGTCGTTTTGATCAAGGGTTCGCGATCTATGGAAATGGACAGGATTGTAGCTGCACTCGAGGTCGAAGGATGACAGAAACCGCTCTTGCTCTTTCCCTCGGTGGTTTCACATTTATGATCACCGTGATCTGGGGAGGGCCCTTAATCCGCGTCCTGCGTATGCTCAAGCTTGGCGAACAAATACGAATCGACGCGCCAAAGCGGCATTTTACAAAGATGGGAACTCCAACCATGGGGGGCTGGCTTGTGGTTATTCCGGTGCTCCTCGTCACCGGCAGTCTCAATATCGTTTCCATCCTGGGGCCGTTGAGCGTACTTGGGCGCTCCATAATTCTCCCAATATTCATGCTGCTGGCCAATGCGCTATTAGGAACCTGGGACGACTGGAAGGGGATTCGAGGGCGCGTTTTAGGAGAAGGATTGCGCGCAAGATCAAAATTCATGTGGCAGATATTGATTGCGCTTGTGGGAGCACTCGTCCTCAAGTACGGACTCG
>JADFRQ010000009.1 GCA_022561215.1 Chloroflexota bacterium | reverse complement strand
AGGTTCAAGGAGATACTATCCGCCGAAGTAGCCGCCACCACCGGTTTAATACTTTCCGTATTGGCGACAAATGCATTGTAAATCGCCGCCGAACCCGCCGATTGAACCCCAAATAACCTGGGGATTTTTTCGATCCAGCCCAACTCCAGCAACTCTTTGAAACCTTTATGCAGGCCAGCGATTATATTGCCATCCCCGACCGATACAAAGACGGCCTGCGGTGAAACCCATTGGCGGCCATTTCTTTCCCCCGTCTGCAGGGTAAGCTGCTCACAAATTTCAAAAGCCGCGGTCTTTTTCCCTTCCACCGTAAAGGGGTTGTAACCCGTGTTGCGACAATACCACCCGAACTCGTTGGCCGCTTCGATGCTGAGATCAAAGGCCTCATCATAACTGCCGTCGACAAGAAAAACACGTGCCCCAAAAATCAGCAGTTGAGCGATTTTTGCCGGGGGTGCTGTTTTAGGGGCGAGAATGATTGCTGGTCTTTGAACGGCGGCCGCCATTCCAGCAAGTGCGGCCCCGGCATTCCCCGTGGAAGCGGTGATGATCATTTCGGCTCCCAAAACAGCGGCCTGGGCGACGACTACGGCGCTCGCACGATCCTTAAATGACCCCGTCGGATTGCGGCCGTCGTCCTTCACCCATACATTCTCCAGCTTAAGGCGTTTTTCCAGACGCCGCGCCCGGAAGATAGGAGTCCAGCCTACATCACGGAAAGCCGTGTTCTCATGTTTTGGATCGGCGATTGGAAGAAGCGGCAGGTAACGCCAGATCGAGGCTTCGCCGGAAGCACGTATGCTTCCCGGCGTCGCATGTTCTCGAATGTACTCAAGATCGAGAACCACATCTAAATTTCCGCCATCGTTTTTGCATGTGTACTGCACTTCAGCGGGGCCATATTCCTCTCCGCATAGCGAACAGCGAAAACCAGAATGGGGTTGCAAATTAAAGACCTCGCTCTCCACGAATATAGGGTAACCCAAGCGCAGCCGGAGCTCCTATACGTTTCCGCATTGCCTCTCGAGAACCAATTACCAATACGATAATCGTGAAGGCAAAGGGCAACATCTGCAGGAAAAATCCCAGGTAGGAATTGTAGAAAAACGGATTGCGCAATCCCAATATTTTTGTCGGGCCCTGGATGTCAAAGATCAATCTGCGCAGCGCACCAAAAGCGTAAGAGCCTACAGCTGCCCGGATCGGATTCCATTGCGCAAAAATTACCAGGCCGATTGCAATCCACCCCTGTCCTGATGTAGTGAGTTGACTGAACCAGCCAGGAGAGATCGCCAGGCTAATGGCGGCTCCTGAAAGCCCGGCAAAAAGACCTCCCACGAAGACGTAAATGTAGCGCAGCCGGGCGACATTTATCCCCAGTGCATCGGCTGCCGCCGGGAATTCTCCGACGGCACGTAAATGCATCCCTTGACGCGTGCGATTGATGTAGTACCAGGTCAGCGGGATTGTGAGAAAGCCCAGGTACACTAAAATGTTTTGGTTGGTGAATAAAATCGGGCCAAGGATGGGAAGAACACTTAATCCTGGAATGGTATAACTCGGGAGCAAGGAGACCGCTCCCGCCGCACTCAATCCCTCCCCAAAAACCAGGCTTAATCCGGTTCCGAGGAATGTGAGCGCCAATCCGCTGACAACTTGATCGGCTTGAAATTGGATGGTGATAACGGCGTGCACCTGGCTCAACAAGCCGGCAACAAGCATAGCAACCAGAACCCCAAGCCAGGGATTTGAAGTCGCAATGGCGACACTGAACGCACTCATGGCGCCAATGAGCATCATTCCCTCAACACCCAGATTCATAACCCCGGAGCGTTCGGCAAAGAGCTCCCCGATTGTCGCAAAGAGAAGCACGGTGCCGGAGGCCACACCCGCCTGCAGAATAATGATCGGGTCCATCGATCAGGCCTCCTGAGTTCTTTTTGTAAAGCGGATTTTGTAGCGCAGAAGAAAATCGCTGGCTATTAGACTGACGAGAATGATCCCCTGGAGCAATGTAGGTATCCCCGAAGGTTGGATTTCCCTACCCGCCAAGATGAGGGCGCCAAAAAGGATGGAAACCGGAATAATAATGAGCGGATTTAGTTTGGCCAACCAGGCAATGATAATCCCTGTGAAGCCGTAGCCAGGCGAGATGGACCCTTGCAATCGGTGAACGACGCCTGAAATTTCCGACATCCCCGCCAACCCGGCAAGAGCACCTGAAAGCATCATGACCAAAATCGTATTGCGGGCAATATTTATTCCGGCATAACGTGCCGCGCGCGGGTTATCCCCAATAAGACGGATTTCATAACCCCAGCGGCTGCGGAAAACAATCCACCAAATAATAACTGCGGCGACAAGGCCAATGATGAGGCCCATGTGCGTTGTTAGGCCTTGGAGAATGGGCGCGCTCTGCGAGTAATTTGTCAGGCGTGGGAGCCATGCAGAGCGTGGGAATTGTGGGCTCATTTGAAATCCGCCCTCTGACCAGACAGCAAAAATAAAAAAATTGTTCCACGCGATGGCAATGTAGTTCATCATTAACGAAGAGATGATCTCGTTCACGTCGAATCGCGCCTTCAAATAGCCAGGAATAAATCCCCAGAGCGCGCCGGCCAAAGCCCCGGCGAGCATCATTGCAGGCAGCATTATCCAGGGCGAAGTATCGGCGCCCAGCAGGGGGGTGAGCACAACGGCGCTCGCCCCGAACGCCCCCAGGAAAAACTGGCCCTCCGCCCCAATATTCCAAAGACGCATTCGGAATGCAATCGCGCAGGCAAGGCCCGTCAGAATCAGCGGCGTGGCTTTGGTGAGCGTATCGGATAATACGCCCAGACTTCCAAAGGATGCTTTCGCCATAAAAATGTAGGTGCGCACGGGATTTCCGCCGACTAAGAATAGAATTACACCTCCCAGAATGAGAGCTACAACCACGGCTCCTGTGGACACCGCAAGTCCCAGCCATTTAGACTGGTCCATTCGCTGCTCAAACCGTAATGTGAATGGGAGACCTCGTGAGAGCACTTTTTCAGTTGTTGTCACGCTGGCCCTGATCGATCTTCTCTGAATCCACTTGCCTAGAACCTGTCATCATTAGACCAAGTTCCTCCGTCTTTGCCTCCTTCATCTCTCCCATAATTTCGCCCTCATAGATGACATAAATCCTGTCCGATAGCGCAATGAGCTCGTTAAGTTCTTCTGAAACCAATAAAATTGCGGCGCCTGCTTTGCGCTGGGCTAGCAACATGCGCTGCACGCTTTCAATTGCACCGACATCGAGTCCGCGCGTCGGCTGCATGGCAATCATCAGTTTCGGCTCGCTGGATATTTCTCGCGCAAGAATCAAACGCTGCAAATTTCCGCCCGACAACATACGCGCGGGCGTTTCGACTGTGGGAGCCAATATTTCGTAGGATACTCGCAGGGATTCGGCTGTTTCCGTCGCCTTTTGATGATTAATTGCCCATCCCTGAGCAATAGGCGCCTCGCGATAAGCCTTCATGATCAAATTGTCCGTGATACTTAAATTTGGCGCGGTGCCAACATGCGTTCGATCTTCAGGAATATGCGCTACACCGGCATCAATGATTCTGCGCACAACCCTCGCAGGAGCCACCTTGGCTGCCCTTTCACCAACCATACTTTGCCCATGCACGACCACATTTCCCGCGGTCGGTCGCCGCAACCCTGTTATTACTTCCGCTAATTCTGACTGCCCATTTCCAGCAACCCCTGCCAAACCAACAATTTCGCCGGCACGTACATGCAGCGAAATCCCACGCAGTGCCGCAAGCCCTTTGTCATTTTGCGCTGATAGATTCTCGATCGCCAGTACGATTTCCCCCGGCGTTTGTTGCTCTTTTTCCAGTTCGAAAAGAACGTCCCGCCCAACCATCAAACGCGCGAGCTCCGCTTTGTTTGTGCCGCTCACGAGGACGTCGGAGGCAGTTACCTTGCCCTTGCGTAATACCGTGATGCGGTCGGCAATGGTCATCACTTCATCCAATTTATGACTAATAAAAATAATGGATTTTCCCTCTGCTGCCATGACGCGCAGGGTCTTGAATAATTCTTCTATTTCTTGGGGAGCTAAAACGGCTGTAGGTTCATCCAGGATTAATATGGTTGCTCCACGATAAAGTATCTTGATAATTTCCACTCGTTGTTGTTCACCAACGGATAATTGCCAAATCTTCGCTTGTGGATCAATTTCAAGACCATATTGTTTTCCCATCGCGGCAATTTTTACATCATAATGACTCAGGTTTAATCGAAAACGGGGTTCGTCGAGGCCAAGGAGCACATTTTCTGTGACGCTTTGGGAAGGGACAAGCATAAAATGCTGATGTACCATCCCAATGCCATGTGCAATGGCATCGCGTGGGGAGCGAAAGAGCATCACGTCGCCGTTAATCAGAATTGCCCCATGCTCCGCGTTATAGAGGCCTGTGAGACAATTCATCAATGTGCTCTTCCCGGCGCCGTTTTCTCCGAGAAGAGCATGGATTTCCCCTTTGCGTAATGTAAAATCGATCGCGTCATTTGCCAGCACGCCTGGGAATCGCTTCGTGATGGATTTCATCTCAACTGCATTGACTGAACTTTCCATACTGCTCCTTTGCTAAAAGTGGCTGAACTCACTTTCAATTACAGAGCGGGTCGGCACGATTTAGATGGCCGACCCGCTGCTGTAAAGGAACCGCTTGTTACGGCAACTCTGCCGTGATCCCTTCAGCCCACCATTTCATACAATACTCACAACCGAGATCAAACTCTGGAAAAGCATCGAGATCAACTTGCTCGAGAGCTGCTCCAGCGGGAACAATGAGATTCCCCTGGTTGTCATAGATGGGGCCCGAGAAGACGTCAAAGCGCGTGAATGATCCCGCGAGGGTAGCTGCAATGAGACCGCGGACTTCTGCGATCACCTCTGCTGGAAGTTCTGCGACACCAGGTTGCAGGGTTTCGCCTTCCATGAACCCGTAAAGGCCCAAGGCGCCAGTATCAGCATCGAAATAATCCCAACCGGGCTGGTAGGTACCATCGATAACACCTTGCGTTATCCCCTCATAGACCGGTCCCCACACCCAATAGGGTGCTGTGAGGCAGGCGTCGATCTTGCACGATCCATCCCAGTCGTACGTGACGCCCCATTTGCCTTTTTCCTGAGCTACGTCTGCTACTGCCGGTGTATCTGCTCCAGTGAATACAACTTGTGCACCGGCGTCAAATAATGATGCAGCAGCTTCTTTTTCGAGAATGGGGTCGTGCCAGGTGTTAATCCAGCGAATATCCATCGTGCACTCAGGGCATGTGCGTCTCATCCCTAGTGCAATCGCATTTCCCAAGCGCAATTCTTCCGGAATTGGAAAGGTTGCCATATAGCCTAACTTGGGATTGCCATCCATTTGTGCGCGCGCACCTGCCAACATTCCGGCCAAATACTTCATGTTTTCCATCGCGCCGAAGAGATTGCCGAAGTTAGTGGTGTTGGATTTAATACCGCTGATGTGGATATACATTGTGTCGGGAAATTCATCGGCCACGGTTTCCATGGGATCCATATAGCCGAAGGAAGTGCCAAAAATCAGATCAAATCCCTTACGCGAGAGGCTGCGGAAGATTTGTTCCGAGTCGGCGCCTTCGGGAACATTTTCGATGAAGGCTGTATGAACATTGTCGATATTCGCTTCGACGAATTCGAGTCCTTCAAAATGCGCTTGTGACCACCCACCATCATCGTGTGGACCAATAAGCACCATGGCGACATTAAAGCTTCCCTCTTCGACTGTGGGAATCTCAAAGCCGCCTACGAGTTCGGGGGCCTCT
The DNA here is from genome assembly GCA_022561215.1 of Chloroflexota bacterium. GTDB lineage: Bacteria > Chloroflexota > Anaerolineae > Anaerolineales > E44-bin32 > JADFRQ01. Next base: position 73,806 of record JADFRQ010000009.1, on the reverse strand, counting down.
TCAGCAGTGCTCGCGCATGCAACAAGTCCCAGTGAAAACACTAGCATCATAATGGCAAATTGCCATAGCCTGTTACGAAACATAACAAACTCCTCCATAACGTTTACTCTACAATGAACACGAGGTCAAAAAAAGGAATTCTCGTTCTGTGTCACCTCCCTCTCTCCACTTGCATATAATTTTCTTTGCTCAGCCTAGGATATGTGTCCCGGTTTCACCCTTCAGTGCACGCCCGATATTTTTTGGATCCGTAACGAGCGCGCGTTTGCCCCCGCGTTCCAAAAAGCCGACGATGGATTCAATCTTGGGCTGCATACTTCCTGGGGCAAACTGGCCTTCTTCGATGTACGCTTTTGCTTCAGCTAAGGTCATCTCGTCAATATAGCTCTCATTGGGTCGATTCCAATTCAAACCGACTTTTTCAATCGCAGTCGAGATGAGAAGCAGATCGGCATTGATACTTGTGGCAAGCAGCGCAGAGGCAAAATCCTTATCAATCACCGCCTCGACGCCGACTAGATCTCCCTGCTCATCTTCGATGACCGGGATTCCACCTCCGCCAACCCCGATCACGACAAAGCCAGAATCGATAAGTTCCTTGATCGCGTCGCGCTCAATTATCCGCTTTGGGAGCGGTGAAGGAACAACCCTACGCCACCCCCTGCCCGCATCCTCCATCACTGCCCATCCATCAGACTCTTTCCGCTGTACCGCAGTGGGTTCATCCATAAAGGCGCCTATTGGTTTTGAGGGTTTTGCAAATGCGGGATCCTCACGATCCACCAACACCTGAGTCACCAACGTAGTCGCTTGCTTTTTCATACCGCGTTTGCGAAATTCATTATGCAGTGCCCGCTGAAACATGTAGCCAATCGCGCCCTGTGTATCTGCGCCGCAGTAATCCAATGGAACGGGATGCAACTCATGCAGACTTAGCTCGGCTCTGCGTAGGATGAATCCAACCTGGGGACCATTGCCATGCGTAATGACAACGTTCCACCCATCTTCAATCATATCAACAATATGCGTCATCGATTCGTAAGCCGCAGCATATTGATCCGGTATGGTCTTTTTCAATTTATCCGGAATTAATGAATTGCCACCCACCGCCACTACTGCAACTTTGTTGTTATTTGCCATAGTACCCCTATCGATAAATATTTAGCGCATCGTTAACGCCATGACTGCCTTTTGCACATGCAGTCTATTTTCAGCCTGATCAAAGACGACACTTTGCAATCCATCCAGCACGCCATCTGTAACCTCAATATTGCGATCAGCCGGCAGAGGATGCATGTATATTGCGTCGGGATGTGCGCTTGCTAATTTCTCTTGGTCTGTGATCCAATTCTTGTATTTATCTTGAATTTTCTTACCCGCCTCTTGATCCCGTGTGGTGAACAATGGACCCCATGATTTTGCATATACAATATCTGCGTCTTTGAAGCCATCAAGCATATTATCAGTTTCTTCAAACGTCGTGCCGCTCTTCTTCGCCAGATCCTTGGCCTGTTGCATGAAATCTGGATCGAGAGAAAATTCCGGCGGATGAGCAAGCACGAGGTCCAGCCCAAAGCGCGGCATTTGCAGAATCAGCGATTGAGGTACTGAAATCGGCTTCTGGTACGAGGCGGCGTAGGCCCAAGAGACGACCATTTTCTTGCGCCGCAAATCACGACCCTTTTTCTCGATTATGGTCATTAAATCAGCAAGAATCTGAAATGGATGGTACTTTTCGCACTGCATATTAAACACCGGCACTCGTGATGCCTCTGCTACATTGTTTAAATAGTCGTTTCCAATACCCCAGTCCACATGGCGGATCGCAATGCCATCAAAATACCGGCCGAAGATATCACCCAATTCTCGCTCCGTATCCCCATGCGAAATTTGAGTCGTCCGCGATTCGATGAATGCGGCATGGCCGCCAAGCTGCGCCATACCTGCCTCAAACGAGCCGCGTGTTCTGGTGCTGCTGAAAAAAAATAACATCGCCAATACCTTATCGCGCAAATAGGCATGCGTTTCACCCAGGGCCCGTTTGCGCTTTAGATCAAAGGCAACCTCAAGGACTGTCTCAACCTCCTCTCGGCTGAAATCGAGATCGCCGATAAGATCACGGCCACGCAGATCAGTTTGCATAATCTCTCCTAGGAATCAGTAATAAGTAATCAGGGACCGGGGATCAGCTTAAAAAGCATGTTATCCAAGTATCTTGATCCGGTTTCCTAACTTTGGCCATGCCAAATCTCCAGTCTCCAGTCTCTAGCCTCCACCTTTTCGGTCTGGAATGGAATCCCGACCTTCATTAGGATGCTTCTTTACTCAACCGCACCCAACACCAATGCTAAAAGCGCCATGCGCATCACCACACCATTGAAGGCTTCTGTCCAATATCTCGCGTGGCGGGTGTTATCAACTTCTTCCAACAATTCATCCATGCGGGGGAGCGAATGCAGGATCATGGCATCGCTTTTCGCCTTGCGCATGAGTTTGTTGGTCACCTGATAATTTGCTGCCGTAACCCCAACTTCCCCAGATCGTTCATCAAGCGATTTGGTATAGTCGGGCTGCACTACAGGCTCCATGTAGATCACGTCGGCCTCGGCAATGGCCTCATCAATATGCTCCACCTCGCGATAATTTAGGTTAATCGCGTCCAATTCCAGCTTAAAATCATCCGTGAGCGACATATCCGGCGGAGAGATGTAGGTTGGCCGAATGTCAAATTGCGACATGGCATAAGAGATCGAATGCATCGTGCGCATACGCATGTCGCCAACAAGTAGGAAATTGAGACCATCCAATGTCCCTTTTTCTTTCAAAACCGTGTACATATCGGTGAGAACCTGGGTTGGATGCTCCCCCCAGCCATCCCCACAATTAATCACAGGCACACTGGCCCATTTGGCCGCTTCCGCGGGGGCGCCCTGCTGAAAATGACGCATCGCAATCACATCCCCATAAAATTCCAACATGTGCACAGTGTCTTTGATCGATTCTTGATAGAAATCTCCCGCGCGGGTCATTTTTGCGTCTGAAAATCCGACAACATGTCCGCCGAGTCTGTGCATCGCTGCTTCGGTAGCCAGCCGTGTGCGTGTACTGGGTTGGTAAAAGGCGGTCACCAGCGTTTTGTGTTTTAGCAGGTCTGTGTTGCGCCTATCCCGCGCGATCGGAGCAAGGCGATCAGCAATCTCGAATACACGATAGTATTCCTCCCTTTCAAATCCCTTCAATGAAAGAATATCGCGTCCCATAAAACTTCGCATGAAAAATCTCCTTCGTTGGTATTTTTAATATCGATTTGCTGCCATGCGTATATCCCCGGCAGGGCAATTAAATTTCCACTGTACGCATGACATGAGAGCGAAAAATATCGGGTAGAAAATAGCTGAGCGAGTGATCGATCGCGCGCCAATCCTTGGTGTACAAGATGGCTTCCAGTCGCAAAAGCACAGAATCACGTTTGATGGCTAGATCGTCGGCCAATTTTTGCGAAGCCCCGATCGCGGCAATTTTCGTTCGCGAGTAGCCAAGCTCAGTATCATCCCGCTCCAAGAATAAGTCGAGGATGGTACTCTTAAATGAATCCCTTGAAAACTTTTTCGGCAAATAATCCTGGGTAGGACATCCACAAGGTAGGCAGCAGGAATGCCTTCCACATGTACGATTCTTGAAATTGTTACCATCGATTGATTAGACGGAATTTCGAAAATGGATATCTCTTCATCCGATGGCCTGGTCTCTTCCACCGATAGGTTAGGTTACTCATTTCGACTTCAAACCCCAACCTTTTTGCCAAGGGTGCGACACTTTCCAAAACCTCCAGTCCCGCATCGATTGCCTTCGGGGGCGTAGTGACATACGTACCGATCCCTCTTCTGCGCACTATCAGGCCTTGATTTTCGAATGTACGCAAGGCGTCACGAAGGGTTGCCCGCGATACACCCAGTTCCCCAGCCAGACTTGGTTCAGAGGGCAAAAAGCTACCAGGTTCACTTTTCGCCAGGATCTCACTCAGCGCGGCCGTCGTTTGTCGATACAAGGACTGGCGTGTTGCCGTAGGGCTAGTCACTTCCTCCAGATGTCTCCTTCAGGGAAATAATATTCCCTCCGACCAATCGTCCGCCCTCTTTACACTCATTCAACCAACGGAATTAGTTCAAACTTTTCGACGTCTACCAAACCCTTATCCGAAATTCGCAACGCGGGAATAACAACCAATGAAAGCAAACTCAACTGCATATTGGGGCTGTTGAGTTTGCAACCACAAAGACGAAATCCCTGCAGCAAATTTTCCGTTTTTTCTGCGACCACATCTGCTCTCTCATCCGACATTAAGCCCGCAATCGGCAGCTCAAGCATGGCGATGGTCTTGCCATTGAGCACGATGGTCTGCCCGCCCCCCACACGTTGAAGTTCACCCGCTACTTGCGCCATGTTGGCATCGTCCGTGCCGACAATCAACATGTGATGTGCATCATGCGCCACTGTGGAGCCGACTGCACATGGCGCTGTGAATCCAAAACCCTGCACGAAACCCAATCGCACTTCGCCAGTCTTATGATGCCTCTCGACCAACGCAACTTTGGCCAGATCGCGCGTATTATCTGCCTTATACTCGCCATTCTCTGGCATCATCTTGATCTGCAAATGTTGAGTAGCCGCTTGATATTCAACTACCCCGATCACATTAACAATACCTTCCGCGCTTGACTGCGCCTCAATTACAAAATCGCGTGCATTTAATTCTCTTTCCAATTTGACGGAATTTTTAGCGGATGGAGGAAAATCGTATGCTGGAAGATCAATGGTTAGCTCTCCATCTTGCGCCGTCAATGTCCCCTTGGCAAAGACAGTTTCAATCGAAAGATTCTCAAGATCGCGCACGAGCAAAATATCCGCATAACGCCCCGGCGCTATTTGTCCCACATCACGCGCAACCCCAAAATGCTCCGCAGGGTTCAAGGTCGCCATTTGAATGGCGACGATAGGTTCCGTACCCAGAGAAATGGCATGTTTCACGACTCGGTTTATGTGCCCCTCATTCACTAAAGTGCCGGCATGACTATCATCCGTCACCAGGATGAAGTGCCTCGGATCCAGACCCAGCTCCGTCACCGCGCGGATTTGTTGGTCTACATCTTTCCATGCCGAGCCATCCCGCATCATAACTTTCATCCCTTGTCGAACTCGGGCCACTGCATCTTGCAGGCGCGTTCCCTCATGGTCATCCTGCGCGCCGCCTGCGATATAGCCATGAAAAGGAATCCCCAGGTCCGAAGAGGCATAATGCCCGCCGATTACCTTCCCAGCCTGCCATGTTTCCGCCATTTCGGCGTGCAACCATTCGTCCCCAGAGTACACACCGGGGAAATTCATCATTTCACCCAAGCCGATAATGCCTGGCCATGTTAAGGCCCGTGCAACGTCCTCGGGACCAATTTCCGCCCCGGCCGTTTCCAATCCTGGTGCGGAAGGGACACAAGAAGGGACTTGAACCCAGACATGGATGGGTTGATCATGGGCTTCATCAACCATCATCTTCACTCCATCCATTCCCAACACATTAGCAATTTCATGCGGATCAATGAAGATACCAGTGGTTCCATGCGGCAGCACGGCTCGCACGACTTCAGTCACTGTGATCATTCCCGATTCAACGTGCATATGCCCATCGAGCAATCCCGGGACCAGGTATCGATTTTCTGCTTGAACGATTTTTGTCTCTGCTCCGATAGTGTGCCCGGCATCCGCGCCGACATAGGCAATCCGTTCACCAAGAATCGCAATGTCGATGTGCTCGACGATCTCCCCAGATTGCACACTTACCCATTTACCCCCCCGGATCACACAATCCGCCGGGGAACGACCCATGGCAACATCCACAAGATTACGCGTCATTTTAGAATGCTGTTTGGCGTCCATCGAGCGCAGCCTCCACTTTGCTACTTCTTAGCGAGCATTGGATCGGTTGATCAAATTTTTTGAAGCTTGATTATGCTCTGCAACAAGTTTGTCGAGGTCAAGCCGGGTAAAACGTCCATTTTTGACGACACTTTTGCCGTGAACGTAAACATGATCAACATGCCCGGGATGACAAAATAGTAGGGCGGCGACAGGATCATGCAAGGCGCCTGCAAATTCGATACGCTCCAAATTTATGGCAATAAAATCGGCACACATGCCCGGTCGAAGTGCGCCGATATCCTCTCTGCCGAGGACTTTCGCTCCACCCAATGTCGCTATTTCCAGCGCCTGCCGCGCGCTAAACAGCTTGCCGTCTTCTGTGTTTGAACCGGAAGTTGTGGATCCTAAACGTGCCATGAGCATGGCCTGGCGCGTTTCTGCCAGCATATGGGAACTATCGTTACTCGCCGAACCATCGACCCCAAGACCCACACTTACCCCAGCATCCATATATCGTTCCACGGGAGCAATTCCAGAGGCCAAACGCATATTGGAGGTAGGACAATGCGCTACCCCGACCCCCGCAGCACCCATCCGTTTGATTTCATCCCCGTCGACGTGAACGGCATGGGCAAACCAAACATCACTTCCGAACCAATCCAGCGATTCGGCGAGAGCGACCGGACGATGATCATAAAGTTCGAGGCAGAACTGTTCCTCATCCAATGTTTCGGCAAGATGAGTGTGCATTTTCACGTTGTAGGCGCGCGCCAGTGCGGCAGTTTCTTTCATCAGGTCGGGGCTTACAGAAAATGGCGATGTTGGAGCAACAACAATTTGGAGCATGGACCCTGGATCGGGATCATGATAGGTCTCGATTATGCGCTGCGAATCTTTTAGTATCGCTTCCTCCGTCTCGACCACGCTGTCTGGAGGCAGGCCCCCGAGACTCTCACCGAGGCTCATGGATCCGCGCGCGGCATGAAGACGGAGGCCCGTGGTCTGCGCGGCTTCGATTTCATCGTCCAACCGGCAAGCGTTGGGGAATAGGTAAAGATGATCGGAGGTCGTCGTGCATCCCGAGAGTGCCAATTCTGCAAGAGCAAGCTGTGTAGAAATGCGTATATCTTCAGGCCGCAGATTCGCCCAAATAGGATAAAGGGCCAGAAGCCATTGAAAAAGACCAACATCTTGCGCCGAAGGGATAACGCGGGTCAAAGTCTGATAAAAATGGTGATGGGTATTGATTAATCCGGGGAGAACGATGTAGTTGTGAAAGTCTAAGATTTCATCCGCTTCGGAGGGTAGGTCCGCTGTAACGGACACACTTTTGATAAAACCATCCTCGACATAAAATCCACCATCGGGGATTTCGCGCCGCTCCTCATCCATGGTAACCAAGAGTCTTGCGTGGCGAACAAGGAGCGATGCCATAGTTCCTCCCTAACCAAGTGGCAAAAATTTTAACACCGCTTCTCTGAGGGGTCAAATGTCAGACAATTTCACAACATCGCTTCACCCATGTAGCCTTGCAATCGTTGGGCCGATTGGAGTGTATTACGCAGCAAACCCGCGATAGTCATTGGCCCGACACCGCCGGGAACAGGGGTGATCGCCTGCGCAACTTCAATTGCTTCGTCAAATGCAACGTCGCCAACGAGTCGGTAGCCGCGTTCTTTTGAAGCATCATCCACCCGATTTGTACCAACATCGATCACAAATGCACCCGGCTTTATCCAGTCCCCACGGATCATCTCCGCTCGACCGATTGCGGCGATAAGAATATCAGCGTTTCGGCAGACGGATTGCAAATCCTTTGTCCTGGAATGGCAAATCGTGACCGTGGCATTCTCCCTGACCAGGAGCAAGGCTGCCGGCATGCCCACAATATTGGAGCGGCCGACCACGACGGCGTTTGCACCTTGCAGTGTAGCCCCAGCGCTTTTCAACAACGTGATACAGCCTGCAGGAGTGGCAGGAACAAAAAGTGGCTCACGCCCCTTCATTGCGAGTTTTCCAATATTAAGCGGGTGAAAGCCATCGACATCTTTTTCGATTGAGATTGCGCCCAAGACGGCCTCTTCATCTATCCCCTGCGGTAGTGGAAGTTGAACCAGGATTCCATGGATCGTTGGATCGGCATTCAATTCATGAACAAGATTTTCGATCTGCTCTTGCGAAGAATCGGCAGCCAGTTCTTGGGCAACGGACTCGATGCCAACTTCGGCACTCGCCTTGCGTTTCAAACGCACATAGGTATGCGATGCGGGGTCATCCCCGACTAAAACTGCAGCCAACCCCGGCCGCGATTTTCCAGAAAGCAGTAATTTTTCTACCTCCCGCTTTAACGACACTCTAATTTCAGCGGCGATGGCTTCACCATCGATGATCCTGGCTGTCATTATGAATGGCCCTCCCTCTCATGCTGTCAAGATTTTTTCCCTGCATCGATCACAGGCACTGCGTCTACTTACAGCTTAGGCGTGTTTGCCAAACAAAGGAAATCCATCCTCCGTTTTTACGATTATTTTCCCATAATTACCGGAGGAATTTGGGGTTACTCAGATGAAGTCACCGAAGTTTGTGGTCGCCAGGCAGGATCGTAATCATACGTACTTGCGTCGGTAAGCTCGACATAATTGGTACAATTGGCGGTCATCAATCCAAGATTGTGCGCAATCCCATCTGGCCAAGTTTCAAAAATGATCCATTGCGAATCCGGAGACCATCGACCCTCTGCCATGGGTTGATTGGCGCGCGGCCCTTCTGGGCAAATCTGCAAGGCCACTTCTTCCCGATCCTCGAAACGCTTCGCCACCAAATGTGGGATGCCACTTAAAATTCTTTCGTAGAGTACGAATTGTCCGTCTTTGGACCAGTCCGCATGCGCATGACCTTGACCACCGGGAACGGAAATGACCAGTTCATCTTTACCACCTGAATCCATAATGAGGATCTCCGTTTGAAAATCTCGTTCGCCCGTGAGGATAAGGTTGGTGCCCCTCGGATCCCACACCGGCTGTGAGTGCGGGGTAAATCTTGCAGTGAGATTTTCCAAATCGCTCCCGTCAACATTAATGACGTACAGCTGAGAATAACCATCCCGGATGCTCGTAAATGCGATTTTTTCGCCACTCGGATCCCAAGCCGGATCAAAATCCCCTCCTCCCGGTATCGTTGGAAGCTGAATGAGTTCCAAAGTATCGATCGAAAGGATCCAAATACTTGATCCTTGATAACGATCACGACTACGCAAACAGGGAGAGGTTATCGCAAGTCGCATACCATCTGGCGACCAAGATGGTTGGCAGGCCCCATCGGGCATATCCGTCAGTTTCGTCATCCCGGTGCCATCGATATTTATCAAATAAATTTGTGGCTGCTCATTTTGAATCGAAGCAAAGGCGAGTTGACCCATCCCGCCACCAATTGCCGTCGCCGCCGGAGTCGGGGTGACAGTCGCCTCTTCGGAGGGACTTGGCGTGGGAGTCACAACTGGATTTGCATCAATCGTTAATGTATCCGTCGGCAAAAACAGGGGGGCCGATTCGGTGGAAAGTGTGCTTGATGCCTCGGGCGTGGGTATCGGAGCGGTGGGTGGGATTAAGGTGGGTGATTCCAGAAACACATCCAGACGCAGTCCGAGATCTGTCTGGGTTAGTGCGACCCCAAGTGCGATAAATAGTACGGTGAGGAATAGCGCCAGCATCGGAAAAAGGCGTCGGCGCTCTGAAATCGTTTCGGTTTGAGTGCGCAAAGGCGACGTTTCCGAGGGTCCGAATTTACGAGATGAAGGAACCAAGTAATTTAGTCTTCGCGACAGTGTAGTGTGGTGAGATAAACTTGCGGCATTCAAGACACCCGCGAATTCCATGATCGATTGATAACGATCACTTGGCGGAATGGAAAGCGCTTTCTCAATCGCGCGGGCGACACCCGAACTGATTTTTGGATTCCACTTGCGCGGCGGGGTCAGAATCTCTCTGCCCATCGCCCGCTCGAGGGCATCTTCCGGAATTGCACCACATAACGTAGCGTAGAGAGTTGCCGCAAGTGAATAAACATCTGTGCGCGCATCTGTGGAGCCTGTTCCATACTGCTCTGGAGGAGAAAATCCGGGCGTCATCGCCTTTGCCCCCGTGGTTGTTTTTGATCCTCCCTCGACAATTTTCGCCAAGCCGAAGTCCACAAGTATTGCGTGGCCATCCGGCGTAATTTTAATATTCCCTGGCTTGATGTCTCGATGCAGAATGGGAGGCGTCCGTGTATGCAAATAGGCCAAAGCATCACAGATCTCCAAGAACCAGGGCAGTGCTTGCTCTTCGGCAATTACATCGCTTTTCTCAAGTAGATCGCGTAAATCCTCCCCCTTGACATAATCCATGACAAGGTACTGACCTTCATCTTCGATTACAAAATGGTCCGTCACTCGGGGAAGATGCGGATGCCGAAGGCTAGCGAGAATATTTGCCTCACGCCGAAATTGACGAGCATACTCGTCGGTTATGAAGAGGTTCTCTTTGACCGCTACGTCCACACCGAGATTCATATCCTGAGCACGATAAACTGCCCCCATGCCGCCCTGACCCAGGATATCCTCAATGCGATAACGGTCCTTTAATACATCGCTTGGCTGAAGAGGCATGTATTGTTTGACCGAATAAAATGCTGATCGTTGGGTAGTCTCAATTGTAGCAAAGCCCGTTTGCTTTGACCACCGTAGTCTGGTAATCGGCCCAGGTGTTGGATTTTTATCGTTGGCGTGATCTCCGTTTTTGCGAATACTCACCATCCGTCAATCCTCTGTGGTTCAAAAACCCTATTTGAGTAAAATACTTGAGGTATGCTTAAACAGCTCAACACACTTTCCGGAGCGAGATCAAAAATTAATTTACGAGTTCCTGGGGGAAGACGCAAAAAAAGCCGATTCCCCCAAATATGGTCCTGGCTTTTTCACTTGCTTTCGATCCCTCTGCTAGTAGGATGCATCGTAAGTAAGAATGTTGTCAATGACCCTGAGGGACCACGCGTTAATACTCCTCCCCCGCCTGCTCAATCACTTCCTTCTGAATGGACTGCAACTCCGCAATTTAGGTTTAGCGCAGGAGAAGAGCTCTCCAATCCCAGTGCGCTCACATCGTCCGATGCAACGGAATTGGCAGCAAATGAGCCTCTGATCATTGGAAAGTCGATTGAAGGACGTCCGCTCGAAATTTATCAATTTGGAAATGGATCTCGCAATCTGATGATTGTTGCTGGCATTCACGGAGGTTATGAATGGAACACAATTGCCCTGGCGGAAGAGTTGATCGCACATTTGAGTCGAAATCCAGACGCGATACCTGAGAAAATCAGCCTCAACATATTACGCGCGCTTAATCCAGATGGCGCAGCTTTGGAAAGAGGTCCATTGGGCCGTGGAAACGCCAATGCTGTGGATTTAAATAGGAATTGGAATAGAGATTGGCAATCGGAATTACCCAAAGGTGGGTGTTGGAATTTGGTCCAGCTAACTGGCGGTCGATTTCCGGGATCTGAACCAGAGACCAAGGCGCTACGAACTTTCATCATCCAGGAGGATATCGCCGCGCTCATAAGTTATCACTCGGCTGGGTTAGGGATCTTTGCTGGTGGATTTCCGGAAAATAAAATTTCCGTGGGATTAGCGCAAGCCGTCGCTTCCGTCAGCACCTATCCATACCCGCCGATTTTGGGCAACTGTCACTACACCGGCACCATGGCCGATTGGGCTGCAAATGCGGGGATTCCCACAGTAGAAATCGAACTGTCCACACACGGGACGACTGATTTCGAACAAAATTTGCGAATTTTAGAGGTATTTCTGCACTGGGTTCCTTAGGCTCGTGGGAATTTCAGATCCGCGTCGCGGCGGCAATCAAATTCGCACACCCATTTGATTGGCCGGGTAGTTGCCTGTGAAGAAAAGAGAGCCAACACGAATTAAATCGCCAAAGGAGAATTGTGATGGAGAAGAACTGCTAAAGCGTCAGTGAAGATTGCGGATCAGGATGCGTATCCGGATTGAGTTGCTGTAGAAATTCGGCGATTTTATTTTGCAGCTCATCACGCACCTGGCGAAATTTTTCTAACCTTTCCGATTCGGAACCCTTCGATCTGGCGGGATCCTTAAAATCCCAATGAATTTTCTCGGCGGCGCCAGGAAAAACAGGGCATGCGTCTTCAGCTTCTGCGCAAACGGTTATGACATAATCGAAACGCTGATTTACAAATCGATCGACCGATTTCGAAGATTGATTGCCCAATGAAACGCCACGCTCCAGCATCACTTCTTCGGCCATTGGATGGATATACCCCGAAGGTTCAATGCCCGCGCTGCGAACGTGGATCATCGCCGCAGACAAACTGCGGAACCAAGCCTCGGCCATCTGCGATCGGCAGGAATTACCTACACACAACACCAGGATACGAAGCGGTCGTTTTTCTTGTTCGATCAAGAGCAGACTATCTCCCGGTGAAGCCGTCTTTTTCCCATGCCTCCGTGCACAGCATCATAATGATGATGAGGTCATCTTGAGTGTTTTAGGCATTCGAGTGGGTAGCCCGCTTCCTTTAATCAGCGAGAGGCGCTCTCCCATGGAAAGGCTGCTGTGCCGGCTTGCTGCTTAATCAAGCTAGACATCCAGATTTCTGACTTCGCGCGCATGCGTCTGTATGAAGCGCCTGCGTGGAGGTACCTTTACCCCCATAAGCATATCGAAGGTTCGATCCGCCGCAGCCATGTCCTCGATCATTACCAGGAGCAGCGTGCGCGTTGCAGGATCCATGGTTGTATCCCATAGCTGGTCAGGGTTCATTTCGCCCAAACCCTTGTAGCGCTGGATTTTAATCTTGTCTGCATCAGCCTTGAAGCTCTTTATGATTCGTTCGCGATCGACCTCGGAGTAGGCATATTCAACCTTCTTCTTGTAACGCAACTGATAGAGGGGTGGCTGGGCCACATAGAGGTGGCCTTGCTCAATGAGCTCGTGCATGTAGCGAAAGAAAAAGGTCAACAACAGGGTGCGGATATGACTGCCATCCACATCGGCATCCGTCATGATTATTACGCGGCCATAACGCAATCCCTCGAGGTTGAAATTGTCGCCGATCGATGTTCCCAACGCGGATATTAAGGCCCTGACCTCGTTGTTGGATAAAATCTTATCCAGTCGCGCTCTCTCAGTATTGAGGATTTTTCCCCTCAGTGGCAAAATAGCCTGAAAATGACGATCGCGTCCCTGTTTCGCGGATCCACCAGCTGAATCTCCCTCAACGATGTAGAGTTCACATTTATTGGGATCTCTCTCGGAACAATCGGCAAGTTTTCCTGGAAGCGTAAGGCTTTCCAACGCGCTTTTTCGAATGACCAGATCGCGCGCCTTACGAGCTGCGTCGCGTGCACGCGCTGAAGTCAAACATTTCTGAATGATCGCTTTAGCTGCCCGAGGATTCTCATCGAGGAATACACTTAGTCCATCTCCTAATACCTGCTGGACTTGGGTCTGCACTTCGGCATTCATCAACTTAACTTTTGTCTGACTTTCAAATTGCGGATCGCGATGTTTTATCGAGACGATTGCCGTGAGTCCTTCGCGTGTGTCGTCTCCGGAAAAATTCGGGTCCCCATCCTTTAGAAATTTATGCTTGCGCGCATAATCATTGATTGTTCTCGTTATTGCCGCCCTCAGCCCGGTTTGATGGGTTCCACCATCCACCGTATTAATCGTATTCGCAAAGGAATAAACCGACTCTGAAAATGCATTTGTGTATTGCAGCGCCACTTCAATTCCAGTGCCGTTGACTTCAGAGTCGACATAAACGATCGGGTGGAGCACATCACGATTGCGGTTTAGGTAACTAACAAAGGCAATAATCCCGCCTTCAAAGTAAAATGTCATTTCCCGACCATCGCGTTCATCGACGAAGTGAATATTTATCGCGCGGGTGACAAATGCCATTTCTCGAAATCGTTGGACAAGCGAATCAAAGCGGTAATCCAAATCCCCTTTAAATATCGTTCGATCAAAGGCAAACGTGGTCTTCGTTCCCGTTTCCCCCTTGGGAGCTTTCCCGATGACCTTCACCGGTGCGATTGGAGCACCTTTTTCGTAGCGCTGAAAATGCACCTTTCCTGCGCGCTTAACTTCCACCTCGCACCATTCAGAGAGCGCGTTAACTGCCGATACCCCGACCCCATGCAGCCCACCGGCGACTTTATATCCCGCCCCTCCGAATTTTGCCCCTGCGTGTAAAACCGTCATGACAACTTCGAGCGCCGGTATCTTCTGTTGCGGATGCTGATCCACGGGAATTCCCCGGCCATCATCTTCAACCGTCACAGAGCTGTCGGGGTGAATGGTGATATCAATTTTTGTACTCGCGCCGGCTAGAGCCTCATCAATTGAATTATCGACGACTTCATACACCAGATGATGAAGCGCCTTAATATCTGTCCCACCAACATACATTCCCGGTCGTTTGCGCACGGCCTCGAGGCCTTCTAATACTTGAATGTCCTTCGCCGCATAACTGCCTACTTTTTGTGACTTTTTCGCCACTATATTTGCTCCTTCATGAACACCGTCGATTAAGTCTTTCCACCCTTATCAGGGACACGCATTGCATCTTGCCCATTTCCACCCGTTTCGGCTATGACTTCCTGAAGAGGAAAAAGTAAATCGCGCCGATCCTGGTAGAAGGCATAACTGCCCGCCAGAAGGGTTGTGCTGATAAATGCATGTCCGGCAATGGCCAGCAGGATAAACCAGGTTTTTTCATCGGGAAGAAACCAAACCTGGTTGGTAAGCCATGCTATTCCATAAGCCAAACTGAGAAAGCCTACCACCGGCAGTAGATTTAAGCGTACCAAAGTTGTACTTTCCGTCATGGCGCGGATCACACCCAGGCGATAACGAATGATTCCGTGTGGGGTGAATATAAGGTAGACGAACGCCCAAAAAACAAAGCTAAAACCAAGGAATCCGACCATAAACCCTAACAGCGGAAGCAAAATCGCAAATAGCAATGCGAAAAGGCTGAAGCCCAGGCCAACCATAATGGAAAGAACCATTACCAGCAAGGCGAAGAAAATCATGCGCCGAATCGTCAGCCATCGATTGGTTATTTTCTTTCCCGCAGGTGCGATCTGTTGTGCAATCCAGATGTGATATTGCGCTCCGAGAGCTTGCCCCACGACAAGCATTAAAAGGATTGTCAAAACGATGATAAATGGGCTGATAAGCTCGATTTCTTTCCCTGCCCCGAATGGCGTGTCAATTGTCTGCTTGCTCGAGATCAAACTGGGCAGCCCAACCGGCAGGCTGCTGACGATGGAAACCAGATTCACGCGGTGGCTTAGTTCCTGGATCGTAGCGCGCATGAAATTTACTTGCTCAATAAGCGCTGGTTCCGATCCGGTTGGCATGGTAATTAGGGAGCCAAGTTCCTCAAAAATTGCGGGGATTGTGAGGCGCGGCCCCAGCCAAATTAAGAGATCTAACAGAAGAGGAGGGATCAACAAAATCGGCTGAGATGCGATATTTTCAAACCCCAGAACGAGGGATTGCAAGACGCCAATAGGCTTTGCTGGAGGGCCGGAAACGGGTGATTCCACGAAGACCTATTTTACCATAGACCACCCTGCGCCACAGAAGGGAAATGCCTTGCAATTCGACAAATGGCGTGCGATCAGGCACTCCCTGGACGCTCATTTTTGAATGCCCCAAATGGCCATTGCAATGTCATCTTTCGATTTCGAAGGTGACCCTCCTTCCACGACGCTATTCAGCGACTAATTTGACCCTCGCACGAGGCTTCGTTAGAATTGGCCCCATGGGAAGATGCGAGGTGGATGCGATGCTCTGGCCCATGGGAATTGAGAACCCGTTTCTCTTAGTACCGCTATTGCGAAAATCAAGCCACAATCGATCCGAAAGCGAGGCTTCACGTATGCGTGAGTTTTCAGGTGGAAGATTAAGTAGATTCTTATGGGTACATTAATTATCGAAGGTGGTCACCGTCTGCAGGGCGAGGTTACGCCCTCAGGAAATAAAAATGCAGCGCTGCCGATGCTCTGTGCATGTATTCTTTCCGAGGAGGAAATTACACTGCATAACATACCTGCTATCGGCGATGTTAAGACAATGCATGATTTGCTCTCCAGCTTAGGAGTGGATATCGAAATCCTTGGCCCACATAGTTGGCGTTTGCGAGCACGTCAATTGTCGAATGCCGTTCTCGACCCCGATTTGTGCCGCAACATTCGGGCCTCCATTCTTCTCGCTGGCCCCATGCTCGGGAGGATGGGCGAAATTCAACTTCCTCCACCCGGAGGAGACGTGATCGGCCGTCGCCGAGTCGATACTCACTTTCTCGCGCTTAAGGATTTCGGCGTTGAAGTTACCTACAGCGGGCGGGTGTTCAAACTTTCGGCGCCGGACGGGCTGCACGGCGCGAATATCCTGTTAGATGAAGCGAGCGTGACTGCAACCGAAAACACCATCGCGACCGCTGTTACGGCTAAAGGCCATTCAACCATTCGCAATGCTGCCTCGGAACCACATGTTCAGGAACTTTGCCACTTCCTTAATCATCTGGGGGCAAAAATCGAAAATATCGGGTCCAACACGTTGCACATTGATGGTGTCGAGCGTTTGGGGGGCGGCGAGTTTACGATAGGGCCCGACTATTTGGAAGTTGCCAGCTTTATCGGGGCGGCTGCAGTAACCGGTGGCAGCATCACGATTCGGAACGCGGCGCCTGAGCACCTCGATATGGTCAAAATGGTATTTGGCCGCCTAGGAGTGACCTGGGAAGTAAACAATGGCGATATTACTGTGCCCCAGGGTCAATTGTTGGAAATCGTACCGGATCTTGGAGGCGCCATCCCCCAAATTAGCGTTATGCCGTGGCCGGCATTCCCTACCGATCTGATGAGTATCGCCATCGTTTTGGCGACTCAATGCAAGGGCACCGTGCTTTTCCATGATTGGATGTACCCCAGCAGAATGTTCTTCACCGACAAATTGCTCTCCATGGGCGCGCGCATAACGCTCTGTGATCCTCACCGCTGCATTGTCTCCGGCCCTAATCGATTGATTGGTGAGTACCTGGACAGCCCAGATATCCGCGCAGGAATGGCGCTCCTTCTGGCCGCATTGAGCGCGGAAGGAACGTCCCAAATATCGAATATTGGTCAAATCGACCGAGGCTACGAAAGAATTGATGAGAAACTTAGCAAGCTGGGCGCGGTCATCAAGCGTCTCGAAGATTAATTTTATGACAAACGTCGATGGTCAAAATTAAACGGGCTTAATAGGCGTTCAATCACATCGTAGGCGATGTTTTGCTGGAACCCGAGCAGGAAGCTGACCAGGTACAAGATCCAGGCGGCAGCAATTTGACCGCTTGAGGTGGGGATAAAAAGCAGCAATCCGGCTCTCGTCGCCAGGAAGAGCAGCGCCCCCAATACCAACCCCATAAAGGGCGTCGCGACATACCAAATTGCCCAGGAACGATCCACATCTTCATCAAGTCTGCCATGCGTTCGCAGGCCGATTAGCGCGCTAAGCAACCCCCCCAGGCCACCGTAGAACATGCTTCTGGCGATCACTTCAAAGCTCTTAATAATGGCCGGATCGCGCCCATCCAGCAAACGGCCAGCCAAAGTGTCTATCCATGTGGGGAGCAAGGCGAGCCCCGCTCCCAAAGCGACGAGGAAGACGGCTTCATACAGCATTAGGCGAGTTCGAATGGAGGCGGACCATGCCTTGACCTGCTCCGCTAAATTAATTCGATTTTCAACTTCATTGAGCACGCGCTCTGCCTCTTCAAACTGATCGCGCGTGTCAATGGATTGATTGCGCACAATCCCGATTTGTTCGAACAACAACTTGCTTAAGTGTGGATTTTCAATTTCTCTATTAATTCGGTCTTCCAACTGATGCGCTTTTTCAAATAGCCAATTCACTCGAATATCTGAAACCAATAAATTACGTTGGCTCGGTGGCCGCTGCGAATTCGTAGATCGAAGAAAGGGAGGCAGACTATCTTGCGGTTTTTCCTGAGCCCTGTCTAAGGTCGAGAAGGTGGGGTCAGGATTTGAACTGGGAAGTTCAGGTTCAACAATCGGGGAGGGCATCGGCACTGCTGCAATATCCTCGGGCAACAACGGTCCGACTGCGCCAGGGCTTCCATCCTCTCGAGGTCGGGGAAGGATGGCGTCCTCCTCTTCCGTGAATGGATTATTTGAATAGTTATTCTCTGCAATCGAGCGCTCATCTCCTGCAGGGATGATATCGCCAAACTCATCCACGGCACTTGATTCCGGGGAACCATCCTTTGCCGAAAAAGGGTTGCCGCGTCGTGGCAGGAGTTCTTCATCGCCATCCAGCGATTCTTCATTTCGATCTTCCATTGGCGACCTCCTCCGCAAGCCGTCGATAATTTTCAGCCGCGCGGCTTTCTGATCGAAACTCGAGCACATTTTTTCTCGCCGCTGGCGCGACGGCCAATGCCTCATCTTGCTCAATTATCGTTTCAAAGACGCGATTTGAGAATACCGCGCGCAGCTCGCGAACGACATCTTCGGAATGCTTCGAATTGGGCTTGTAGAGCGTGGGTAAGAGCCCAAGAAGGTCGAGGTCGGGATGGAAACGATCATGCACCAGCCATACGGTTTCGAGAAGCGCACGAACTCCGCGCATTGCCAAATACTGGCACTGGACGGGTATCAAAAGCTCATCGGAGGCAACCAAGGCATTGGTCGTAATTAAGCCCAAGTTCGGGGGCGTATCGATCAAAATGTAATCCATCTGCTCCCTTGCTTCAACCAATTTTTTCTGCAAACGGAAGTTGCGATCTTGTTCCTTTGGAAGCGTGTATTCAATGGCCGCCAAATCCACTGCCGCGGGAGCAAGCCAGAGATGATCGCCAAGTTTTCGAATAATTTGTTGCAGTTGGATATCGTCTTTTAATAGGAGGGAATACGTTGTGGGGCTGAGATGATAGGGGTCGAGACCCGATCCAGCTGTCAGCGCAGCCTGGGGATCAAAGTCGATTATTAATACCTGGTAGCCGCGCTCGGCCAACGCAGCTCCCAAATTGATCACTGTCGTCGTTTTTCCGACTCCCCCTTTTTGATTTGCAACTGCAATTACCCTTCCCACAACCGCAGTATAGCCCACGCCGAAATATGGGACAATCTTAACAATAAACCAAAAATTACGCTCATCCCTGTGAATCGCACTTCCAATTGACCGAGTACAATCGGTACGGTATAATCCTTCGGCAATTCGGCCAATTCGAACTTTTGAGATATTTGTATGCCTAAAAGGACTTACCAACCGAAAATTCGCCGCCGTCTGCGTGTGCATGGGTTCCGTGCCCGAATGAAAACTCGTGGCGGCAGAGCGGTGATTAAGAGCCGGCGTCGAAAGGGACGCCATCGCTTGGCAGTTCGCATGAATAACCATGTGAAAAAGATAAACTGGAAGGTCAAGTGAGGTACGCTCAAGGCTCGAGGCACCACTGGTTGACATTTTCCAGTGTGTATTTGAGTTTGAGACGTAACCAAATTCGGGGAGATGAATCGAAGAAACCGGCTCACTAGCTCGACTGATTTCAAGCGGGTGCGGCGTACGGGAAAGTCATATGCCCACCCGCTCGCCATTCTTATTGCGTCTCCCAATGGAATGACAAACTCAAGATTCGGTGTTAAGGCAAGCCGCTCGGTTGGCAATGCCGTCACTCGAAACAAAGCGAAACGTCTCATCCGTGCGGGCCTGGACAGATACATTCCTCATATCTTGCCCGGATGGGACATAATCCTGATTGCTCGACCTTCGCTTGCACATGCAGAGTGGTCCAAGGTTTGTGATTCCCTTGTTCTCCTGCTTAGGCGAGCAAAACTTATGGTGAGAAACGATGGCAATGCAATCTGAACATCAGCCCCATGAACATGCACTGTCTTTGCGAGATGTCCCCAACACCTGGGCCAACATCCCGCGAATTATTGGATTAGGAATTATTCGCCTCTACCAACGCACCTTTTCGCGGATGTTACCTGCGAATACATGTCGCTTCTATCCTACCTGTTCGCATTATGGATATGAAGCAATCTACAAATACGGCATTTTTCGGGGAGGATGGATGGCTTTCAAACGGATACTGCGCTGCCAGCCTTTTCATCCTGGCGGCTACGATCCGGTACCCTAAGGAGTTCGATGAATAAACCTTCGAATTTTCGTTATCGAAAATCTCTTATTGCTCTTCTGGCTTTTTCAGCAATCTTTCTGGCGGGCTGTTCGGGCAGTCTCTTCGGTGACTCTAGTTGGCCGGGAATATCTGCCAATGAAGACAACATCTACCTCGCGTTTAACCAATTTGTCTACTCGATTGATACTACTTCGGGAACCGAGCGCTGGAGATTTCCACTAGAACCCGAGCGAGGCGTAACCTTTTTCGCGCCCCCTCTCCCAACGGAAGATGGCCTCCTAATCGTCGGCGGTTACGACGGTGTCGTCTATGGTCTCGATATCGAAACCGGCGCCGAGCGATGGAGATTTGAGGTGGGTGGGGATATCATCGTGGGTGCGCCTGTAATTTCCGATGAGCTTGTGCTGGTGCCCTCCGCTAATGGGATGTTATACGCCTTTGAGACCGCCACCAGAAAACTCGTATGGCAATTTGAGGCTAGAGAGGCGTTGTGGTCTTCTCCACTCGTAACAGAGGATGTCATATTCCTCAGCTCGATGGACCACTACATCTACGCTATCAACCCCGCCAACGGCAAGCTCCTCTGGGAGAAAGATCTAGGTGAGGCGATTGTCGATACCCCATTTCTTCAAGATGATACGTTGCTGGTAGGAACCTTTGGCAATCAGGTACTGGCTTTAAACGTACGTGGCGGCGCAGAGCGCTGGTCATTTGATACGGAGAATTGGGTATGGGGCACTCCCTCAGTCAGGGACGGTTCTGTCTTCTTCGGCGATATTGCTGGAAATTTATATTCCGCCAGCTTGGATCGAGGGAGAGGGCAAAAAATCGACCAATTGGACGGCACGATCACAGCTTCGCCGTTGCTTAATGGCGGGTGGGCTTATTTTCTAACCGAAAGCGGAACGATTTATGCGAAAAAAGCTTCCAACAATTCACCAGAATGGCAAGTCCCGCTTGGCGGGGCGCTTTATTCAACACCCATAGTGCAAGGTAATTCCCTTTTTGTAGGAGTTACCGACCACCCTGAAAATCTCTTGTTGGTAAAATTGCAAGCAGAGACGGGGAATCGCATCTGGTCGTTCACCCCGCGTCAGTAGGATACGTGCAGCTGGCTGTGTCCAGCAGGATACGTCAGTAGGAGAGGAAAATCTTTATGTGGGACTCACTCATCATCAACCCAATGATCAATGTATTGCTGATGGTTTACGATTTTCTTGGCAATAATTTTGGGGTCGCAATCATCGTTTTTACGGGGCTCATTCGGTTGATCACCTTGCCACTCACTGCAAAATCCATGCGCAGCACGCAGAAAATGCAGGAGATGCAAAATACCAAGAAATGGAAGGCTATTCAGAAAAAGTACAAAGATAACAAGCAAAAGCTGCAAGAAGAGCAGATGAAACTCTACAAAGAGATCGGTTTTAATCCCCTAGGCGGATGCCTGCCAACGCTTATTCAATTCCCGGTTATCATCGGGCTCTACCAAGCGATTATCCGCGTCATGGCCTCTTCTCCGATTTCATTGCTCGAGCTTTCCGACCACATTTACGACTTTGTCCCCAGCTCACTAATTCCGATAAACAGCAATTTTCTCTGGATGGATTTGGGACAGCCAGAAAGGCTCTTTTTACCTTTTCTGCCCAACATCGGAATTCCGGTTCTGACCATATTAGTGGTGATTACGTCATACTTTTCGACAAAGATCGCCACGCCCGTTTCCCCGGATAGTTCGGGTAGTCAAATGACAAAAATGATGGGCGTCTACATGCCCCTGCTTATGGGCTATCTCGCCTATACCTATAATGCCGGCCTGGCTGTATATTTTGTTGCTTCCAATTTTCTTGCTGTCCTGCAAAATGTGTTGATGCGCAAGCCAAAATTAGACGAGCTACTCCCTTCGCGCAGCAAAGCTAAATCGAAATCATAATCATGTAAGGACGTAGCATGGCGGATCCAAAAACAAGTATTGAGATTATTTCACCGAGTATTGAGGAAGCTGTTTCTAGAGGAGCGGCTGAACTTGGCGTGCCTGAAGATGCGGTTGAAGTCGAAGTTCTGGACGAGGGCAAGAAGGGTTTTCTCGGTCTCGGAAACCGTCAAGCGCGAGTGCGGATGACAATACGCGATGATTTTGAAGGGCAACCAATACCTGCGGACCGTTCCGGCGCGGTGCAGCCCGAAGGTGAGGAAGACGAGGTATTGGTCGTGACTCGGGAAACTGTCGGCGAGCTTCTCCAACGCATGGGTGTTGAGGCTGAATTATCCGCTTATTGGGGTGAAAAAGACGAAAACAGCCGCCTTGTCCCGCTGCATGTGGATATTCACGGTTCGGATTTGAGTATATTGATTGGAAGGCGTGGCGAGACGCTTAGCGCTTTACAGTACATTACCAGGTTGATCGTTGGCAAAGAACTCCAACGCCCTGTCGGTGTGGTTGTTGATGTGGAAGGTTATCGCGGGCGGCGGGAACAACAATTGCGCCAACTTGCGCGCAGGATGGCTTCACAAGCTGTTGAGCGCGGGAAAACAATGACGCTCGAACCAATGCCCCCAAATGAGCGGCGTATCATTCATATCGAATTGCGGGATCATGCACAGGTTTACACTGAAAGCGTTGGCGAAGGCGATCGCCGCAAACTGACGATTATTGTACGATCCTGAACTAGCCTGTAGTTTAGTGTGGATGCACGTGCTCTTGGTCAATACCCCTTTTATCGTTCATGACTAGGTCCGATGCTTTTTCCTGCTAAGGTCAATCCATGAGATTGGATCATCCAAGGATAGATTATCTAGCTATCGGGCACGTCGCTCGCGACATTACGCCCCAAGGACCATTGTTAGGCGGCACTGTGGCCTATTCCGGGCGCACGGCACTGGCTCTTGGATGCAGCGTTGGGATTGTCACTTCTTGCACTTCAGACCTCGACCTCTCTCCCCTGGATGGTATACAAATATTCAAATTACTTTCCGAAAAATCAACAACGTTCAATAACATCTACCTCGCAGGAAAACGGTCACAGACCATCCGCGCGACCGCATTGAACTTAGGCCTGGCATCGGTTCCTCTCCAATGGCGTCAGGCATCAATCATTCACCTCGCTCCGATAGCCGACGAAATCGACCCCAAAATTATCGACCAATTCGATTCTTCGTTTATTGGCGTAACATTGCAGGGTTGGCTGCGTCGTTGGGATGTTGAAGGGCGCGTGCATTTGAATTCCTGGAAAACGACAAAGGAATTGCTGCCCGCCGTCAGCGCCGTTGTGCTCAGTATTGAGGATCTCCAGGGAGATGATGATGCCGCACGAGATCTGGCAAAACATTGTGCGATCTTAGCCGTAACACGCGGATACAAAGGTGTCACGGTTTTCTATCGTGGTGTTGCGGATGATTTGCCAGCACCAGCAGTGCATGAGATTGAAGAAACTGGGGCTGGCGATGTCTTTTCCGCCGCATTTTTCAAGCGCCTGCAAGCAGGCTCTACTCCGCGGGAAGCCGGCCAATTCGCCAACCAGATCCCAGTAGCTTCGGTTACCAGGATAGGTCTGCAAGGTATTCCGACACAGGTTGAAGTGTTAGCTGTGGGAGCCAATCGAAAAGGATGACAATAACCTACTCGTTTGTAAACCAAAAAGGAGGCGTTGGCAAAACCACCACTGTTGTAAGCCTGGGTGCCTACCTGGCTGAAATGGGAAAGAAAGTTCTCCTAATCGATCTTGACCCGCAGGGAAATGCAACGGCTTGCCTCGGTGTAGAAAGTTTTTCCAAAGGAACCTACGACGTAATCCTTGGCAACGCATCAGCGGCAGAATGTATCTTGAGCAACACCCGTTTGCGAATTTCCTTGCTCCCCTCTTCACCGGCCCTGGCAGGAGCAAGGGTTGAATTAATTGAAATGCAGGCTCGCGAACACAGGGTGGAAAAAGCGTTGGAACCGATAAATGGCCGTTATGATTACATCCTGATCGACTGCCCGCCATCCCTGGGACTTTTGACGGTTAATGGGCTTGTCGCGGCAAAAGATGGGGTTATTATTCCGGTACAGTGCGAATATTTGGCTTTAGAAGGGCTTTCACAATTGATGACAACGCTCGACCATGCCAAAGCGCGTCTAAATCCTGGTATGACTATCCGTGGTTTGGTCTTGACGATGTATGATAGTCGAACGAATCTGGCACGCGATGTCGTCGAGGAGGTGCGCACTCACTTCCCTGGCAAAGTATTCAAGAGTATTATCCCTCGCACGGTCAGACTCGCCGAGGCCCCTTCGCATGGCTTGCCAATTTCAGTATATGCCCCCCAGTCCACAGGCGGAATCGCCTATCGCGCATTAGCCAACGAATTGCTAAATGCTGATCAAGTTTGAAAAGATATGGCCCAGAAAATAAATTTAAATGATCGGTTGATTCGAGGAGATTCATGGGTGTGAAAAGAGGATTGGGAAAGGGATTGGAAGCACTTATCCCTGGAAGCGAGGATCGTTCGCTAAACCTCGCTGGAGTATTGCAGGTTCGCCTGAATAATATTATCCCAAACCCCCGCCAGCCGCGCACAAATATTGATTCCTCTCAACTAAAAGGGTTAACCCAATCGATTACGAAACACGGCATTTTGCAACCCCTCATCGTGGCTCAAGTTGATAAAAGCGAGCGTTATCAATTAATTGCCGGGGAACGACGCTGGCAAGCAGCCAAACTTGCCGGATTGGCGATGGTCCCTGTGATAGTCCGCCAGGCGGATGGGCTCGATCAATTGAGCCTCGCCCTCGTTGAAAACATGCAGCGCAGCGATCTAAATCCGCTGGAAGCGGCAGAGGGATATCGTCAATTGGCAGAAGATTTCCAACTCTCGCATGAGGCCATCGCTTTGATAATTGGGAAAAGCAGAGCGGAAATAACAAACACGATGCGCTTGTTGAAACTCTCTGCCAGCGTTCGAAAAGCGCTGGCGGCGCAAAAGATTAGTCAGGGGCATGCGCGCACACTTCTCGCTCTTTCCACTGCACAGGCTCAATCCGCAGCGTTGCAGACCATTCTGCGCGGCGAGCTAAATGTTCGCCAAACCGAGGAATTGGTTCGACGTCTTGGTGGAGAAAGCAAAAGAAGAGACCCATCTTCTCCTCGATCCCCCGAGCTCATTGATCTTGAAGAAAAGCTGCGCCAATCGCTTGGAACGCGCGTCACGCTTAAGCATGGGTCGCGAGGTGGCAGTATCCTCATTCGTTTTTATTCGGATGAAGAGCTTGACGCCCTGGTCCGTCGCTTGGTAGAGGACGCGTAATTACCTTGATATGCACTATCTGATTTATGGGGCGGGTGCAGTTGGCTCCATGCTGGGAACTCAACTCGCCTTAAATGGTGAACACGTCAGCTTCCTCGCGCGGCCACGCGAGGCCGAAGAATTCAATGTCTATGGCATCACCCTTACGGGTATTCGTTCTCCCGGGCGGCTTGAGAATCCAAAGATCTATACAACGCCCGAAGACGCAATAAGCTCCACAGCTATCGACGTTGTTCTGCTAACCGTAAAGGCATACGATGTTGAAGCCTCCGGAAAATCAATCCGCGTTCTTCTGCCACGCGCAACTCCAGTGGTTTGTCTAAGCAACGGAGTTGGTAGCGAAAAAACATTGGCGGGCATTATCGGCGGAAAGAATGTCATTGCCGCCAGTCTGACGACCGCCGTACGTCTGCGACCCAGAGGCGTCGTTCACGTCGCGCGTGAAAGGGGACTGGGTATTTCTGGGAATCACCATGCCCTACCACAAATACTGAATACGCTGAAAAATGCGGGAATCAAAACGAGAAGGTATACACATTCTGAGCGAATGAAATGGTCTAAATTGTTGATCAACATCATAAGCAATGCGAGCAGTGCGATTCTTGGATGGGCTCCCGGCCAAATTTTTGACCACCCGGGCCTATTCCATCTCGAATTCTCGGCGCTGGCAGAAGCGATTCAAGCCATGCGGCACAAAGGGCTGCGCGTAGAAAACCTGCCCGGGGTTCCGGTTTCACTTCTTCCAATGGTTAGCTCCCTGCGCGGAAAATTTTTTGCGCGGGTCTTTGGTCGTGTGGTGGCTCGAGCCCGCGGTAGGAAGCGTCCTTCTCTTTTTTACGCTATCGGACAAGGCCGCTCCGAAATCGATTGGCTCAATGGCGCCATTGTTAGGGAAGGGCATACTTCGGGTTTTCCAACTCCTGCTAATCAAGTACTGACACAAATTATGAATAGTTTGGTGAATGACTCCTCAGAACATTCACGCTTCCTGAATCAACCTGACGAGCTGCTTAAGCTGGCTTCCGCCGCAGGTGTGAGGGGTATTCAAGGGTATAATGCCATCGGCGCGGAAGGATAATCTGGACAGGGAGCACGAAGCAATGCGATTTGAGGGCAAAGTTGTCGTTGTCACTGGCGGCTCGCGCGGCATAGGAAGAGCGATCGCGAAGGCTTTTGGAAATCAAGGCGCATCCGTTGTAGTCAATTATCGTTCCAATGAAGAGGCGGCTAATGAAGTGGTCAGTGCAATCACCGCTGCCGGCTCGCGTGCCGTTTCTTTCCAGGCAGATGTCTCCTTGTTTAGCGAAGGCGAGAAATTAATCAAAAAGGCTATTCAAGAATTCGGTGATTTGCATGTGCTTGTCAACAACGCCGGCACGACGCGTGATGGCTTAATCATGACGATGAAAGAAGAAGATTGGGATTTTGTTATCAACACCAATCTTAAATCAACGTTTAATTGTTCTCGGGCCGCAGTGCGGCATATGTTTCGGAAACGTTATGGAAGGATCATCAACATCACTTCCGTATCTGGGGTGATGGGAAATCCTGGCCAGACGAATTATTCTGCCTCAAAGGCGGGGCAAATTGGATTTACCAAGGCGCTTGCGCGTGAAGTGGCATCACGCAATGTTACCGTCAACGCTGTCGCTCCCGGATTTATCGATACCGTCCTGACCAGCGCTCTGCCTGAAAACGTCAGGGATGGTATGTTGGAGCTAATTCCGTTGGGACGAATTGGATCCACGGAGGAGGTTGCAAAAGCCGTGTTGTACCTGGCTTCAGATGACGCCGCGTATATCACGGGCCATATCCTCGGGATTGATGGCGGGATTGCAATGGCGTAAGGAGCAACTGCCCCTGGAAAGAGACAAGAAAACTATTTCTTGGGCGCGGGGTGGAAAACCATCGCACCTGGCGCCTTAATCGCCTGCGCGCGTCTTACAAGCCTGAAGGTCCCCGCGTACTTAAAATGGCACCAATTCACTCCATGGTCCATCGCCTTGTTCCTCTGACTTCGAGCAGGGGTGTGCATCCAGGAATCGACAAAGGATCCGTGGCCATTGATTTGTGTTGGATCCTTGGGCACGGCACAGAGATGGTAAACGTGCGTGGCAAAATCAGGAGCGAAGGTGAGCGGGCGATGGAAAACAACGATAGTATTCGCGTCGAAGGCAATGACGTGCTCCGTGAGGAACTTGGTTTTGATAAAACATCAACCTTCGCATGACGTGCCCAGGCGCAGCAAATTTACATTTTTCCAGCTGTGCTGGCCGAGCTGTGAAGTGAAAACCCGCCGATTTACCTATAGGACGGACGCATGAAGCACCAAAGAAGGCATGCACGCGGGCTTGTCCTGCAAGCACTTTATGAAATCGATAGTGTCGGCCACCCTGCAGATGAAGTTGTGTCTCGCTACTTAGACAAACATGAAGTGCTTCGTGGGGACACAGGAGAGTTTTTCCGCGCGCTCGTTCTCAATACATTGAAATCAAAATCGATACTGGATGGTTTGATTGCCCGCTGCGCTCCAGATTGGCCCGTCGACGAGCTTGCCATTATCGATCGCACCATTCTGCGGATTGCCCTTTGGGAAATAGCGGAATCGGCGAATACGCCGCTTAAAGTGGCGATTAATGAGGCAGTTGAGCTGGCAAAACGTTTTGGCTCAGATAGCGCCCCGCGCTTCGTGAACGGCGTATTGGGCGCAGTCGTCAGCTTTCAGGATGAGATCCGCCGCGAACTTTCTTTAGCTGGGCAATAATGGACGTAATAGGCATAGGCCCACTTGAATTGATGTTTATCATCCTTATTGTGATTCTTGTTGTTGGGCCACGAGATATTGGCAAAACCGCGCGATCGGTTGGCAAATTCCTCAACCGACTTTACAAGTCAGAAGAATGGCAGAACCTAACAAAAGCCTCACGGGCGCTGCGTACCTTACCCCAGCGTCTGGCGCGCGAAGCAGAATTGGAAGAACTTGCTTCCATTCGCAATTCGCTAAAAGATACTGCGCGAGAACTGCAAACTGCTCGGAAGGAGATCGCTTCTGATTCAAATGCGGCGCTGCGATCCTACGGGAAAGATAAAAGCGCGCGCAAACAGGCAATGGATTCTTGGAAAAAGCCCCTCCCATCCAAAGAAGAATCTGGGGATGATCCGCCCGCGCCTCCGGCCGATAATCCCTAATCCATGCGCAGATTACTCAACCTTCTTTGGCGAATCCTGACGGCGCCTCTGCGCGTAATTTTCTGGCCTTCTAGAAAAATTCGGGACTTTATTAATTTTGAGCCGGAGGAGGCCCCCACATCTGAGCTCTTTGCCCGGACGATGGAAAATCCCAAAGTCCTGTTTGAGCACATTTTTGCCCTGCGCAAGCACTTGTTTCGGGCGCTGATTGCATTATTCATTACAACAGGGATCAGCTTCACCTTCGCTGGTAAGATATTAAATTTCCTTGCCCTACCGATTGGAGGCATCGAGTCGCTTCAGGCGATTGAAGTGACCGAATCAATTGGCGCCTTCATGCGAGTCTCACTGCTGAGTGGAATTGCGCTGGCGTTCCCCTACATCCTGTTCGAGACTTTTACTTTCATAAACCCCGGCCTTAAGCGTCGTGAACGAATATTTGTGCTCGTATCCATTCCCTTCGCAGCCATTTTATTCCTCGGAGGTTTCGCCTTCGCTTATTTCATAATGCTCCCCACTGCCCTTCCGTTCCTGCTTGATTTTATGGGGATAAAAACCATCCCGCGCCCCTCGAATTACATTCGATTTGTGACGAACCTTATGTTCTGGATTGGAATGGCGTTTCAATTTCCGTTGGTCATCTATATTCTCGCCTCCCTGGGAATAGTTAACGCACGTTCTTTGTTGCGCGGCTGGCGAATCGCGATCGTCGGAATCGCCGTAATGGCGGCCGTAATCACGCCGACCATTGACCCTGTGAATATGGCGCTCGTCATGCTCCCAATGATCGTTTTATACTTTGTCAGTATCGTTCTTGCTGGCATCGCACACATACGCCGGGGCTAAATTCGGTTCTGCGATGTTCTTTTTAACGTCATCCTGAGGCATTCTCTGGCCGAAGGATTTCGTTGCGCGATGGGGCGTTCGATCCTTCGGAAAACGAGATTCTTCACACCTGCACTGCTCAGAATAACAACCAATATCTGAAGGGGCATCGCACATGCCTTTCTTACTCATCCTCTTGTTCCCAAGCTCCCGCGTGGGAGCACGGGAAAAATTGGTGATGGCATTGGCGTGCCTACGCAGGAGCGTGGGCACTAGAGATCTCGTTGTACAAGAGGCGTGATTTTTTCCAACGGAGAATAAGTTCCTTAAGTGCAATGCACTTCCAAATTACCTTGCTCCTACAAACACCCTTCGTATTTAGCGCTTTACTGATCCTTGAGTGAGCGAGTACAATCGAAGTTGATTAACCAAAATCATCGGAGGCAAGCAATGCGCCCAGTTTACACGGTGACGGGAGGCGTTTCCAAGTTCGCCAAAGCCCGTAACGACAAGACCTTCCAGGCATTAATAAAAGAGGCCTACAGCGATGCCATCGACGACATTGGCCTGGATTTCCAGACCTTCACCTCAATTGTTGATGGCTCCGTTGCTTCTTATTTCTCCGACCATTTCACCCGCCAACTCATGGCAGGAATTATGGGCCAGGATTATCTCGGCCTTTGCCCGAAACCGAGTCATCGAGTGGAAGGTGGCGGTGCCACCGGAGGATTGTGCTTTCAAGAGGCATGGAAATCTGTTGCCTCTGGACACATGGATGTTTGCGTCGCCTACGGGTTCGAAACGATGAGCCATGTCGAGACTTGGAAAGGGAATGAGTTTATTGCCCTGGCCTCGGATGTATCATGGGATTATCCGGTGGGTGGTTTTTATTCCGGGTATTACGCGATGATGGTCACGCGACACATGAAGGAATATGGCACGACTGTTGAACAAATGGCGCATGTTTCCGTAAAAAATCATATTAACGCCTACTACAATTCCTTCTCCCAAAAACGCAACCGCTACACGATTGAGGATATTCGATCATCGACGATGGTCGCTTGGCCTCTAACTCGGCTGGATATTTGTGTCATGTCCGATGGTGCGGCCACAGCCATTCTGGTCTCGGAAGAAGGGCTCAAAAAACTCGAGGATGCTGGGGCGCACATTAAGCGGCCGCTGGTGAAAATCACGGGAATTGGGCGCGGCACGGATGCCATGCGAATGGCAGACCGCCCGCATGTTGATTACGATACCTTCATGAGAGATTATGCAACCGAACAAGAGAAAGATTCGGAAGCGACCAAGGCCGCCTATAAGAAATTATGGGATAAGGGTACGCGTTATCCTGGGGTGCATTCCTTTCGCGCTGGCCGTACCGCCGGAAATATGGCTTATCGACATGCCGGGATATATGATCCTTTAAATGAACTTGATTTTATTGAACTACACGACGCTTACACCTCAAGCGAAATCCAAACCTATGAAGATTTGGGTCTCTGCACATATGGCGAGGGTGGGCCCTTCGCTGAATCGGGGAAGGCTTTTATGCCTGGAATTGACTATGGTCTTGCGTTAAAAGATGAACCGGTATGTGCAGTTAATCCTTCGGGGGGCTTAATTGCTTGCGGACATCCTGTCGGAGCCACCGGCCTAATGCAAGCCGTATTTGCCCTTTGGCAGCTGCAGGGTTCGATCGAATCGCATTTCGGTGATCCCACCTTACAAGTTAAAGACGCTCAACGAGGGGCCATTCACTCACACGCCGGTACCGGAACGTATGTAACCGTCACCATCTTGGAAACAGAGGACTGATTATGGCAAAGCTCTCATCAAAACGCCCAGAAACGCTTGGCGGCTACATTGTTCACGGCATACCATTCCCCGCTGAACTTGATCCAGACGCTTTAGCCTTTCTCAAGCGTATGCGCCCGTTACTCATCGAACACGAATACAAAGTCACCTACCTTCACTCCTACGCACAAGACAGCCCGTGGTTTGCGGCTGCATCCAACAAAAAACTTCTCGCCTCGAGAGATCCAGACAGCGGCTATACGTACGCCACTCCGCGCGGTCACGATATGTACTCTGGCGAAGAGACGGAATGGATCGATATAACTCACCGCAACGCGCAAGTGCACGCATTCACGGTATGTTATTTTGGTTCCGAAGAATTTTTACCTGAGACTCCCTATATTCTGGCGTTGATTGAATTTGAAGATGTCGACACCCTCTTTCTCACGCGCCTAATGGGGCTCGATCCCGATAGAGCATCCCTGGATTGGATAGGAATGGCAGTCGAACCGCGCTTTCTACGCAATAGCAAGTTAAAGCCGACCGACGTATATTTCTTGCCCAAGAACTAACCGAATGCGATATCAGCTTTCCACCCCACCCCATACTCAAATCCATAACCAACATGCCTGAAGTGTTATTGTCTGATCATCCGAACATTTTGCTTGCTGCAAATCGCTTTCGACGAATTGCATTTGCCTGGGCCGGCCTTTCGGCACTGGTTGGGTTGATCACGCTGAGAATGCTTAGCGGCTCGTTTCCCCTTGCCGCAGTTCCTTGGTTCATCTGCACTTTGCTGCTTGTCTCAATTCAGCAACCATCTGGCATGGCCCTGGTAACCGTGCTCTGGGGTACATCCCTCTTGCACTTGCTGCCAGGCGTGGCCGCCCTCTTCGGGCCAGATCCACTAACCTTAATGTTTGAAGTCAGCACCATTGAGAAAATAGCTTTTGCTGTGGTTCGGATCTTGCTGCTCTTAATGGCCTGGAACCAATTCATGTTTTACCGCATGCTCTATGGCACATCGTATTTCAGTGGTTTGCCGAAAGACTCGCCCGTTATTCCTGAAGTCATTCGGAACAGGAATGATTCTCTGGCACGCATTGCTCTCTGGTTAGGCGTAGTGAGTCTCCTTGCGGTGTGGGGAGCCGGTTTGATTGGGGTACAAGAAATGGCATTGCGCCTTATCGCCTTTGCATATATCTGTGTACTACTTTCAATTGGCCTTGGTTTGGGGGCTGTTTTCTCTCCCACCAATCGCCGCAGAGATGCCCTTTCGGCAATCGGTTTTGGTTTCATTTCCTTTTTATCCATGCTGGTTGTGGCAAGGTTCGTGATCCTTTGAATTGAGAAACCGATGGTCACCAACGATAACACGGCAACGGATTACAATCTTCAAGTTCATCACATTCGTCCTCGAATCCGTTTGCGCAATATTGTTTTCCTAATTTTTGCCGTGCTCGGACTTTTCATCACTTTCGCGTTCGGAATATGGCGCTGGCAATTTGCCCTGCAAAATTTCGGCCCTGCGTCTATAAGAAACTGGATATCCCCGGTATTCTGGTTTTTTTTTCTGTTTTTGTTTATTTCCATTGTGGCGTTTCTCAATCTGCGACGCTTCCAAGGTGTTGAACTTCAGATATCACCTTGGGGTTTGGTTATCCAGAAGATCGATATGTTAAAGGCGATAAAATGGCTCGATGTAAGTCGCATTAGAACGTCCCTCGTCCGTTACGGCCTTTTTGGCCTGTCGTGGGGGAGGAAAACGGAGCTGGAAATATTTACAGAAGACGGCCAACGCTATCGCTTCGACCAATCTATTGAAGCCATTGACTCTTTGATCGAACTGACCAAACGTTATGTTTATCCTATTCTTTTTGATAAGTACCGTGAATCTTTTAACCGGGGAGAGCCGCTTAACTTTGGTCCCTTAATCCTTACTGCCGAGGGCATTCTCAATTCGCGCAAAGCATTACGTTGGAAAGATTTGGGGAAAATTAAGCTAAAAGAGGGCGCACTCCAACTGAAACCTTTCGAGAATATCGATGGTCCCAATCTCTCCATTCCCGCTCATAAAATTCCAAATATCGATCTGTGTATTCAACTAATCCGGCAAATGGCGCGACAACCTTGAGAAATATTGTTTCTTGGATATTTCTTCCCGTTGCATTCGCCATCGGGTTAAGTGCATGTGGCCCACCTTCAGGGCAAGCCCCAACGCCCGAAGGGCCGACGGCTCCTTTTCCAACGGGAAATCCGGCGCTCTTGCCAATTTCCGAATTGACGATCACTGTCCGCCCCCCCGCTGGGACGGCAACAAACGCAGATATTGCCCTCATTCTCCTGGATGAGGTTACGGGATGGGCGTTCAGCGGAACTCGCCTGCCTCTGAAAAGAACGCCGGATGGGCTGTGGACAATTAAGCTTACACCTCCGGCGGGGACATTATTGCGTTATAAATATGTCCTTCAATCCGTGATTGATCAGTTCGAAGCTTGGACGGATGGATCACCCATCGTTTCCCGCGTACTTTACGTCAGCGGAAACTCTGCGTTTGAAGATTTAATTGCTGCCTGGGGCAACACAACCTATCAGGGTCCCACTGGCCGAATCACCGGTCGGCTGGTTGACGCGGAATCTGGGCAACCCCTGAAAGAAATGATCGCTGTAATTTCTGGGCAAACGGTCTTTTCTGATTCCTCAGGCGAGTTTGGTGTGGATGGCCTGCTTCCCGGCCTGCATACAATCACCGTCTTCAGTCCGGATGGTGCCTATAGCCCGGCGCAGCAGGGTGCTATTGTGGATGCCGATAGTACTACCCCGGCTCAGATGGAATTGCACAAAGCAAACCGCGTACAGGTTACATTTGAGGTCACGGTTCCCAATGATACTATTGAGGGCACACCGATTCGATTTTCGGGGAATCTCTTCCAATTGGGCCATATTTTTACAGAACTACCCAACCAAAACGCAAATTCATTGGCACTTATGCCAACCATTATTGAGGTTGATCCTACGCATTACATCTTGATTTTGGAATTGTACGTGGGTACCGATCTCCGTTATAAGTACACGTTGGGGGACGGAGTCTGGAACGCGGAAAGGGATGTTAATGGCAATTTGGTAACACGACAGATAATCATCCCCGATCACGATCTCATCCTGCGCGATTCTGTGGTGCAATGGCAAGGAAGCGATCAAGAAAGCAAGCTCATCTGGCTAACCGTTCCCGAAGAAACGCCCAAAGATGATCTCATCAGCATTCAATTCGATCCTTCTGCGGGATCCACAGCTATTCCGATGTGGCGCATAGGCGATTATGAATGGTTTTATGCTTTGCATAGCGGCCCGGGACCGCTCCAATCCATACAATACCGCTACTGCCGAAACCAATTGTGCGGGGCAGCAGATGACGCACAAACTTCGAGCCCAAATCCAAGGTACCGCACATTCCCGGATCAAGACGATGCGCGTGATTCAATCACCGCTTGGAGTTGGATGCAGGCGCCTGATCTAACAACGCCTTTGCTTCCACCTCAAATTATTCCACGAGAAAATTTCGAAGTTGGTGTTGAAATTGTTCCCCGTTATGAACCGCTATGGGAAACTTATTTCGATTCCGGATTGCGCAAAATCGCCGCAATGGGGGCGAACACGATCATATTTACCCCATCCTGGGTGGTCAAACAATCGAACCCAATTCCGGTGATCAAATTTGATCCGGCCTATGCTCCCTTTCGAGAATCGCTCCTAACTTCGATCCGCAAGGCTCAATCATTGGGCCTGGAAGTAATCCTGCATCCCTCTCTGATTTACTTGGCAGAGGAATCCGGAGCATGGTGGCTGCGTGCAGTTCGGGATGAATCATGGTGGAATGTTTGGTATGAAGGTTATCGATCATTCATCCTCTATTACACCCAAATTGCTGCGGAAACTGGGGTCACCAAGATCGTTCTCGGTGAAAATTCACTGTCGCCTGCCCTTCCCGATGGATTGCTTTTTGATGGGTCACCTTCAGGGAGCCCGCTGGAAGCAAACGCGCGTTGGCGTCGCTTGGTTTCAGATGTAAGAAATATTTACGGCGGTCGCCTGGCCTTCGAGCTCGAATTTTCCTACACCCTCCAAGAGGCCCCCGAGTTTATCGACTTATTTGACGAAATTCATATCTACTGGCGTGCTCCCCTGGCATCGAGCGCCACGTCTTTTTACGCGGAGATTCAGGAAATGGCCCAATTCCAGATCACGAACGCATTCTTGAATTTGCCTGACCTCGCCGGCAAATCCGTCTCGCTCAGTGTTGAATATGCCTCTGTCGATGGCGGCGCACTGGGTTGTTCCTCGACTCTCGCATCGGGTTGCAATGAAGCCCAGATCTACGATTTTGGGTTCGACCCCGATCCGTTTCTGGCGATTGATATGCAGGAGCAGGCCGAGGCCATTTATGCGCTGCTATTCGAAGCCTACGCCCATCCAGATATCCAGGGTTTTTTTGTGCGCCGCTACAACCCGATCGTGGCGCTGCAAGATAAGTCCGCATCGGTCAATGGAAAAATCGGAAGCAGGATACTTGAATTCTGGTATGCTCAAATCAGCCAACAACCTTGATCTACCTGCTCCACGATTGATCACTCCGTTCTGGCGAGGGAAAGAAATATGACCAACCCCACATCAACCACCGGGAGTTCCTTCGTCTGGACGCCATCCTCGGCAGTGGTTGCGCGCGCCCACCTTACTCACTTTATGAAGCAGTTGGGAATCTCCAAACTGGAAGAATTGCATCGAAGGGCAGCCGATGATATTGCCTGGTTTTCGGATGCTGTCTATGCTTATTTGGGTATCCGTTTCAGCCGACCCTATTCACAGGTGGTTGATCTCAGCCGGGGATCGGCATGGCCAGAATGGTGCCTCGACGGAAAGCTCAATATCGTGGAAACATGTTTGGATCAATATATCGGCACGCCGACAGAATCTACCAAGGCATTGATTTGGGAAGCCGAGGATGGGAAAAGCGGTGCTTATACCTACGCCGAACTCTTAGAACAAGTAAACAGAACTGCGAATGCGCTGCGCACGCTGGGCCTGGGAAAAGGCGACGCAATCGGATTGTTCATGCCCATGACGCCGCAGGTTGTTATTGCATTATTGGCCATTGCTCGCATCGGAGGCATTATCCTGCCACTGTTTTCCGGTTATGGATCAGGGGCAGTCGCCCAGCGATTGACTGACGCGGGGGCAAAAGCACTTTTCACCGTGGACGGGTTCAGGAGACGCGGCAAAAATATCGTTGTTAAGCCAATTGCTGATGAGGCTGCTTCGAGAGTAGCCACGCTTGAGCACATTATCGTCCTGCGTTATCTGGCCCTCGAAATCGCCATGCAGGAGGGACGAGATTATTGGTGGCATGAGCTTGTTCCTGTTCAGGAGGACGAATCGACAATTGCGGATACCGCTGCAGAAGATATTTTGATGATCCTCTATACCTCCGGTACATCTGGGCGACCGAAGGGAACTGTACACACGCATTGTGGTTTCCCGGTAAAAGCGGCGCAGGATATGGCGTTTGGAACGGATGTCCATCCTGGTGACTTAATCTATTGGATGACCGATATGGGATGGATGATGGGGCCGTGGCTTGTTTTTGGATCACTCATCCTGGGTGCCACAATGTTCATCTATGACGGCGCACCCGATTATCCAGGACCCGATCGAGTATGGTCCATGACCGCGCAGCACAAAATTTCAGCATTTGGCTTATCGCCAACATTTATTCGCAGCCTAATTCCTCACGGTGAAGAGCCTATCCGTGCTCATGATCTTTCTTCCCTGCGATTGTTTGCCTCCACTGGCGAACCTTGGAATCCTAAACCATGGCATTGGCTTTTTAGCAACGTGGGCGGAGGTAAGCTCCCGATCATAAATTATTCGGGAGGAACGGAGATCGCAGGCGGGATCCTTATGGGCAATCCGATAACAGCATTGAAGGCGACTGCCTTCTCTGGCCCCTGTCCTGGAATTGACGCCGTCGTCTTGAATGAAGATGGCCATCCCGTCCGTAATCAAGTGGGCGAACTCGCCATTCGCTCGCCCTGGCTTGGCATGACGCGCGGTTTCTGGAAAGATCCTGAACGTTACGAGCAGACCTATTGGTCTCGATATCCTGAACTATGGGTTCACGGAGATTGGGCCTCGGTTGACGATGACAATTTATGGTACATCTACGGCCGATCGGACGACACCATTAAAATCGCGGGAAAGCGACTCGGGCCAGCTGAGGTGGAGTCGATCCTGATTGAGCATTCGTCCATCATAGAGGCGGCCGCGATCGGCATACCCGATGCAATCAAGGGCAGCAATTTGGTTTGCTTTTGTGTGCCAATCTCGATGGAAAATGTCCCGCCAGGCCTAGAGGATGAGTTGAAAGCACTGGTGGCTTCTGAGCTCGGGAAGCCATTGGCGCCGAAGCTGATCCATTTCGTTCGCGACTTTCCTAAAACGCGCAATGCAAAGGTTATGCGCAGGGTTTTACGAGCAGCGTTTCTTGGCGAGGATCCAGGTGATATCAGCTCTCTCGTCAATCCTGAATCGCTGGAATCAATCTCGAAAATGCGATCCGCAGAAACCTGACCCATGGCCTACAGCTGTGCACACAATCAAATCACCACCGAGGAGTTGCATGGATTTCAAGCTTACGAATGAACAAGAAATGTGGAAGCAAGCAGTGCATGAATTTTGCGCGGCAGAAGTTCAGCCAAAGGCATCCGAAATGGATGCGAATGCTTCCTTCAATCACCAAGCGGTGAAGAAGATGGGCCCTTTAGGGCTTTTGGGATTAAATATCGCCGAGGAATATGGCGGTACCGGAATTGATTCGATCAGTGCTGCCATAGCGATAGAAGAATTAGGTTGGTCATGTGGTGGAACAGCACTTTCTGTTTCCGCTCATAATGGCCTGGGATGCGCGCCGATAAGCCTCTTTGGCAGTGAAGAGCAGAAAAAACACTGGCTTCCTGCGCTTGCGAGCGGAGAGGCGGGCCTGGCCGCGCTAGCACTTACCGAGCCATCCGGAGGCTCCGATCTTAGCCGCGCCGTGCAAACACATGCAGAGTTGGATGGTGATGAGTGGGTAATCAATGGCAGCAAGGCCTGGATTACAAATCCTTCTGTTGGTTCATTGGTCGTAACTTTATGTCGAACCGATTCCCGGGAGGACTCGAAAGCTTTCAGCCTGATTATCGTTCCCACAGACACCAAAGGCCTTCACATTCACCCTGCTGAAAGCAAGATGGGGGTCAGAGCATCGCCGACTCACGCCCTGAGCTATGAGAATGTGCGCGTTCCTGCAAAACACCTCTTGGGTGAAATTGGGCAGGGCTTATACCAGACGTATGAAGCACTCGATGGAGGGCGCATTAGCATTGGCGCGCTAGCGATCGGATTGGCTCGAGCCGCGCTCGAGGAAGCGATGCGTTATGCGAAACAGAGAGAAGCATTTAACGCGAAATTATCGGGGCATCAAGCCATCCAATGGATGATCGCGGATGGGGTCACTCAAATTGAAGCCGCGCGGTGGCTGATCTTCCATGCGGCGTGGAAGAAGGATCAGGGTGGACGTTTCACGAAGGAAGCATCAATGGCAAAACTTTTTGCTTCCGAAATGGCCGAAAAAGTTTGTCGTAATGCGATTCAAATCCTGGGAAGCTACGGCTACAGCCAGGAATATCCTGTCGAAAGGTTCTATCGTGACGCCAGATTGATGACGATTGGCGAGGGGACGAGCGAGGTGCAAAGGATGGTAATTTCCAAACATGCCCTGGGTTGAAAATTTCGCCTCGCTAAATTCTTCAGGGTTTCGAAAGCCATTCAATTTTCTGATGAAAAAATAAATGCGTCTACTTTTTCAAGTAGACGCATTTATTTCCAATAGTCTTCGCTCATCAGTATTGAAAATTAGCTCCGCTCCGCAGAGAAGTGCTCATTTCTAGAATCGCACATGGAATTCGGTCGTTGCTTATCTAACGATACGTCGAGAGGTCAATCTTGTTATCCATACTTTCGTCCCAGATAAAACTTATAGACGAAGTACCAAATAAGACAGAGCGCCCCGACAATACCCCAGATGGGGAAGCCGGTGCGAATTGCCAACCACCAATCTCTATCCGTAAAGAGACCGATAAAGATGGTCATCGCAGCCCACACGATTATAAACGTTCCAAACAACCAAAAACGCATTAGGGCTAGCAGCGAAAAGCTTTCATCGGACATTTCCGCCGAGACTGGCACGGTTGGCATTTTCGGCTTCTGTGCCATATCTGACATTCTGGATCCCTCTTCTGTCATCGAACGACCTCCTTCTTCGGATTGAACTAGGCGGATGGTAGACCGAAAAAAGAATCGCCGCAACCGTGATTTGAGCTGCAAACACGGTATTTACCTAGAATTTATGGGAGGGAGAGCTAAAAAAAGCCTGTAGCCCCCTTCGGGTATGAATGGCAAACGAGGATTTGTGGCCTAGCCCTCCTATATTGGCTTTTCCGCGGATGGTTCCCATCCGGTGAAAAAGCCCGCAGCATTTTGAGGGGCTTCTTCACTCGAGTGCTAGATCAAACGCGATCTTCAGTTCTTCTTGGCTAGCATACCCAACCCATTGCTGGGTGATGTTTCCCTGACCATCAAGCAGGAAGAGGTGGGGCTGAAAACGATAACCAAGCGTTCTTTTGAAAGAATCTGTTTGACGATTATCAATATCCAAATAGATAAAATCAATCTTGTTAAAATACTCGGCCTCGAGCTCATGAACCACGGGCGCCAATGCTTGGCAAATCGGGCACCAAAAGGCGAAAAATTCAACGAATGTTGGCCGGCCGTTGACCAGGCTTACTTCATTGGGATTGCTGGCTTGAATGTTCGTTTTTACCCTTGGTTTTTCAACAATTTGCTCCATTTCGGCTTCTGTAGGCAAAAAAGCTGGGATGGCTGTTGAAGTGGCCGGCGGAAGGTCAGTCGGAACAACCGCCTCTTGGACGACTGGCGAGGGCAATGGTTGTGCTTGTTCAGGGGGACTTTTGCTCGAACATGCACTGAGGATGCTGAATCCAACTAGGATGAGCAAGCTATGATGTCGATTTTTCAATCTCGCCCTGTTCATTTCAACGTTGTCTTGAACCTACAATTCTCAAACTAAAGAGGATCATAAACTGAAAAGATTAAGAAAGAGTTAATGAAGCGCGCAACATGATTCCATGCTAACGCGCGCCTTGCAGCTGGGGTGTAACTTTCCCTACCCCCTGTCCCTCATCAGCATGATAGTCTTCACCGTAGGAGATGCCTTATGGGATCAGTATTAGATATTTACATCGATCAAGATTGCCCGGGTTGCATGCAGGCTCAGGAATTGGCAAACTATGTTAGAAATAAATTGCCACAAATTGAGGTAAGAATTTTCGATTTGGCGCGTCCTAACATAGAGAGGCCCTCAACAGTGTTTGCTGTGCCAACTTACTTGCTGAATGGCAAGCGGTTATCCTTAGGCAACCCCAATGCGGATGATCTGCTTAGAAAGCTTGAGAACAGCCTTTAGCGAATTATTGCAGAGTCGAAAGAGCTGGGGAAATGAACATCACAAAGATTAGAGCGCTTTCAGAAATAGAAATTTTCCAGGACCTTACCCGACAGGAAATGGAAGAGATGGATCGCACCACTACGATGAGCTCCTGCGAGTCTGGAAGAGTGTTCTACGGCCCGGATGAGACCGGCGAAGTTCTATTTTTACTTAAAAAAGGAAAAGTTCAACTCTACCGGCTTTCGCCTGAAGGCAAAAAGCTGGTTGTTGCTGTTTTAGAGCAGGGAGCCATATTTGGTGAAATGAGCATTATTGGCCAGGGCATGCAAAACACCTTTGCCGAAGCCATCGAAGATTGCACGCTCTGTGTAATGAGCCAGTTGGATGTCGAGCAACTTCTTGTAAGCAAACCTCAAGTCGGGGTGCGCATCCTGCAAGCGATGGCCCGCCGACTTAGGGAAGCAGAGATAAAACTTGAGGAATTGGCATTTAAGAGCATCCCGGCACGGCTGGCTTCCCTTCTGCTGAAACTTTCATTGAACAACATGAACAATAGTGCCGTGAAGGGGTACACACATCAGGATCTCGCTGAAATGGTGGGTACCTATCGCGAGACGACAACGCAAACATTAAATCATTTCAAGAATCAGGGATGGATCGATATCGAGCGCAAGAAAATTAAGATTCTGGATCGCCCGGCGCTGAAACAATTAACGGAGCTCTCCTAGCGTTCCGTCCAACGTGATTCTTTAGACAGGATAGATAAAGGACGGAACGCTTTAAGCTTTGTCAAGGATGGAGTAACCTGGTTTATGAATGGTATTCTAATTCTTGACAATGCACTAGCCTCGAAGTAAGCCTGCCAATATCACGATTGATAAGGCCTTTTTCGCTCGATAAGTTAACCGGTAATCCGCGGATTTCTATTTTTCCAGCGTGCGTGCCTCGTATACCTTTTTCTCAAGAACGAGTGAAATTCCCCACGACAAGCAGCGGGGTTCTTTCACGAAATTTAAATCGAGATGGACACAATGATGTCCGGAGATGATCGATCACCCTGCCGAACAATTCTCCTTGCGCGGGAGGATGTGGCAATTTTCTATTTTATACTAGGACAATCGATAGGGTCTACAACGCACGCTTTGGTGGTATCCTGAATTCGGTCTCCGGGTTATTGCGAACCATATTCCAGGGCACCAGCTGAAGTGAAGACATTTATCATCGGCAAGCAATGAGAAACCGTATTGTGAATGATCTAAAATCAAGCCTTCCCTTGACGGAAGAACTTACTTCCCAGCATAAACTTTTCCGATGGTTGAGTTGCTTGGCAGCTCCCTATCGTCCTGGAAAAAGAAGCGCTGCACATTTTATTTTCACTCTACTTTTTGTCTCCGCTTGCTCCGGAATTGCCGGGTCGAAAGCAATTAACCCCTCCTCCTACCTGCGTGAGGCTCCTAGCGAGTATTACATCTATTTTCCTGAAAAATATACTGAAAAACGAGCATGGCCACTCTTTATTGGGATTCACGGTGTTGGTGAAACCGGCCGTGATTGTTGGTCGAGTTGGCAGGAATTTGCGGATGATTACGGCTTTATCCTCATCTGTCCGTCGCTGGCCGATGAAACTGGCGGTTGGCTGCAGGCAGATGGCGAAGAAAAATTGATCGACATCATCAACAGTGTGTACCGGGAAGCAAATGTCCGCAATCAAGTGTTTCTCGTCGGATTTTCTGCTGGAGCTCAATTTGTTCAAGGATTCGCTTTCAGCCACTCTCGTTTTGTTTCCGGAGTCTCCGTCCTTTCCTCGGGAAATTTCTATTCTCCTCCTGCAAACACCAGCTCCATTCCGTTTCTTGTAATTGTTGGGGAAATCGATAACGATTCGAGGGTTGAAGGTGCAAGACAATTTGCGGACAATCTTAAAAACCTCGGCTATTTATCTCAATTCCATCTTTTGCCAGATGTCGCTCATGAAATGAGTCCTGAAGCCAGGAAATTAACCATCGCGTTTTTCAACCGAGTATTACCTCGGTGAAGGTCCCATTACTCCGTACCAAGCTTCTCCGGAGCGAGATAACGCGCATTATGGCATTTTCCTACAATTAGTCTCTCCGCTCATGGGGTGAAAAAGAGACGACTCAAAGAAAAAGGTCCAACATGGCCATAATCCCAGAAGGCTACTTCTCAACCTACAGCATCATTGCACGCGATCCAGAGACAGGGCAATTTGGTGTCGCCGTTCAAACTCACCAAATGTCTGTAGGTGCTGCGGTTCCCTGGCTGGAACCAGGGATTGGCGCGGTGGCAACCCAGGCAATGACGAATATCAGTTTTGGCCCAAGGGGTTTGGCATTGCTGTCGAAAAATATGCCTGCCCCCGAAGTGCTTAGGGTCCTCATCGAATCTGACAAGGATGCCAATCTTCGACAGGTGGCCATCATTGATGGAGAGGGAAATGTCGCCACATGGACCGGAGAAAATTGTATTCCCGTTGCCAACCATCACAACGGGGATGGATACAGCGTGCAGGCGAACATGATGACCAATGCCACGGTTATCCCTGCTATGATAACGAGCTTTGAGGCTGGAAAAGGAGATTTCGCCCAGCGATTGTTGGATGCACTGATGGCGGCAGAAAATGAGGGCGGCGATATTCGGGGAATGCAATCTGCCTCCATAAAGATTGTACCGGGAGCAAGATTAGGCGAAGACAGCGCTGCTGAACAGCGATCACTTTACGACTTACGTGTGGATGAACACGTGGACCCTTTGGAGGAATTGATTCGGCTCGTGCGTCTCCAACGAGCGCAGTTGCTAGACATGGAAGGTCATGAAGACCTCGAAGAAAACGAGATCCGTAGCGCGATGCAGAAGTGGGAAGAAGCGCGGACGATGGCCCCTGAATTGGAGGAAATGGGCTTTTGGCAAGCCGTTGCGCTTGTCGATAAAACGGACGAATTACAGCTGGCGGCGAAGATATTCGCATCGATGCCCATTGGCGTTGAAAGACAAACTTTTTGGATCGATCTCATCGGACGGCTCGAGCTTTGTGGGTTGATTGAAACGTCTGGCGCCGGCGAAAAGTTAATCTCTGTTATTAAAAATGGCGAATTCAACAACTAACCCTTACTCGGATTTGCGTTGACACAATCAACATTCCTATGTTGGAATTGTTAATGACGATTTATTGACATGATCAATATTCAGATGTATCTTGTCCTAAGAGTAAACTTTCTAGGGAGGTGGATATGAATAGACTGGTCGTCAGCGGTCTCGCGATAGTGATCATTACTGCCAGCGGCACCATGGCCTACGGTTTGGCAACTCAATCAATTCCCATTCATCTAGAAAATCAGGTTCAGATGGTTCATCTCCCCAATAGCTACGATGGACGCTCAGGATACTCGAGCATTTTGAACGAAGCAATGAGTGCGCGTCAAGGCGCGGAGCTCGATATTGTTTTACCTGCAATCGTGCTTGATAATGCCTCGATGGTTGAGGAAATTTCTGCTGTCACACAGGCCAAGATCAACTCACAAACCGGCTTAGTGTGGAGCCATGGTAAAAATTGTCGCGTAGAATAGGTTGCACCAGAATTTAAGCAATGGCCGGAAATTAAGCCGCCCCGATTAGTCGCGGCGGTTTTTTTCATTCCTTTGCATAACACGTACTCTGTATTTTTCTGCTCAATAGTTGCAAATTTGGCGAACCGGATCATAACTCTGGATTGGGTGAAGGACCCTGCTTTTAGCTACAACGCATACTGGCTCTCTACGGAAG
The DNA here is from genome assembly GCA_022561215.1 of Chloroflexota bacterium. Lineage (GTDB taxonomy): Bacteria > Chloroflexota > Anaerolineae > Anaerolineales > E44-bin32 > JADFRQ01. Next base: position 29,228 of record JADFRQ010000009.1, on the reverse strand, counting down.
AAGCGCGCAACAATAACTCGAATAACGGCTAGAATCTACAAGCGTTCCTACGTGCAGTCGAGAACATTTCTTATTGATTGAAGATTTGAGGATTTTAACTACTCCGATCTACATCCATGGAGGCGATTTCGTGGCAGGGGTTGTTTGTGCAATTGGAGGTGGACCAGCAAGCGAGCCAACCATCGCGCGTGCAATTTCACTTTTACAAGAAAATTCGCTCCCCCAATATTTCCTTTATGTCGATAATTTGGATTTTATGACCCACACAACACTCGCTCGTGTACACGCAGTTGAAACCGAACTGCAACACTTGGGTGAGTTCATCCTTCTTGGCGCATAGTCCAAAGCCGAAGGGTATGAGATTAAGGTTGAGGGAGTGGTTCGTCAAGGACCAATAAGCAATGAAATCATTAACCTGTTTAAAGAGAAGAACGCAGATTACATTATTCTTGGCCAGCCTACCGGACCACAAGATGAAAAAGGATTTACGGTAGAACAATTTGAAGAATTCACGCAGAGGCTCCGGAAAGAATGTCAGGGCGAGATTGTGCTCGCAATGGCCGATGCGGGGACTGCGCCGGGATAAAAAGTTTTGGTGTGCTTGAAGTTCCCAATAGGATAAATCCGGTGCTCCTGTGGAATTTTTTTTAAGTCGGCTTAAGAAAATGGGTGGACACCTCGTTAATCCTTAAGAACCTTTGTCGGAGTTAATGTTTATTTGCATTGCCTTGCTGGAAAAGAGCGTCTTCGTCTATCGGATTGCGGTCGATTGGAACGAACGGTTACTCTATTAAGTGGCGGTGATTAATCAAAGACCGCGTAATCAACGATAGAGCTTTGGAATGGAGGATACATTGGATCAGCATCCTAAGATTCGAGATTGTATGAAACGCAAGGTGTTTTCGGTTCACACGGATACATCCATTGGTGAGGCTGCCGGATTGGTGGTCAGGAAAAGAGTCGGAACGTTGCCCGTGTTGGATGATGAGGGAAATTTGGTCGGCGTTATGACGATCAGAGATATCATGCATTACTTCCTGCCCGATTTTGTTTCCCTTCTCGAAAACATCGATTTCATAAAAGATTTCGGGGTATTGGAATCTCCTTCTCCCGAGAGTCTGGATAAAGTCGGCGGTCTCTCGATGTCCGACATCATGGAGGAACCGGTTGCGGTTGAAGACAACAGCTCGCTCATTCAAGGTCTGGCGATCCTGGATAAAAAAGGGTTATGGGATCTGCCCGTAGTGGATGATCGGAAACTAATCGGCATTGCCTCGCACGTAGACATCGTACGCGCATTTCTCCAGGAATGGAAGATTTCTGAGACTGAAAATAAGGGGCTTAGTTAATGTCTATCGGCATCGCATTGGTTATTGCCGCAGTTACACTAGCTTTGCTTTTATCTGGAAAGCTGGATCACATGATTGCAGGCTTAGCTGGCGGAATTCTTATGCTCGGCGTAGGAATTAAACTCGGCTTCTACAACGAGGGCCAGGCGCTCGAGGCGATTGAGTTCGACGCCTTGGCACTGCTCTTAGGGATGATGATCCTTGTATCCATTTTAGAACCAACTGGGTTTTTCCAGTACATGGCCATCAAGGCAGGGTAGCTCTCGAAAGGTAATCCCTGGCGGTTGATGTTGTTGCTGAGTATTGGAACTGCTAGTGTGTCTCTGTTTTTCAATAACATAACAACGGTCGTTCTCGTCGGCCCGATAACCATCCTTATCACTGAACTACTGGGCCTACCGGCAACACCATTCCTCATGGCGCAAGCGCTGCTTTCCGATACTGCGGATGTGGGCACTTCAGTTGGTGATCCAGCCAGTGTGCTCATAGCAACAGCATCTGGCTATAGTTTCACTGATTTCTTGACTCATTCCATGCCTATAGTTCTGGTTGCCGCCGTGATCACACTTGTAATGCTGCGGTTTCTCTTTTCAAAGGAATTGGCCATGCGTCCGGAGAACCCGGAGGCCATCCTAAATCTCGATGCCAACAGCGCGCTGAAAAATAACCGGACACTACGCAAAGTATTGATTGTACTCCTGGTGACTATAACTTTATTCGTTTTTCAACGTGAGATTGAACTTAGCCCAGGGTTTATCGCGCTCGCTGGAGCTGCTTTAGCGCTTGTGTGGGTGAGGCCCGATATTCATGAAGTTATCCAGAGGATCGATTTTGCGGTGCTGCTCTTTTTCGTTGGCCTATTTATGCTGGTCGGGGGACTTGAAGCCGCCGGAGTGTTTGAACCAATCGCAAAATCTCTTGCGGGATTAGGACATGAAAATCCTGTGCTTCTAGGCGTTGTGATCATTTGGGTAGTTGATTCGCTTTCTGCCCTGGTGGATAACGTTCCGGTTACGATTGCAATGATTTCAGTGATCGAAGGGTTACGCGTAACCGGTGTCGATGTGAGCGCGCTCTGGTGGGCAGTGGTGCTTGGGGCTGGATTTGGCGGTAATGCCACGAGCATCGGTTCCAGAGCCAACATTGTGATTGTCTCGCTTTCCCAACGGACAAACTCTCCCATCACACCGGCAATCTGGTCGAGAAAGGGCCTCCCGATCGCGATTGCAACGACCATTGCGGGCAGCATCATATTTGTCCTTGCCTTCCCATTCCTTGGGCGATAAGTCGTGCAGGTCCAAACCATTCTCCACCTTCCCCGAAATCCTTGCCAATTAGGATACCGTCTGGCTATTAAGGCGGGAATGCTTAGAATTACACATAAGGCGCTCCTTGGAAAAACGCACTTGACCAAAATTGGATTGTTGAACGAAAAGCCGCTTCATGCAGCCTTGAAGGATTGGTATTGCGAACCTGAAGATCGAGTAGAGGTCGAGGTTGATAACTATATTATCGATATCCAGCGCGGCGACACGCTTATTGAACTACAAACGAAAAATTTTTCTCAGATCAAACGCAAAGTTAGCGATTTATCTTCGCGACACCCCCTTCGATTGGTACACCCTATTGCGCATTCAAAATGGATCATCAAGCTCGGGGAAAATGGGGAGAGTACTTTAGGAAGACGGAAATCCCCTAAGCAAGGGACTTATTTCGACATTTTTCACGAATTGGTCAGCTTCCCAAACCTGATTCGCAATCCAAATTTCACACTGCATGTGCTCCTCATCCATGAGGAAGAACTCCGTCAAAAAGTAACCAACGGGAGCTGGCGTCGGCGAGGCTGGAAAACAGTGGAGCGCCGCCTGCTGAAGGTGATCGATTCTCAACATTTCCAAACCCCGGAAGATTTTGCGCGACTGCTACCAAAGGATTTGCCTGATCCTTTCACGACGCTTACCCTTGCAAAAGCGTTGTCCAAACCTCGCCGGCTCGCACAAAGAATGGCCTTCTGCTTAAGGGAGATGGGGGCCATTCAGGCGGTTGGTCGCCAAGGTAATGCAATCACTTATTCTGTTTGACGCTTTCTCCAATGCAATGAAAACGCTAAGCTGAGCTCTTCCAATAATCTGCTCGCCGACGGCGAATCCTTTGGCATATCCATAAAAGGGCTCATTCAGCCTGGTTTACCCCCTATGCTCGATCCAGAACACGAAGACACTTATTCAACCTACATCGTGCGAATACCACAACGGTACAGTTGTTGCAACATTCGCTGTACATGGATTATAGAGAAAGAAACTCACTCAAGCGTATCGCAACCGCCGGATTTTTGTGGCTCCTGGCCTCTATCATCCTGCTTCTGCTCGCTGTCCCTCCTGCTGAGGGACTTTCCAACGGATGGGAGACTGTTGGCACTGGAATTGAATATCGAATGTTTCGCCTTCCTGATCCGAACAATGTGCATGTGGCGCGCATGGATCGCAGCAACCTCAGCGCAATAATCGAAAGCAGCATCGCTCGGGGGCGATTATCCGGTGGATTTGAAACCGTTACTGGGATGGCTGATCGTTACGATCAGGCGATTAACTACTGGGAACAATCGTGGGGATCGAGAAACAAAGTTGTCGTGGCGATAAATGGGAATTTTTATGACACGAAAACAGGAATCCCCCAGGGCGGGCAAATTCATTCCGGTTGGTATGCAAAGCGCTTTGACGATCTCGGGGGTGGGAGCGGTTTTGCCTGGACATTGAATCGCACGCCCTTTATCGGCCGCTGTGTCACCCATCCACATTTAAAACAGCTTATTCAGAAGATTTCTACGCAGGAAACGATCGAATTTAGCGGCATTAATGAGTCTCGCGAGGGGGATGAACTTATTCTCTTCACCCCACAGTATGATAGCAACACAAGAACGAATGACTCTGGTCTGGAAATCCTCATCGAAATGACCCGGCCAACACTGATTTTACCCACACCCAGTTATGCCAGGGGATATGTGCGCGAAATCAAAAACGGCACAGGTTCAACAAGCATCCCCTTTGATCACATCGTGCTCTCGGCATCGGGATCGGCAATTGCGGACCTCTCAATTTTCGAGCTGGGGGATGAAGTAGGTGTTTCTCAGGAAATAACGGATTTTCAGTTTGGCTGCGACCCGCCTACCTGGATTGATTGGACGAAGACCTATGCCAGTATTGGAGGCAGCTTTCGCTTTCTACAGGACAATGCTATCGTCGATTCTTCGGATATTGGAGCCCTTGAACGCCATCCTCGCACTGCGATCGCCTACAACGATAGCTACATTTACTTCATCGTTGTAGATGGTCGATTTCCTAATGTGAGTATCGGAATGACCATTCATGAATTGGCGGTTTTCGTCAAAGACACCCTCGGGGCCGCATGGGGAATCGCCCAGGATGGTGGCGGATCATCTACGATGGTCATTAATGGAAAAGTGGTCAATATTCCCAACGCCGAGCTTTTAACCAACAAAATCTATCTGCCGATGATTTTTCCCGGGGGTTCATCCTCGAGCAATTCGATTATTCCCAGGACCAACGCCAGTCTTGGGCCGATCCCCCAGCAGGACTTCGGACTGCAGCGCGCGGTCGCCAATGGAATGCTTATGGTCGTCGTGGAGCCAATGCAGCGGTCCTTTACTTATATTCCAGATAACGCCGTGAAATTATCCGAAGCGACCGCAATCCGGCTTGGTCCGGGAACAAATTATGGCATACTGGCGACTGCCGCGCAGGGATCGCAAGGCGTAATCCTTGAACATTTCAACCACCTCAACGGTGTCCTGGCAAAGGGCTCTTTCTGGTGGAAAGTCTCTATCGGAGGCATTATTGGATGGGTTCCAGAAGAGGCACTGATCTCCGCCGTCAACTAGCAAGATCGATTTCCAATGGATAGGGAGTCATCTCACGGTGTTGAGCGAAGAATCCGATATCTTGGCGTCCTCCCCCAACTCCCCCGTTGCCACTGATCCCTGCAGCAAGCGCCATGGTATACTGCCTTTTTCCCAATAACGGCATATTCGATACACATTAATAATAATGGTCCTCCGGGGCATAGGCTCTCGGCCAATCCATTCCCTGAGTAGGATACAAAATGACAGTTCTTCAAAATCAACCTGCTAGCGATGGGCGTGTAATTCGCTTTGATAACAGGGATTTTGGAATTGCGGAATACGGAGACATTAACGGGGAACCGATTTTCTTCTTTCATGGCTGGCCAGGCGCCAGACTGCAGGGGAAAATGGCCGAAGATCAGGCCCTGAAATTGGGCATCCGATTTATCGCGCTGGATAGGCCTGGTTTTGGCCTCTCCGATTTTCAGCGCAATAGAACCCTCCTTGATTGGCCGAGAGACGTTTTGGGAATCGCCGACATCTTAGGGTTGGATAAAATTGGGCTGATTGGGCTTTCAGGGGGAGCACCCTATGCCCTGGCTTGTGCCCATCAATTTCCCGAACGACTATCATCGATAGGAATTATCAATAGTCTTGGCCCGAGCGGTTTCCGCACGGCGGCGAAGAGAATTAGCCGCGAAAATCGGACGTTATTTCTTCTCGCAAGGTTAGCACCATGGAGCCTCACCTTTCCTTCTAGGCAAAAGGATGCAAAAGCGCGCTATCAATTCCCAACACTCCTTTAGAGAACTACTGGATACGCTGCCCGAGGCTGATCAAGTGGCCCTCGCTGGTGTTAGTCAATTTGCGATCGATGCCAGCAAGGATTCTTTTCGACGCGGTGTTAAGGAACATGCGTGGGAGCTGAGAATATTTTCTCGATCCTGGGGATTTCAGCGGCGCAACATCAAAGTGCCGGTTCACCTTTGGCACGGTGAAGCCGATGCAACTATTTTCGTCTCGACAACTCGGGAACAATCCGCTGCCCTTCCCAATTCGACGGCTCACTATCTGCCTAGCGAAGGTCATTATTCGACGTACATCAACCATATTGGTGCGATTCTTGAAGAACTGCTGACCTGAAAGACGAGAGGACCCAATCGCATCTTTTGGGGTTAAGCTTGATGGATTGCTGGCTGTTTTGTTCAAGATAGGTGTGCGGTATTTTGATTAATCTTACGGCCCTACTTAACACCGCTTTGCCATCCATGTAATCAATTTGAAGGGAGGAATAAACAATGAATACGCGTGCCTTAGTCGCAGAATTCATCGGGACTTTTGCTTTGATCTTCATCGGTGCAGGATCTGTCGCTATTGGTGAAGGAGGGTTAGTGGGGGTGGCTTTCGCACATGGTCTCGTCCTGATGGTGGTCGCATTCTCCTTCGGTCCGATTTCAGGCGCTCACATCAACCCCGCCATAACCATTGCAATGTGGGTTGGAAAACAAATCGAGAATACCACGGCCCTTGCTTACATTGGCGCACAATTAATCGGAGGGGTCGCCGGTGCATACGTGCTCAGCCTCGTTCTCGGCGGCACCGATAGCGGCCTGGGCGCCACCACCCTTGCCACCGGTGTTGAACCTTTGGAAGGTTTCGTGCTCGAATTAATATTGACATTCTTCCTGGCAACAACAATTTTCAACACGGTGGTAAGCGGAAAAGTTGGCACCTACGCCCCTTTGGCAATCGGGATGACACTGACGTTTGGAATTCTAATGGGCAGCCCGCTCACCGGGGCTTCGCTAAACCCCGCACGTACACTTGGTCCTGCGATCGCTAGCGGCCAATATGAAAATATTTGGGTATACCTTATCGCAACGCCCCTTGGAGCAATTCTTGCTGCATTCCTTTACACAAGCCTGCTAAAGGAAGAATAGTAGGTTTTTCCTCCGTCATTTCGAAGGAGGATTTTCCTGGCCGACAGAGGAATCCCTGAGAAAAATCTTTCCTTCGAATCGCCGCCTATAGTGGATTCCGCCAATCCCCTTCGAAAGTGGGGTTCGCTGGCCAGTTCGCCAAGCCATGCCGGTTCGCTACTCGGACATGACGGTGAGGGCTCTCATCACCTTTGGAGGCATAAGGCTTCATGCGCACCAAATCGTCTCTTAAGCGCTGCATAAATGCTTTTGGATCGGTCAAGGGGTATTACGCTCCTGTCGATGATCGATGTCCTAGGCCTGAGACCGAGATCTCTCGATCCCACGCTCCCGCGTGGGCACGTCAAAGACATTACCAATTTTGCTCCGCATCCAGCAATCCAGGGATTCCCTCAACATCAGCAGCACTGGAATTTACCCATTGAACCGGCTCGTCCACCAATCCGCGCTTAATTGGATTGTCCTCTCGATCCCACGCTCCCGCGTGGGATCGAGAGGACAATCGGCAAATGCATCTGAGTGGGCAATTCATAAATTACCCTTACAGATATCTCTTCGGCTGGTCCCTCGAAATTTCGTCCATGGATATTGCCTCCTTCGTCAATTGGAATAACCGAAATGGTCGAGTTTTCTTGCGACAGAATAACTCCGTTACGCAATCAGATTGCTAATCTTTGTTGAGAAAATAACCCCTTACCCATATCATATGAGTTCGAGACTCAAATCTCGTAGTCCACTGCAGGAATAGCATGCATAAACCAAGATTGCCCAATCGTATACCTGACAATCTTGAGGTCGGTACAAAAGCTGCCTATTCACGAACATTCACGGAGGCTGATGTTGCCCTTTTCATAGGGGTTAATTGGGATATTAACCCATTGCACACCGATGATGAATATGTAAGCGCAACGCCGTTCAAGCAACGCATCCTCCCCGGATTGCTTACGGCAAGCATGCTCACGCACATTGGTGGGTTATGGGCCTTTGTTGCAAAAGAAATGGAGCTCGAGTTTGTCGCACCCGTTTTTATCGGTGATACGATCACTGCCCATGCCGAGATTATTGAAATGGATCAGGAAAAGGCGTGGATCTTGCTCGGCTGCCATTGTACCAATCAGCAGGGCGTGGAGGTATTGCGCGCACGGATTGGCGGATTCCCTGGAATTTTAGAAAACTGGGAGTGATGAGCATGAAGATGCCCACTGCAAGCCGCGGCGTACTCTGGCTTTTTTCCATAGATCTGTGAGGTGACGATGTCACAAAAGCTTGTGGAATGTGTCGCTAACTTCTCCGAGGGCCGCCGGCCGGAAGTTATCGCTGCGATCGCTGAAAGCATCAGTGGGGTTAATGACATACATCTTCTTGATCAACATACAGATCCTGATCACAACCGCACAGTGATAACCTTCGCAGGTCCTCCTCGAGCCGTTGTAGATGCCGCATTCTCAGCAGTCGCCAAGGCATCGCAATTGATCAATATGAATCAACACGAAGGAGAACACCCACGCCTCGGCGCAACGGATGTAATTCCATTTGTGCCTCTCTTTGGAATATCGATGGAAGAATGCGTTGCGCTCGCGGTTGAACTTGGGCAGCGCGTTGGAGAGGAACTTAATATTCCTGTATATCTCTATGAAAAGGCTGCCACGAAGCCGGAGCGAGAAAATTTAGCAAACATCCGCCGCGGAGAGTTTGAGGCGCTCAAAGAAACCATCGCCTCTGATCCAGAGCGAGAGCCCGACTTCGGACCCCGTAAATTGGGGCAAGCGGGCGCGACGGTCATCGGAGCCCGCCAGGCGCTGATCGCTTTTAACGTCTACCTTGATACAGATAAAGTCGAGACTGCGAAGCAAATTGCACGCAAGGTGCGATTTTCGTCCGGTGGTTTGCCCCATGTTAAAGCCCTGGGGTTGCTCGTCGAAGGGCGTGCACAAGTCTCGATGAATCTCACCCATTTTAGAGAGACACCCATCTTACAGGTGCTTGAACGCATCCACGAAGAAGCAGCCGAGCTTGATACTGTGGTCCATCATTCGGAAGTGGTCGGCTTAATCCCTCAAGAGGCCTTGTTTGCCACAGCTGCATCCTATCTGCAATTGGAGGGATTTAACAATGACCAGGTTTTGGAGAATCGGCTCTTTGCTGCCCAGTTTGAAAAAGGAGACCGCTCATCTGCTCTCCTGGATCAATTATCCACCGGCAAGGCCACCCCAGGAGGCGGCTCGGCTGCCGCATTTGCTGGCGCGATGGGGGCCAGCCTGGTTTCCATGGTGACGCGGTTGACGATTGGTAAGAAAAAATATGCATCGGTCAAACAGAGAATGCGCGCTATCCTCGAGGAGTCCGTTTCCTTGCGTTCGCAACTGGAATTGGCCGTGGTAGAGGATGCTCGTGCATTTGAGGCAGTGATGAAGGAGTATCGTCTTCCTCAAGAAAACGACGCGCAGAAGGATGTGCGCCTTACAACAATTGAAGCGGCAACCGTTATCGCAACCGAAATTCCCATGCAAATTGCCCGAGCTGCCACACGTGTGCTTGCGTTAGCAGCGGAGACGGCACACATGGGCAATGTGAATGCCATCACGGATGCCGCATCGGCCGGCCTGATCGCGGGGTCGGCGGCGCGTTCGGCTTTGCTGAATGTGCGTATCAACCTCCGGTCACTCAAAGCCAACGAAAAAACAAATGGCTGGAGGGACGAAATTGATCAAATGCAGACCGAGATCAGTCGAATTGAGCAGGAATTGAAAAGTACTTTGTCAGAGCGTGGCCATATTACGGCGGGGGTCTAATACATCGCCCCACATGCCAGGTGGAGGGCAACGAAATTTTGGCTCAAGTTGCGTTTTCGCCCGGTGCAAAAGACCTTGCTGGACGCCTGGAAATGCTTTCAAAATTTGGATTCTTTTGCGAAGCGCTTGCTTTTGCGCAATAATATTTCGCTCGTATCCACCAAAGTTAGCTTCTCACGATCAACTGATCTCGTAGGGGCGACTGGCATTGGGCTTTCGCTCTCTTTGCCCCTGACTGTGCTCCGCACGGGATGCAATAGAAGAGCTATTGCACTCCAAATGTATTGCCCGCGTTAAAGGAACGAATGGCAATAAGCTTTAGAGCACGTTACTCACAGCATGGACAAAGCAGAATTCGTTTTAGTGCATTATGGACTGTTCAATAATCTAGGCATAAAGTCAATTCAGCAGCAGCCACGGCCAAACTCCACCAGATATCCATCACTGTAGACAGAGTCCTGATTTTTTCCCAATTTACCAACCACTCGCCGCAAATATTTTTTCAAGAAATCTTTCTCTTTCCTCGGATGTCATTGGCCGGGGCTGGGAATAATCCTCAAGAATGGTCGTTAACAATTCTGTAGAAATATGCCGTCCATCATAAAATATGTGACGGTCAATAAATTCTTCTCGTACGGCAAGCGCCCACATTTGGTCGAAAAATAAATTTCCGACGCCATAATGAATCAGCCCTCCTCCATAAAACTCGAGTGCCTGCGGTTGATGGGCCTGACTCCCGCTGACAATTACCGCGCCTGCGTCAATGGCTGCACGAAAATTCTTGACCTGCTCTAAACTGGGCTTGGTCTGGTAGTGTTCACTCCATTGGAAAGTAAAGATCGGCAGGTAGCCATTGGACCGTAAATCACTCACCTTCTGAAACAACAATTCATAATCACACGGTGTCGCTCCCGGGCTGGATTCCTTAGCCCATACACTTGGCGGACCGGGGAAGTTGCAACCCAGAAATGCGAGCTTATTGCCATTATGTTCGATCAAAGCCGGAGAAAATGCATCCTCAAGATTTTCTCCGCCTCCGAAGTATTGCCAACCCCTATCGCGATAAATTTGCAGGGTTTCGTAAATGGCCTCTTCTCCATAATCCCCAAGGTGGTTACCGGTCATCTCAACTAGATCGACGCCGATTGTTTCCAGCAACTCAGCATATTTTGGATTACTGCAAAAAATAAGCCCTTCACGGATGGGGCTGGGAGGCGGGCACGACTGCAGGAATGACACTTCATTGCTCACATGTGTCAAATCAGCTGACTTCAGCAGTTCGCCAATCTTCTCCGCCGGATAGTTACTCCCGTATTGTTCCATCCTCCAGGCCGTAGCGCGCGTAAGAGCCGTCACCCCCGTCATAATAAGATCGGTAAATTTTGAAGAATCTCTGTTCGATTCGGGAAGGGAAAGCGAGGCAATTAATGCCTGCGCTAATCGCGGATCGCCGCTGAGAGCAATGCGTAACGTGAGCTCATAATCCTCGATTGCAAACGGTTTATCGATGGGAGAGAGCCCGTTAATGTCAATCACTTTCCATCGCGGCTCGAGACCTTCGAAGGGGACAATCACCATTGCAGGGCGAATGCCCCACGCGGCATCGACTAAGTCTGAATCTTGGAGGATGGATACATGCGTGTTCGATCGCGGTCCCAAAAGCTGTTCCAAAGAATTTACATCTTTCGAGGCGATTAAAATTTTCAGTTCACTCGAAGAGTTTCCGCGCCAAATCTGCTCCAAATCCTGAAAGCTTATCGAGTCATCCAATGTAGGAAAGGGAGCCACAAGTGCATACACATAACGTGTAAGCACGAATTCTCCCTCGATTCCAATCCTTAGATCCGCTTTTTCTGCATCGCTTTGAAAGACAATCGATCGCCCCAATATCGCCGGGGTGTCTTGAATTAAACGCATCAATGGTCGCGGGATAGCGTTTGAAACGCCGATCTGCAGCACCCCGGGAGTCTCCGTCGGCTGCCGCGGTTGAAATGGGGTGATCGTGGGTTCAACTTCAACTGAAACAACGGCGCGCTCTTGAGTGGGCCGCGCTTCTTGGTCAGGCGTGCAACCCAGCAGCATAAACGTGCAGAAAAGCAAAATAAGCCGCTTGGATTGATGGCGGGATTGGATTATCTGTGACAAATTCATCATGGTAGAAGGCATGCCAACCTTGGATAAAGCTGGCAATATATCCATGGGAATGAGTGTTGGCAGTACGGGCGCGGGTAATTCTTGATCACTATTGAGTTCCGTAGGTACATCGTTACTGAATGGGCCCGCAGACAAAAGCGGGGCGTTCGCTGCAGGAAATTAAAAACGCCCTAAAGAACCATTTCATGATTTCTCCCGGGCGCAATTAATCAATGGGGCTGTCTAATGAGCAATTAAGTACTTCTCGCTTCATCCATAATCCAGTTGTATGGGCAACCGGCCGGTTGCCTGTACTCTTGGGATAATTGCCGATCATCTTAAGGAAGTCAACATTGGTGAATAGTATACGCCCCTTTGGGACAGCCCCAATCCTCCAAGGAAAAGGACCCCATGGAGCAGCCACCGCCATTTGAGTCGCTTGCCAATCAGCCCCGCCTGCAAACCGCACCTATGGCGAGCTACGGCCTCCTCAGACGTTTTCCTTTTGATGAGGATAATTAATCTTTCCCGTCACCTAAACGGCTTACTTGCCGCAGCATTCCCAATATCAACATTCCCAAACGCATGCCTTCGCCGGTGCTCAACCTCAGCTCCTTGCCGTCTTTATTCGCACGTTGAGCGAGCAAGTAGGCGGCGCCTAATCCAACCAATGCCCCCACCACAGCCCCTATGACCATGATTCGTACTCTCCCCTGTGATTGTTCTTCCATTTTGCCTGCCCCTTCAATACATTGTCTGAATTATGAATCCACGCGAATGCTGCTGGACCTTAGTACCGTCGTTCGAATATCGATGCCACTCCGCGAAATACAGCCGCTATCGCCGCCTTTGCAGCGCTGGCGTACATAAATGGCCTCGAAATTACGTGGGCGAGACGCCGAGTTGAATGATCGATCATTTTAATGCGGCCATGAATTCTGCTCATCGGCGTCGGCAGATATCCAACCAATCGGGCCACGATGTAGCTTAATGCAATTAATACCACGAGCAAGATCAAACCCAGGCCAAGCAGCGGGATAATCATCATAGTCAGCGATGCATCGGCCCAACCACTCGCGCTCCCAATTTGATTGAGCGATAGGCTACCAACGAGGAGTCCGAGGATAAAAATACCCGAGGCAATAGGAAAAAAAATTTGCAGCCAGACCTGGCGGCGAAACTTCTTGGTGAGGCTGCGCTCTGGTTCTTCCAGGGGACGCGTCATGATTTGCGTATTGTAGCATCACATGACCGCCCTCAGAAAATCTTCTATCCTGCCAGCAATGTGTGCGATACAATTCCGATCCCGGGGAGGTGTTGCATGACCAATTTCGCAGGGAAGGGCCAGGTCGCAGTTCTCAAAACAAAACCCGATTCGGTGCTTGACGATATAGAGGAAGTTATGCATCTAGGCGGGATGGAATCGGCGCTACCCAAAGGTATAACCACCGGCCTAAAGATCAACATATCCTGGCAGACCTGGTACCCGGCATGTTCAACGAGTCCCTGGCAGCTGGAGGGAGCGATTCAAGCGTTGCAGACGGCTGGTTATGCCGATCTTGTGGGCGTTCACAACGACACGGTCGTGGTGGACACCTCCGAGGGGGAGGCAAACAACAAACATCGCTTCGTCACGGATAAATTTGAAATCCCGTGTCTTTATCTTTATGAGCAAGATTTTGAGTGGTTTGAATACAAGCCCAAGAAACCTTTGCTGGTACTCGACAAAGTTTATCGCGATGGAGTTTTCATCCCGCGCGCTTTGGTGGGGATGAACATCATCCAATTGCCAACGGTGAAAACTCATGTCTTTACGACCATTACAGGCGCAATGAAAAATGCTTTTGGCGGGCTCTTGCACCGCGATAGACACTGGACGCACAGCGTGATCCACGATACTTTGGTCGATCTATTGATGATTCAACAGGAAATCCATCCCGGGATATTTGCGCTGATGGATGGCACTTTCGCCGGTGATGGTCCGGGGCCGAGAGCCATGAGATGGCACGAGAAAGATATTCTGTTGGCGTCTGCAGATCAAGTGGCGATCGATGCCGTCTCGGCAGTCTTGCAAGGATTTGATCCCATGGCCATCCGTTTTATTCGCCGAGCGCATGAGCTCGATCTTGGCATTGGCAATCCAAACGATATCGAGATCATAGGTTATGACATTTCCAATGAACCGGCTTGGGGTTTTAAGCAAGAAGAGACGTTTGCCAGCCGAGGACAGCGAATGATTTATCACGGGCCGCTTAAACCTTTGGAAAAAGTATTGCTGCAATCACCCCTCGTCCCTTGGGCGTATTTCGCGAGCAATTTTTATCACAATGTTTATTGGTACCCCTTTGTGGGTCGTAAGAGAGTTGAATCGGCGCTTAAAACACCTTGGGGAGAGTTATTCGCCGCGTATGGAGATGGCGGCGTTGTCATGCCTGGAGTGGAACCAAAAACTGTCCTCCAGGGGATTGCGGGCCTAATTGCGCTTGCAATCCTTGTGATTGTGGGGTTCGTGCTGCTAGTATGAGCAAAACCTTCCAACGGATGCTGCTCGGTTTCCTCTTTGGTTTTGTCGTTTATCTCGCACTACTGTTAATTGGCGATGCACAACAAGTTGGTTCACAGTTGAAAACTTTCAACTGGAAATTGATCCCTCTCATTCTGGCTGGCACCCTATTTAACTACCTCCTGCGCTTCATAAAATGGCATTATTATTTGGGCCTTATCGGCATCAGCAACATCGATAAGCGCATGAGCGCGCGCATTTTTGTGGCTGGATTTCCATTGGCCGTGACCCCGGGGAAAATTGGGGAGGCCCTGAAGGGCGTATGGCTCAACCAAGTCAGCGGAGTAGCAACTGCGCATGGCATGAGCGTCGTGCTCGCGGAGCGCATCAGTGATGGCCTTGCCGTTCTAGCCTTATCTACTCTGGGTGTGATTGCCTACCCACAGTATTGGCCGGCGTTCGCGATCGTTCTCGCAAGTCTCGTTATTTTTATTCTTCTTACACAATTTCAATCACTGGCGATGAGCATTATGAAGCAACTGGGTAGATTGCCCTGGTTTCGAGGTGCTTCCGCACAACTCCAGTCTTTCTACGAAGGCACAAACCTGCTCTTTCGACCCGCGGCGACTGTGACGGCAGTATCCCTGGGAATTTTCGCCTGGCTAGGTGAGGGGATCGCCATGTATCTCGTCCTGCTGGGGTTTGGTGTGGATCCCGGGGCAGAAACATTTGCATTGGCCGTATTTATCCTATCCTTCTCAACCGTTATTGGTGCTGTATCGGCCTTGCCTGGAGGGATTGGTGCGGCAGAGATAAGCATTGCCGGGATGCTGGTGCTGCTCCTCGGACTCGCCGCGGATACGGCAGCGGCAGCAACTATGATCATCCGTTTTGCAACGCTTTGGTTCGGAGTTGGCCTGGGACTTATCAGTTGGATCTTTTCAAGGGATTTCTTGTTGGTCCGAGAAGTCCCCGCGGGCAGAATATCAGGAGACACTCCAGCAGATCTCATCCGAGACGAGGATCATTTTCCACATGAAGCTGGAAACTCTTTATCCTAGTTGGATGTCGAGATGACGACGATCCGCGTAGAACTGCACTGTCACACGTACTTTTCGAAAGATAGTCTCATTGATCCAGAGGCGCTCCTGGTTCTCTGCCGCACACGCGGCATCGATCGCATTGCGATCACCGATCACAATGCAATTGATGGTGCACTATTGGCCGCAGAAATCGATCCCCGGCGCGTCATCATCAGTGAAGAGATCATGACCACACAAGGTGAGCTGCTTGCTTATTATGTTAAGCAGCACGTTCCTCCCGGCCTACCACCCATGGAAGCTATTGCCCAGCTTCGAGAACAAGGCGCCGTCATCAGCATTGCCCATCCATTTGATGTGCGCCGTTCCGGAGCATGGAAAATAAATCACCTGGCGGCGATTCTCGGGCATGTTGATGCAATTGAAGTATTTAATGGACGCTCCTGGTCGCAATCAGCGAACCGCAGCGCAGCATCGCTAGCGGAGGAACACCAACTTCTTCAAACCGCGGGATCGGATGCACATGGCTACATGGAAGTCGGCCGAACGTACCTAGAACTGGCACCCTTTAATGGCCCTGACGAGTTTCGGATTTCGTTACGACAGTCAAAAATCAGGCGTCACCGATCTTCTGCATTGGTTCACATCATTTCAGGCTACGCGACCCTTCGAAAAAAACTTGGCTGGAAACCTCCATTGTGAGTAGCGCCCAAAACATGGCCAAAGCCCCTAAGCGAACGGCGTTCACCCACCATGCCCATTTTCTATTCATCAGGCGGATATGGAAACCCGACCTCCAAAAATAGTGAACGAAATGTAGGCCAGGAATCAAGGTAAACGCAGTTCACACACCGGGCCGATTTCCAATTCAATTGTCCCCTAATGGGCACTAGACATCCCGAAACCCAAAGTCGTTATTTATCTTCCCCACCGCCCTTGCTGCGTAGATGCGGAAAGAGGATCACCTCGCGAATCGTCGATTGATCGGTAAACAACATTGTCAGGCGATCAATCCCCATGCCAAATCCGCCATTAGGCGGCATTCCGTAGCGCATCGCGCGCAAGTAATCTTCATCCATGGGATGGCGCTCTTTGTCATCGGCGTCATAGTCCTTGCGCATCTCTTGAAAGCGCTGCTCTTGATCTACGGGGTCATTCAACTCAGTAAAAGCGTTGCACAACTCCATCCCCCCCACAAACACTTCAAATCGCTCCACGGTCTCAGGATCATCCACTTTGCTTTTTGCCAGGGGAGAAATATCCCGGGGATAATCATAAATTATCGTCGGTTGAATGCAGGCCGGCTCCACATATTTCGAAAGCAGAGCCTCGATTAATTTTCCACGTGTTGATTCAGGTGCGAGCGTGTCGCCCTGATCCCTGATGATTTCCTCTAATGAGGCATACGTTGGAAAATCCGCAATATCAATTTTGGCATATTTCTGAAGCGCCGCGCGCAAATCGAGACGTCGCCAAGGCGGCGTTAGATCAATACTTTCGCCCTGATACTGAAGTTGTGTCGAACCTAATGCCTTCGCCGCTGCAAATGCCACCATCTGCTCGGTTAACATCATCACCTCTTCATAATCTGCGTAGGCAATATAAAACTCGAGCTGCGTAAACTCGGGGTTGTGTTTGAAGGAAACACCCTCATTTCGAAAATCCCTGCCAATTTCGTACACGCGTTCAAATCCACCGACAATCAAACGCTTCAAATAAAGCTCAAAGGATATGCGCAGGTAAAGATCTTGACGCAGTTGCTGATGGTGGGTCGTAAAGGGTTTTGCGGCTGCACCTCCATAGAGCGGTTGCAAAATTGGCGTTTCAACTTCAATAAAACCATGCTCATCGAGAAACTCCCGCAGGGCGCGCATGATGCGAGACCTGGTCCAAAATATTTCTCGAATATCGTGGTTTACCGCTAAATCTGCGTAGCGTTGTCTGTAGCGTGCTTCCGGATTTGTGAAAGCGGAGTGGACTATGCGCTCACCGTCAATGATCTCTTCCTTTCCAGCAGGAAGAGGTGTGATGGATTTGGCGAGGATTGTAAACTGTTCTACCCGCAAGCTGATTTCGCCCGCGCGAGTTCGAAACATGACTCCACTGGCCTGGATAAAATCACCCAGATCAAATCCATTTATAAAAAGGCCGAATACTTCATCTCCCAATTCATCGCGCCGCAGAAAGAGCTGCAATTTCCCCCTTTCGTCTTCAATATGAGCAAATACAATTTTTCCCATGCTGCGGATGGATTGCAGCCGGCCCGCGACTTCTACATGCACATCGCCATCTTCTTCAGATTGCTCAAATTCAGAAATGGCCTGGCTGCTTAAATGCGTGCGTTTTGTTTTCCTGGGGTAGAGCTCCATCCCCTGGTCTTTTAGAAAGAGGAGCTTCTTGTAGCGCGCTTTTTCAAGTTCTGAGAATTCAACCGTCATGCCAATCCGCCCTTCAAGCAGCCGATGAGCCGCGCTTTCTTGGAGTTCACGAAAAGGGGATAACGCCTGGCGAAATCCCGGGGCTGCTTGCGGCGGGTGGATTCAGCTTCCACCTAGTTATGGCAAAAAGCCAGAGCAGTCCGTAGCTTGCAATGGATAGAAATGGCTAGAGAGGGTTTTGGGAGCGGCCGCTCCTATTGGCTTTTCCGCAGATGCTACCCAACTAATGGTGATTCCCCGCAGCATAATGCGGGTTTCGTCACTTGATCTTAATGATTCGAAAGTTAATTGCGCCTGATGGCGCTTGTACCTCGACAACATCGCCGATTTTGTGCGCAAGGAGTGCCACGGCCAATGGCGACTCATTCGAGATAAGGCCCGCTTTGGGATCCGCTTCCGCAGCACCTACAATCTTGTAGGATTCACTCTTTCGTTCGCCCTTTTCTCTTACCTCCACTGTGCTGCCAATGCTGACGAAATCTTTAGAATTGCTTTTTTGAATCAACTGCGCTTGCGAAACCATGTGCTCAAGCTCGAGAATGCGGCCTTCGACGAACGCCTGTTCATTTTTAGCAGCTTCGTATTCCGCGTTCTCGATTAGCTCACCGTCTTCCATCGCCTCGCGCAAGCGACTGGCAACTTCCTGACGTTTTGTCGTTTGCAAATGGTTCAGTTCTTCTTCAAGTTTCTTCAGCCCTTTTTTTGTAACATATATTGCATTTTGTGCCATAGCAACCTCAATGATACGTTCGATATCGGACACCTGTAAAAGAGATTAAAAAGAACTGAGAGATCGCTCTCAGCCCAGATTGGAAGATATTCCGAGCGCATCATAGCATATCTTGGATTTGATGTCCAGCGCTACTCTGTAGAACAGAAAGCGACATTTTGAAGATCATTTTCGGACAAATGTCACCATTTTTAGGCCACAAATCCCGTCAAATATGTAAACTCATTCGGTTTTCAATTTCAAATTGTCATTCATGCAATTTACGGCCAGCGGCTCGATTTCGCGAATACCGGGAAGTCCTTCCCATTTGGTTGACGCGCCAAAAACGCCGATGTTACAATGCGGGCTACGCGCCGTTAGCTCAATTGGCAGAGCAGGGGCCTTTTAAGCCCAAGGTTTAGGGTTCGAGTCCCTAACGGCGCATCAGATCTTTGGGCATGCGTTAAAATATCACATGGTATATTCAGCATCTGCCGCCTACCTCAACCCCATTTTCGCTTCCTAAATCCCCGATTTCAGCATTATACTTTTACATCTTGAGAAGAACACAGTGGTTACTTCTTTTTGCGTTTGCTTCTCTGGCCCTCGCAGCATGCTCCGCAGGTCCATCCATAACAGATTCGCAGAATAGTCCGGGCAGAGAGTCCCTGGATGTGCCCCCATCCGCAGCGCAAACCGCGCTCCGCGGCATCCTGATCGCGCAAGGAGAATTTAGACTCTCCGCCGCGAACGCGTTCGGCGATCCTGGATTTCATTCCACGATTCAAATCGTGGATCCTATCGATTTTGATGGCGGATCTACATCAGGATGGACGCTCTCTGTTATGCTCTTTGACCTGGACCGGCCTGCTCAGACATGCTCACAGGAGCATCCCTTATCCGGGTGCGCAACCGTCGATTGGTCGGATGCCGAAGATCGGCCAAATGTTCCTGCAGGGGGCGTTTTCAATAATAGCTTGCGACTTGCGTTATCTTCAGGGGACCAGGTCTTCTTTTTTAGTGAAACCGGCAATTTGGAAGAAGGTCCTGATGCCTTTGATCCCGGCTGACCGCATACCGCGGTCGGCGGAACTGCCCGTGAATGGCAAACACAGCTTTCAGATGATTTGGTTCCTAATAGTTCTTTTGAACTTAACTTGGTGATGACAAAATTTGGGTCACCATCCGTGAATATAGGCTACGAAATCCGGTTAAGTCCACCCACCAATCCTTAATACGGGTAAGCAACCTGCAAAAATACGCGACATAATGCTGAAGGCACTCGGACATGATCAATCGACCTTCCCTCTTAATAGGCCTTTTTCTATGCTCTGATACCCAATCCCAATCAATTCGATGCTGAACTTATTCTGCACGATGCGATGCTTTGTCACGCGTCGACCATTGTGAATTGCATGTTGATAGATCGGAGCGTGCGCCAATATCAAAGAAATTGGAGAAAGTGCAGTTCTAGCGAAAGCCCCAATGCCCATAGTAGGCCAACATGTACATTGTGCAGGGTAGCGGGGAATGATCTTGAGGATCCTGCCGGCAAAACATGAATCCGCGATGTACCTATCACCGACAATACACGCAGGCGCGGGTTGATTGCTGAACTATCGAGGGGAAAGTTTGTACATTTTTAAGGATCTAATCGTGACAGCGGCAGAGGAAAATCAGTCGGTGTGAATACTTGTTCGGGTCTCTTTTCTATTCGAAAGAGCAGAATGGTCAATACGACACCGCTGATCGCTCCCAGGACGATAAAGGAGGCAAGTGGGCTTATGAACCAGCGCACCAGCCAGGCCGCGACCATACTAACGATGCTCACTGCAACCCACCATTCCGCTTTAGCGACTTTCTTGCGCAGCACAAGCCATTGTGCAAATCCAAGCGTTGTGCCGGTGAGAATGCTATCCAGCAATCCTATTCCAAATCCCCATTCATCTACGGATCCGAGCAGACTGCGATCAGGCACAAAAACAATGATAAGGGACCAGAACGTGATCAATCCCACCGCAAACCCTAGCGATGTTGCCAGGATCCAAATTCTGGCAGCGATAAGTTTACGTTTAATTGCGATCCATTGAAATAAGCCCAAAAGCAAACCGTCAATCAGACCCAACAGGCCCGAGGTGACCACCTCGAACAATCTTAATTGCACACCTTCGGTGCCGATCCAATTTTCCATCAGGGTGATAATACTTGGGGCAACCAATGTTCCGCGGAAGAGGATTCTATCTACGAATAATCCAGAAAATGAGACCAAGCTCCAAAGGAGCCAGAAGCCAATCCATTGGGCTACTTTGTGAAGCATATATTCTTCTCCAGAATGGAAAAAGCATGCACCCTTAAGCACAATAAGTCAAGCGTCCTTGGAGAAGGTAAAATTGTGACATGCCTTGCTGATGGTGCATTCAGAAATGAATGCCAGCCCTCACTTCCTGCAACTTGCACTGAGGCATGGAAAATGGTATGCATGTCTATTCGAGTGTAATTCATCACGCTGGCCTTGTGGAATAAAGCCTCGTCTGCCTGCTGGAAACACACTACTCACTGGAGATCGTATGCCCCAAAACCACATTTTCAAATCGAGTTTATTCGTCTTGCTGCTGGCATCATTGGCATGTAGTTTTTTAACCTCCGGAGTTGTAACAGATTCACCTGATGCCTCTCCAACCGCCACACTCTTGCCCATATCCCCTGTGCAAGCCGGGGAATCTAACCCGGATGAACCTGTGCTCATTACGGGGCAAATTCCTTTTACTTCCCCATTTTTCATCAACAGCATCGCCGAACCCTTCGTCCTGCTCGAAGATGAGGCCGGTTTCGTCGCCAGGGATCGCGAATTTGAATTCCCGTTAAGCAGTCAAGTTATCGGGCCGGTAGAGAGGGTCGACGATTCGACCCTGAGCTACACCTTGCCCTTGCCCTCCGTGCCTGCGGGGACTTTTGTGGATGTTGATCAGGACGGCGAAGAAGACCGGGGCGTAATGATATTTGCCGTGGCGTATTGGTCGAACACATGGGGCGACCCTTTTTTGGAGAAAAGAGACGGCACAGGATGGTCGAATGCCTATACCTCCGCAGTCACTGATCCAAATCGAGAAGACGAAATTAATGGTGGAAAGCTCATTATCTGGGCTCCAGATAGTGAGCAACTTTTCCCTTCGGGTTTTGGCAGCGACAATTTGCTTTTTACAGAGGACGATCCGGTAGTATCTGTTCCCGCAGGGTATAGCATCGTCGACCTCGACCAAACCCCTTTCGCCATTTATAAGGAAGCGCGGCCTGTAATCACACTACTTGAGGGTGAAGTTGCTGTAAATGATTTCTCCTCCATGGATTATGAAGCGGCTTTCGATGCCTTATTCCAAAAAGTATCACGTGAGTACCCATTTACGGATGATAAAAACGTTCAGTGGGAAGCACTCTACGATCGATTTTCCAGGCAAGTTGCCGACGCGCGCAATGACGACGATTTTTATATCGCTATACGCGATTTTGGGTACGCCATCCCCGATGGCCATATCGGCGTTTCATTTAATGCCGATGTTTTCTTTGAGGAGCGCGGGGGCGGGTTGGGGCTCGTGTTGACCGAGCTTTCAAACGGGCAGGTGATCGCCTCGCAAGTATTGGCGGGTTATCCGGCCGCCGATGCTGGCATCGAACAAGGCGCAGAAATAATTACATGGAACGGCGTATCGATGGGGGCCGCAATTCAGGCTGTGGAACCCTATTTTGGACCCTACTCCACCGATCATCACCGCCGCCTCGACCAGGTTAATTTCCTTACACGTATGCCCCCTAACGAAATTGTCAATATTGTGTACCGCAACCCTGGGGATCTGTCGGTGCAGGAAGAGGTATTGGAAGCCGTCGTTGAATATGATTCGCTGTTTGCTGCAATTCCTTCTTTCAACTTCGACTCGCTCGAGCTCCCGATCGAGGCAAACGTTTTGGATGATGTGGGATTGGGTTACATTCGCATCACCACGTTTTCTGATGATTACAATCTTCTGGCGCGCATATGGGAACGCTACGTGAATAATTTGATCGATAACGAAATCCCTGGCCTGATCATTGATCTGCGCACCAATGGCGGCGGGAACGGGGGATTGGCATTGGATTTTGTCGGCTATGTGTTTGAAGAAGAGATCCTTTTATCACAGCGATTGTATTTCAACGATATCACCGAGCAATTTGAAGTTCGCGGCAATCCCGCGCGCATTGAACCCGCCCCCGAGCATTACGACGGAGTAATTGCGCTCTTGGTCAGTCCGGATTGTGCGAGTGCATGCGAAGGTTTCGCCTATGCTATTTCTCAAGGTGGGCGTGCCATCGTTGTGGGGCACTATCCCAGCGCGGGAATGTACGGTGAAGTTGGTCGGGGCCAATATGATTTACCGGGCGGTATCTCGCTGCAATTTCCGACAGGACGTCCCGAGACACTGGATGGAAAACTGCTTATCGAGGGCATCGGCATCGTGCCCGATATTACCGTTCCAGTAACTCTGGAAAGCGCACTAGGGCTGAGCGATACCGTTCTCCAGGCAGCAATTGACGCATTGCTTTCGCAGCTCGGCGGCTAATCCGCCAAACAAATAAAAGCACAATCTTCGGCAAACGCCCTTCATGTAGAGGGCGTTTAGTGCGCCTTACACCAGACTTACAAATCCGCCCCCGCCAGATAATCAGCCGTACAATGATGGAAAGTTTAAAATTTAGGACATAAATAGGAGAATTTAGGATAGATAGCGCGATTCGTTAGACAAACCTCGTAGTTTGAGAACGAGGAAAGCACGGCAAGATGAATGACTATTATGAAGGGCGCAAGAACGATCGTTCTGATTCAGGCCAGGGGTTGGTTGAATTCGCGCTTGGAATCGTACTCGTCGCGGTGGTCACAATCGCTTCCCTCGCCCTGATGGGTGACGCTGTTTCCAGCACCTACTGCACCGTAACCGAAGCTATGTCGGATGCGCCCAATGAAGAGTGTTACGAAGTCATTTCGCAAGAAGGCATTGCACTTGTTGTGTTTAAGCCCAAGTTTAATTCCTTTAATGGTGGCTTCACCATCACGGCAAAAGTGTTGGAAGGATGTACAGGCTCTCTAGAAGTAGTCGGCTATGGGACAATGGACCAACATGGAGGAAGCAGTTTACAAAGTTTAACCATTCAAGGGAATATACCTGACGAAGTAACCGTTGGCTCGGCCATCTGCGGCTGGACAACCGTGAGCCTATCCTAGATTGATTTCTCACGACAATTTATTCTACATACAGAGCAAACGAGCCCGATCAAGATCTTGATCGGGCTCGTTTTTTTTCTGTTGAAGTTTGTAGGAAATGGTTCGCCGTGCTGTTTTGTGAGGAAAGGGAGTGGCAAGCTGCTTCTTTGGACACTGATTAGCAGTTGCGGCTATTCAGAGTTCGAGGTGATCTTGGAGTCCCTCAGGCGGTGAGGATGTTGTACGGGTTGTTCTTCGTTTTGGGCGTTTGCGGCGAAGAAGATTTACTGATTTGCCCAAAGGAATTTCGCAAGATCGGCGAACCATTCCTACATTTATTATTTGCTTGCCAACGATGATTAAGTTGATCGTTCTCCCTTCCTTAGTTCAAGTGCGGAGATTATCCGAACCTGACCTAGTTACCAAAAGGATAAATCAAAGGTAGCAGGTTACACAATGGGAGATTAGTCCATGTTGCGATTTAGGCGATACTTTGTGCTCTTCCCTTGTGTAGGCGAAGATTCCGCTAATTGCTACTGTAAATGTTTTTTCAGGCTTATATTACCGTCACCTCTCATTGCAGCGTATAGCATTCACCACTGCGGTCATTCCACTCCCAGAGAAACGATGCTTCGGATTTTATCAACGGATAAAGTGGTTGGATAAATCCTCAGACCGTTTGTCAAAATCCCACCATGGTCGAGCGAGCCGCTTCCTGCCAAGTTACCCGTCGGAAGTTGATCCAAGGTTGGCCAAGTATATGGTTTGAAGCCGAAGGAGAACATTTGATAGAGAGCACGGCCATCATCGAACCTTGGATCGTATTCCATCTGTGACACAAAAATGCCATCGAGATACAGTCGAACATTGCCGTTTGGGTAGCCACTCCATGTCATTGCCAGGTGGTGCCACTCGCCTTCGGGAAATTGTCGAAGCCCAATCCAAGGCAGCCCTGCTGCATAATCCATATCCTGCAGAAACCCGTCGTTGTCGATGAGCAGGCGTGCCTCGGGATAACCTTGATGGTCGCCATCCGTGTAGACGGCAATCTTGTTTCCACCAGCGCGCGCCCCTATCGAAAGGATCTTTCGGTCTAAAGCGCTGGAAAAAAATGTATCGACATAAAGGACCAGGCGGCTGTCTTCGCTGTGCAGGATCATGTGATCGGCACGATCGACCCCTTCCAAAAATTGCAGCCAGATCAGGATGCTTCCCTGGCTAACTGGCAGTATGCCCTGGGAAGAATTGACGCTATTGGTCTCCACTTGAACATAATCTGAGGATGGTGCTGGCGTGTTCGATGGAATTAAAGTTGTGGGTACGGCGGTGTTCGGTAGCACCGGCGAAGATGTGCTGGTCGGTAGCAAGGTCACTGTCGCGGTAGGAGCCAATGGAGTGCTGCTCTGAGGTGTTGGTGTCGCAGTATTCGTCGGCAGCGGAGCTGCCGTGCTATCAAGAGTTGCGGTGAAAGCGGATGATTCTTGTGTTGGCGCGGCTGCAATTCTTGCAGGGTCATTATCTTCGACCCATCTTGCAACGATTGACTCAGGGCGCTCAAAGAGCATTGCCAACGTCGAACTAAGATCCTGATCAAGTCGAATCGCCTCGAGAATATCCTCACGAATCGCCGCTATGGGAAGATAGGACCAGGGAGCATATTCGGCCTGCAGGTTTGAGCCTTTATCGGCATAGACCACTCTGGGAATTGTAAGAATCGCCAGCTGAGCACAGGCAAAGATGAGCACAATCACAGCAGGGAAAAACAGGAACCACTGCATGATGTCACGCAGCTGTTCCAGTGATTTTTCATCCGGGGGTGGTTGATGATTTCGCGGGGTCGCCGAAAGAATACTTTTGTCAAACCTTACTTTTTTGTGCTTCATCGAGTTCTCTTTGTCCAAAGTCTACTGGGAGCCACAGGCTCCAATTGCCCAACAATTTTGATCAAAAGAAATGATTCAGCACGAATAACAATGGGCCCGATCATCATTCTCCGGGCCAGAATAATTATTGGATAGGCTTCTATAGTACGGAAAAATTACACATGAAAGCTATGCACCATTGGTACTAAACAGGACGACATAACGTTCTTCTTGCGCATTGCCCAAATGCTAGAGCAATGCGTAACAGCGTGGCAAACTACGCCCCACGCAATTACGAAAGTTAACCTCCCGTCCCCAATTTTCACGAATCCACGCCTGGTGGGCGCAACCCGTGTTATCCCCATGATATTCGTAATGCCAATAGCCCCATTCCTCTTGTGTGATCTCGTATTTTTCTAAATCTTCTTCGAGGCCTTTCATTAATCCGTAGGCAATATTGCGCGATCGATGGCCGGAAGGCCAGGAATGAGTTTCCACAAATTCGGCGATTTGTAGCTGCCAACATCCCATTTCCCCTAAAATCCGAACTCGAATATCTTCAGGCGCTCCCGCGGCAAAGGCAATAAGATCGGGCACGGCATCCTCCGAAAGGCTGAAGAGGTAGTCGAGATCAATGCGGGCGCTCGCTTCATACCGCGCAATATTTTGACGAACAATGAAACGATCCACATTAAGTAGATTAAGGGTAACGACAAGCCCGATGCCACAAGTGATCACCATCTGCGGCAAATAACGTAAATAATCCCTTACTAATAAAATGAGAAAGGCGGCAAGCAGGATTCCTATCCATGGGATAAGAACATGCGCGTAAGTCCGTAATCTCGTGAATCCGAATGCATTCTCATAGAGCAGCAGGCGCGTGAGCGCAGAAATGAGAATGACACCCACCTCCACCACGAGTATTCCGCTTAGGGCTAAGAACCAATTCCGTACAATTTTTTCGCCCCTGCGTGTCCATATTGCCAACAGTAGAATGAGTGCAATCGAAAGAACACCCACAGCCACCAGCTCAAAAAAGCCTCGGCGCGCATATTCGGCAAGTGTATAACCCGTATCGGAAATATTTGCTGACCCACCAAAAAGGTAGACAAATTGGAATATGACAAAACTTGTGAAGAGTAAATCCACAGCCCCCAGTACCACAAACGCCTCGATAGGTCCAAGAAAAGGTTTTATGCCACCCAGCTTCGCAGATGCACGCTCACTTTCACTCCGCAAAGCAATTACCAGGCCGCCCAGAAAAAAGACCGTGCTGGTGACCACCATGAGAGCTCGGCCTGCATATTCCGTAAGCCGTTGCAGATTAAGCCAATCCAAGGCTGTCGCGACCCGCTCGGCGAAGATTAAATCCGCGGAGGTCAACAATCCAAGCAAAATAATGATGATCGGCAAAGCAAGAATCAGACCTCGCATGAATGCCAGGGTGCTATTGCGGCCTCCGCCCGGCTTAAATAGCGATTTTTGGGCATTGGCAAGTACCCTCCAGGGCCGCAACCATACTTCAACCGGCACGCCAATAATGGTCCAGGAAAAATCCAACCAGCCAAAACGAAAAATTCGTCCGTTGTAATAAGTGCGTACCAATAGCGCGAAAAATCCCAGGATGATCAAGAGATTAGCGAAAATTGTCATCGGCTCCAGGCGCAACATCGTCATCCATGCGAAGAAGTTGATCACGAACAAAAGCATTAGACTCTCTCGCGCGGGCTTTTTCCCTCTGAGGGCAGCCAATGCCAAGAAGCCACCGCTGAGCAATACGGTCAGTAAAAATATCGAGATCCCGATGCGATGCCCAAAAAATAGGATTTCGAATCCCAGGCCATGCATTAATGCAATCAGCACCAGCCGCAGCGCAAAGCGCGGCGAACGATTCAACGCCTCCCCTTCTCTTGTGGGGCTTATTTCAGCATGCGTTGTCATTTCAACCTCCTTGGGTTGCCGATTCTTTCTTAGACTGATCGATGCCGAAGAACATGGGTTGAGATGAAGCGCACTCGTGAAGAAGTGGATTGAACGCGAATTAATATAGCCTATCCATTGCTATCAATTCCGTGCAAAGTAGTGGCAGAAACTGTCAAGATGCGGGCCCGCGGAGCGGCAACTTGACATTGTGGCTATGCGCAGTTGTTTCTTTCCTTGTCGGGAAATTAAAAAAGGGCCGGAGGAAAAACTTCCTCCAGCCCCAAGCTACTTCTTACTCCGAAAACGGGGATCTACGATTTCACTACGGTTGCAAAACGACTATCGTGGTTCCGTCGCTGTCAAGCTCGGGATCGTGATTGAGCGATGCATTGTACGTGTTTTCCGCGTGAGTAATATCAGTCAAGGTAAAGGTTACGCTGGCAGCGTTCTGCTTGACATTGTTTTTTGTCACGCTGCATTGGCCGGAACTATTCGTCGTGCAGGACGCTGAACCTTTGGCTCCCGAACTCCAGGACCCGGTTACGGTTGCATCGGCAAGTGGGGCTTCCAGATCATCGTATACCGTTATCGTCACGGTTGCATTCCACCGTCCTCGATTGACGGCGACCGTGCTACCATCCAAATCCCCAGCATGCATTTCGCCTCCTCCGGGACTTGGTGTGGAGGTTTCGGTCGGCGTGGGTGTAGGTGACGGATCTTCTGTTGCGGTCTCGGTAGGGGTGGGTGTGGGCGTTGGTGTACCCCCGCTCGCAGCAAGGACAGCTTGAAAAGCATTTATCCTGCCGTTGCCAAAGGACCGGTCCCAACCAGCCTTCCCCAGATCATCCGCCGTGTTTTCGATTATGGCCCGGATTTCCACGTTCGTGTTGCCGCCGATGGCAAACAAAAGCGCGGCCAGGCCAGAGACCTGCGGCGCTGCCATCGAGGTGCCTTGCAGCTGATCGTAGTCCTCTGAATAAGCGAAGAACGTTGTTAGATAAACCGCGTAGGTTGGCATGGTGCTGAAGATGCCGCCTGGATCATGGTAACGGCTCATATCGCCGCCGGGGGCAACAACATCCAGCGCGCTGCCTTTGTTGGAATAACCTGCTAGCTGATCTTTCCAGTTTGTGCTCCCGACGGCAATCACGTTGGCGAATGCTGCAGGATACGACACCCTTCCGCTGCTGTCGTTTCCGGAGGAAGCAACGACTACCAAACCTTGAGTCCATGCATAATTGATCGCCTGCTCTTCAGAACTCGATCCAAAGCGTCCACCAAGGCTTAAATTGATGACGTGCGCTCCGTTGTCAGCGGCGTGATAAATGGCGCTCACGATCGCGCTCGTCGGGCAGCCATTCTGGTCACACACCCGCAGAGGCATGATTTTGATATTGGGACTGAACCCAACCGCTGATGTCCCGATAGCATTATGCGTTTCCCCGGCCGC
>JADFRQ010000035.1 GCA_022561215.1 Chloroflexota bacterium | reverse complement strand
CCGCAAACCCCAAATACGCAGAGTATTTCGTGATCGCCGCCGTTAAGGTCGTTTTCCCGTGGTCGATGTGCCCCATCGTTCCCACGTTCATGTGCGGCTTGGTTCGTTCAAATTTCTGCTTCGCCATCTCATTGTCTCCTAAAATCAATCATCGCGAGCCAACTATATTTAGCCAATTAATCATAGAGCCCTCAATGGGAATTGAACCCATGACCCCGTTCTTACCAAGAACGTGCTCTACCGTCTGAGCTATGAGGGCAATGTAGCTGTTAACGTTCAGCCCTCAGCTCTCCCTTTTGAACCAACCGCGTAATCGCTGAGGGCTGAACGCTGACCGCTTTCTTGTGGGCGGTGACGGATTCGAACCGCCGAAGGCGAATGCCAGCTGATTTACAGTCAGCCCCCTTTGGCCACTTGGGTAACCGCCCGAGAATCTCTTAAAATCTGAGACGATGCTGGCTCGCATCCAATTTCCGGCGATAAAATTAGAAGCCGACGAAGGGAGTCGAACCCATAACCTACCACTTACAAAGCGGTTGCTCTGCCATTGAGCTACGTCGGCAGGACTCCAAAAAAATACGCCCTACCCAGCCGGCGCTCAGGGATTATACCAGAGCCGTTTCGGCCACCAACACGCAAGTCTAACAGGATTCAGAATGAGCGTCAATAAATATAGTTTGCGCATCTACAAGGCTGATTTCTCGCCTAATTTGAGCAAAAAACGAGTTGATTGAGGGGATCAGATCTCTGCGATCAGGAGACTGGGATTAAATTTCAAAATAGGAAAAAGCCTATTTTGATGGGGAGAAAGAGCTGCGATTTTGATTCATCCATATCGAATAAAGCATCACGGATCCCGCGGTCGCAGCATTAAGCGATGAAAGTTTTCCCTGCATGGGCAAACGGACGAGATAATCGCATGAATCGCGCACCAATTTGCGCAGCCCTCTTTCCTCGCCACCAACGACGATTCCTACTGCACCAGAGCTATCGAATTCACCCAAGGCCGTTGACTGCGGCGTATTCTCCAGTCCGATAATCCACAGGCCATGTTTTTGCAACTGTTTTATGGATTGCGCAAGATTATGTTTGCTAATCAGTAGATGTTCGCTGGCGCCAGAAGAAGATTTTACAACCGCGGGGGTGACGCCAACTCCCTGGCGCGCAGGAAGGATAATGCCATGCACTCCTACTGCCTCCGCTGTTCGCAGCAACGTGCCTAAATTTTGGGGGTCTTGAATCACATCCAATAATAATACAATCCCGGGCGATGCACTTGTCTCAATTTTTTCAATAATCTGATCCCAATCAGCGTAAGGGTAGCTGTTTGTTTGCGCGAGAATTCCTTGATTATGATCCCTGAGTTTATCAAGAGCAGCCCGCGCTCGAATTTCCATTGGAATATTGAGCTTTTCAGCCGTTTTGACAATCTCATCGAAGATTCCTTTCCGTTGTGCGCCTTCCGCCAGCAGAATTCGTACGACCCGCCTGCGCCCTGCTTTTAAAAGTTCAAACACAGGATGTCGCCCGTAAATGTATTCTTTCATTCGCTCAAGGTCCTGGAAAATTCTCTTCTACGTGATCTACTTAAACCTCCATGTCGAACTCGATTGGCCATCCTCCACCACGACACCCTTTTCCGACAGTTGATCGCGAATTAAATCGGCCAATTGCCACAGATTTTCATTGCGGAGCTCATCGCGCAAAGCGACAAGCATGTTTATAAAATCCGTCGCATCGCTCGAAACTTGGGCCGTGGCCTCTAAATCCAGCCCAAGAAGCCCCGCCAATGATTTAAGAGTAGCTTGTGCTGGCTGCAGTTCGCTATCGTCTGCACCAGCGTCACGCGCCTGGTTTATCGAGCGCACTAGCTCAAACATACCTGCCAGCGCACCCGGGCTGTTAAAGTCATCGTCCATGGAGTTTTCAAATTGTTGACGGGCAACTTGCGCGCGCTCGAGTAGATCGATTGTGTTCCCCGATGTTTCATCCTGTGACGCCCTTGAAGGTCGCAGCGCTGCACGCAATCGCCCAAGCGCTTTCTCAGCTTGATCAACAACTTCCCCAGTGAACGTAAGCGGCGCACTATAGCTTCCATTAAGCACCATCATCCGCAGCACATCGCCCTCATGCTCCGCGAGAAATTCCTCGACGGTAACCATATTTCCGACCGACTTCGACATTGCTTCTCCGCCGATCTGGAGCATCCCATTATGCGCCCAGTAGGTAGCAAATGGCTTTCCTGTAATGCTTTCCGTCTGCGCAATTTCGTTCTCATGATGAGGGAAGATAAGGTCATTTCCGCCGCCATGGATATCGATTTCATCTCCCAAATGACGCTTGGCCATCACGGAACATTCAATATGCCATCCCGGTCGACCAGGCCCCCAGGGGCTGTCCCAGGCCGGTTCACCGGGTTTCCCCGCTTTCCAGAGGGCGAAATCCTCCGGCGCTTGTTTGCGTTCATTCAATTCCACCCGAAAACCCGCCTGCATATCTTCAGGTTTGCGGCGCGATAATTTGCCGTAATCTTTATCCTTGGCGACACTGAAATAGACGTCGCCTTCCACAGTGTAGGCGAAACCTTTGTCAATCAGCGCTGCGACCATCTCAATGATATTCTCGATCTCTTTCGATACCCTTGGATTCTTGTCCGCAGGGAGCACACGCAGATCCTTTAGGTGCTGTTCATATTCCTCGATATACCCTTCAGCAAGTTCAAGGGGATCGACTCCAAGTTCATTCGCTCGTCGAATTACCTTGTCATCCACATCGGTGTAATTCATCACATGCCGTACTTGAAACCCGCAGTACTCGAGGTAGCGCCGCATCACATCAAATACGATGGATGACATTGCATGGCCAACATGCGCGCGGTCATAGACGGTGGGTCCGCATACGTACATGCGCACCTTACCTTTTTCAAGCGTCTTAAATTCTTCTTTTTTTCGGGTTAACGTATTGTAAATTTTCAGGGGCATTCGTCAAAGCTCGTAACCAGATTTGTCGCTGAAAGTCCCACTCTAATCCATCGCCCGAGATTAATCTTTTTCCGGGCGGCTGAAGATCATTCTTCCTGCCGCGGTCTGCAGGACCTTGGTGACAATTACGGGGATCGTCTGGTTCAGATAGGATTTTCCGTTTTCTACGACCACCATCGTTCCATCGTCGAGATAGCCAACCCCCTGGGACATTTCTTTACCTTCTTGGATGACCTGAACGTCGAGCGACTCCCCGGGAATGTAAACTGCCTTCACAGCATTGGCAAGCTCGTTGATATTCAGCACTCGAACTCCTTGCAATTCCGCAACTCGATTTAAATTGAAGTCATTGGTCAGGATGGCGATATTAAGTTGCTTTCCCAGGATGACCAATTTGTCGTCGACCTCGCGCACCCCTTCAACATCAAGATCGGTTATCTGGAACAGAACGGAGGAATCCTTCTGCATTCGATCAAGGATATCGAGTCCTCGCCGTCCTCTTTGCCGCCGCAAACTGTCGGATGAATCGGCGATGTGCTGCAATTCGAGAAGTACAAAAGAAGGAACCAACATCTGCCCGCTGATAAATCCAGTGCGGGCAATATCCGCAATTCGTCCATCAATGATGACGCTTGTATCGAGGAGAATTTTCTTTTCAGTTGATGAATGTCCTACTTGATTCGCGGTAAGAGAGAATCGATTGCGGAAGACGTTTGCAATGTCGTTTTTACGCAAGACGAAGATCGCCGTCCCAGCATAGCCAAAGATCAACGCGGCAAGAAAAGGCAGGAGCTGCCCAAACGGATCGGGCAGCTGCGATAGTGGGATGGATACCAACGCTGCCATAATTAACCCAACAACCAGACCGAGCACTCCCGACAACATCCGCTGAACAGAAATCTGTGTGATTGCTGTCCTAAAACGTTTTACTGGGCGGGTCGTGAGAAAAGGCGTAGTAATCAACCCGGCAAGCGCTCCTACCAATGCAAAAACGCTTCCCCATAACTCGCTTGATTGATCGAAGCTAAATGAGAGACTGATCCCAAGACGGCCTCCCATGATCGACATCACAACCATTCCAACCAGACGGACGATAAGTTCACTACTCATAAAACTGCTACCTCCATACAAACAAATGGGGCGAGCGCCAGGTTTCGGTGCTCACCCATGAAGAAGCAGTGTTCTGGATTTACTTGACGAATTTTCCGGTGGCAATTAATTGTAGACTTGGTCGATCAAGTAGCCCCATGATTAATCAATAATAAGCAATAAAACCAGGCTCACATGCTGGGGAAATGATATGTAACCACCATGCTCCGCATACTTATCATATCATGTCTGCAGAGCATAAGCCAACGCTGGCGGGCCTGGACACTCCTTATTCGCACCGTGCAGATATCTTGCAGAAGAATTATATTTTATGATCTTAATCTGTGACGGTGAAGACAAAATCGTCACTCACCTCCAATTCAAAGTCGTCCAGGAGCGTGTCCCCCTCACAATCTCTAATGAGCAGGTCATAACTTCCCGTAGCGACCGTAATCGAACGTTGCGTCCCCGGATCGATTACTTCCGTGGGGCCAAGCTCATCCTGACCCCAGTTTTGGGCCGAGCTTGCCGATAGATTAACGTAGCAAAGTGTAAGTAATGAATTATTCTCAATTGTGAAATCAACCACCGTCCGATTGCCACCGATAAATACCGCCTCATTCACAAATGAGTCGCCTTCTACTTCAAGCACAAGTTCGTAGATTCCATCATCAAGCCCATTGTCATCAAAGACGCATACCCACCAATTGCCTGTTGCTCCACCCTGCCAAACCGAATCGATAAAACTTCCTTCATCGCTCGGTTGCTCATTGACAAACCAGATTGCCGACCAGATCATCCCATCCTGCATGCCCTCATAATCCCAAAAGGCGCAGATTTGCTCGACGCCGGAAGCCAATGCGTACCAGTATTGTGTCGGTTGATCATCTTCCGTTACGCCATCGGCAAAATCCAGATTGAAGAAATCGACCGCGCTTATATCGTAACCACCTGTGGGAACAACGGGAGGGCTGGTTCCTTCGGCATATTCACGATTTTCCAATACCGCGCTGATGAGCGGCGCGGCCAAGTTAATCGGGCGCACGCCGTTTAGAAATCCTCCGATGGGGACACACGTGTCGTTATCATCAATAATTCCATCTCGGTTGGTGTCGACAACCGAGCGACAATCGACGATCTGACCTTCGTCATCTGTCGCCGAGGCTCGAGTGGGGACCCCAACCAATTCTCCCTCGCGATTTACTGCCATTCCGCCACTATTTCCGCCAGCGATCGTTGCATCGGTCTTGATCCATGCCCGTCCTTCAATCCCGCGTTCTTGAGTAAACCCACTCACCGCGCCTTCGGTGAACGTAATCGTATTCCCACCTATGCCCGGGTACCCAAGAATGCGCAGTTCAGCCCCGATTCCCAACACGTCTGAATCGCCAATTGAAATGTAGGGTAATTCGGGCGTTACAGGGTTCCCATTTAAATCAGAAATCACACGGATAACCGCAAGATCAAGTGTATAATCGACGGCTTCAATCTGCGCGAGATAACGTAAATCTGGCGGCTCATCGCTTCGAACCGTAATCGCGATTCCCAAGTCAGAATATTCTCCCAAACGATTGTCAACCACATGAGCATTGGTAAGAATGATGCCGTCCGAAGAGATAATGCTCCCAGATCCCGTCCATACCCTATCCCATTGATCACCGGCTGGATTCATGGCGAAAATCTGCACGGTTGCGCTGGCGAGATCTTCGTTTGAAATTCCCACGGATTCTGCATCGGGAACGACGGGGGTTGGGGATAATGTTGCCGGCTGCTCCACCGCAGGGCTTGTCGCTTGAGGATCAGCCGTGGGCTCGCCATTCGCAGAAGATGCATTGCAAGCTAGCCCGGCAAGAACAAGGATAACCAACACGCCAAACGACCTACCACCAGCACTTTTATCGATCACTATTCACCTCACACGCGGGATAAACCAGCTTCGGAACGCGCCAAGTATAGGCCTGGCATCTGATGTGGACAAGCACCTTTGTTCGACAAAATGACTGCAGAGAAAAATTTTACATTGTGAAGGGACATTGAAATGCCCATCAATTTGACCCATGCAACGAAGAGGATCGCCTATGCCAATATCTGCGATGATTATTCTAAATCGTGAAATGGCAATCTTGCTCCAAATTTATGAAGTATATTAGTGCGTTTGGGAAACGCTCTGCCAAATCAAGGAAAATATCTTTGGCTTGATTTTGAGTGAGCCAATCAGTGATTGCGTGAATGTTCTAGGGGGGTCATAGGCAATCCGCGTCAGGAACATAGTTCCCTATCGAAATCCTGGATTAGTAATGGCGAACAAACTCGCGTGACGAAATTTCTCGGCTGAAGTCAGGTTCGCCGGCGCTTCGATTTTCTGCGCATACGTGTCTCGGAAAATATTTCCTCTGGCAAAGCCCCTAATTCAAGAAGGTGTTCCGTTTTGGCCTTCAGCGCCCCACTGGGGCATACGCCAACACACTGGCCGCAAAAGACACAGGTAGTCTCGGGCATTGCTTTGCCAAAGAAGGTCGCGATGCTGGTTTCAAATCCTCGGCCTCCAAAGTTAATCGCAAAGGCGTATTGCGCATCTTCGGCACAAACTTGAACACAGCGCCAACACATGACGCACTTCGCATAATCTCGAATAAAGACGGGGTTATCGTCGATCAGATCAGGCAACAGCTGCTTGCCCCCCTGGAAGCGCTCGGGAACAGCATCATAATCCAGCAGCATTTCCAAGAGATCGGGGCTCTCGGAGAGATCCACCGTGGAGGCCAACATCTCCAAAATTGTTCGCCGTATTCGATCGATATTTTCGGAGCGCGTTTGAATAATAGAATCGTTTTGTGCAAGTGCTACACATGCAGGCTGCATTGTTGTAGCTCCTTCTACCTCCACTACACAGAGCCTGCAGAGGCCTTTCGAGGACGTATGCTCAAAGTAACACAACACCGGGATGTCCGTTCCTGCTTTTTCAGCGGCTGCGAGGATCGTTGATCCCGAAGCGACAGTTACACGTTTTCCATCGATCTCGAGCGCAATCGTTTCCATCATTCAGCCCTCTTTTCAGTGTTGGCCTTCTTCCCATTCTCGCCTCGAAGTCGCTCAGGGTGGGCATATACCCTCAAAGAATTTCTGCGAACGTATCCCACGAGGGTAATATTCCAGGCCTCTGCCATGGCCACCGACATGGATGTCGGTGAATTACGTGAGGCGATGATCGGACATCCCATCAATGCCCCTTTTCGCAGCATTTCAGATGAAATTCGACCCGTGGCGAGCAATATTCGACCCTGCGTTTCTATCGATTTACTCAGGCAAATTCCACGGAGCTTATCAATCGTATTATGCCTTCCGATGTCCTCGGTCATAGCCATAATATTTTCGCCGTCCGATAGTCCGGCGCTATGCACACCGCGCGCATTGGCGTGCAGACTTTCGGGCGAATGCAGCATTCCAAAAAGGTGACCAAGTTGTTGAGGATCAATTTCGAATTCTTCCAAATTTGGAGCCAGCTCACTCCTGGGATCTACAAATGTTACGCCTCCTCCACAACCGGACGTGATGATCATGTGTTCCGGTTTTTCAAAAGCATGATCGAGCCAAACATCCACACAGCAACCGTCTCGGCTGATATGAATATGCTCAATTTCCTCGATCCCCTCAATTAAACCCTCGTTTTTCAGGAATCCGATGGCCAGATAATCTTGCTCGCAGGGGCTTGCCATAAATACGACTAGCTCGATCGCATTAACATATATCGTGATTAACTCTTCCTCAATAACCCCCGCGTTGACCACACTCCAATCACCTTGATATTCATGCCAATCCGTTAAAACAACACCTCTATCCATTATTGCACCTTCATCCTTAACCATGATCCACGGCAAATACATCAGGCCACAGTTCGAGTGCGGATCCAATCGCTGTCCCAGCCGTAATCCCCAACCCACATATCGAGGAATTTGTCATCGTATAACGAATATCATCCAGGGCAAGAAAATCCGCCTTATTTGCTTCACCTTGTACAGCCTTCTCGATTATTTCGAATTGTCGTTGTGTTCCCATCCGGCAGGGAAAGCACTTCCCACAGGATTCATGGGAAAAGAATTCGGCCAGGCTGAGCAAAGAACTGCGCAAATCATGTTCCTGGTTAATGACAAAAATCACCCCCGATCCCAATGAATGTCCAGCTTTTTTCAAATCCTCAAAACTGAGAACGAGATCAAGATCTTCGGGCCTCACAAAGGTTCCCGCCGCACCGCCAAGCAAAATGGCTTGTGGCTCACCTTTAAATCCACCTCCTAATTCAATCAGCTCTGCAATCGTTATTCCAAACGGGACTTCATATACCCCCGCTTGGACGATATCGCCCGATAAACAAAAAAGTTTCAATCCCGGAGATTCATCCGTCCCGCGTGCGCGGTAAGCCGCGGCTCCATTGGCGATGATCCATGCGCTCGCGCAAAGTGTTTCCACATTATTTATTGCCGTCGGTTTGTCAAACAATCCATGTGTCGTCGGATAGGGTGGCTTTAGTCGTGGGAATCCACGTTTGCCTTCGATTGATTCGAAGAGTGCGGTTTCTTCGCCGCAGATGTAAGCTCCCGCGCCGGATCGGAGTTCGACGTCGAATGTGAATTCTGAGCCGAGAATATTTTCTCCCAGGTAGCCCATTCTTCGAGCTGTCTCAATTGCATTCTGTAAAATTTTTTGTGCGCGTGGGTACTCGCCACGTACGTAGATGTAACCCTTTTTCGCGCCCACTGCATACCCCGCGATGGTCATCCCTTCCAATACAGAATAAGGATCACCCTCCATAAGCACTCGATCCTTAAAGGTACCTGGCTCCGATTCGTCCCCGTTGCAGACAATGTAGCGCGTATCACTCTCGGCATTTGCGGCGAATTCCCACTTCAGGCCCGTGGGAAATGCCGCGCCCCCGAGTCCGACTAGGCCGGATGCCTTCATCTCGCGGATGACATCTGGCGGTTGCATTTTCTCCAAAGCTCTCCGCAACGCCGCAAATCCCTCCAAGGCAATAAAGTCGTCGATATCCTCGGGATTGACGCTGCCACAACGTTTTGTCAACCATCGCTCCTCCCCGCCAATAAATCCCAGGCCGACTTCACGGCCCAATTCACCGGGTGTTCCCATCGCTCCCCGATCAATATTGCCAATCGGTACTTCGTCCACTAATGCCGCCGGAGCGTTATCACACAAACACAAACAAGGGACCTCTTCCACGGTTGTAGTTGAATCGGCGATATATTGTTGAGAGACTTTTTCCAGAATTTGGTGACTGCCTACTTGCGCACAAACGGGCCCGGTGCAAACACGAATAAAATGTTTGCCTACTGGTTCGTTGTACAACAACGTGTAAAACTCAATCACACCATGGATCTCGGCCAATGGAACTCGTAATGCTTGTCCGATCGCTAACAGAAGAGCTTCTGACAAATAACCGTACGGCTTTTGTGCTTCGAGCAAGACGGGAATCAAAGCTTGTCTGTCGAGGCTTGAGTGTCGGGAGAGAATTATTTCCAAGTCCCCGAGATCTAGTACTTCAGCTTCGCTCACTTTGCTGCTCCTAGGATAGATTCCTTTGATTTCGATAGCGAATTGGATTTCCAGCCAATTGAAACTTAAAGGTCAGATTAATTTTTCATGTACACATTATCCGCCATCCACTCGCCCAAAACCCGAAACCATAAAAAGTATGCCATGCTTGTTAAATAGGTCAAGCTACACAACGCGATGCAGCTTCCCCGTGGTGCAGCGACTCGTCTTTTTGGACCTGGTTGCCAGG
Organism: Chloroflexota bacterium; assembly: GCA_022561215.1. Classification (GTDB taxonomy): domain Bacteria; phylum Chloroflexota; class Anaerolineae; order Anaerolineales; family E44-bin32; genus JADFRQ01. Next base: position 22,047 of record JADFRQ010000035.1, on the reverse strand, counting down.
ACCTGCATCGCGGCTACAATCAGCCTCAATTATTCAACCAAAACGATCACGGACCGATGCCCTTAATTGAAGGTTTCAATCTACATAATCGCTACAAAATTGAAAGCCAGTTGGGAAGAGGCGGTATGGGAACCGTTTATCTTGCCCATGATCAGACTCTTGGCATTCAAGTTGCCGTAAAAGAAAATCTAAATCCCTATCCTGAGGGTGAGCGCCAATTTCAACGCGAGGCTTCGCTGCTGGCCACATTGCGCCACCCTAACCTTCCCAGGGTTACTGATTATTTTATCCTAGAACAAAAGCAATATCTGGTAATGGACTATGTGGAAGGCAATGATTTAGAGGCCTACTTAGAAAATCATCGGCCCTCTGTCCAGCAAGTCACAAATTGGGCAGAAACCATAAGTGACGCCCTGATCTACCTCCATTCAAGACAACCACCCATTATTCATCGTGATATCAAACCTGCGAATATCAAATTGCGCTCGGACGGAACCCTTGCATTGGTCGATTTTGGTATTGCAAAAGTCTTCGATAGCAAACAAACAACCACGGGAGCTCGAGGATTAACCCCGGGATTTTCGCCCCCGGAACAATACGGCGAAGCAATTACAGATCATCGCAGTGACCAATATTCTCTCGCGGCCACTGTATTTAACTTGCTCAGTGGAAAACGGCCCGCAGATAGCATTGAGCGAATGTTCAATAACGCTGCCCTCGAATCGTTATCCAAACTTAATCCTGAGGTACCCACACATGTAGAGAATGCCGTGCAAAAAGCAATGGCCTTAAATCCTGACGACCGATTCGTCGATCTCGTTCATTTCAAAGCGGCACTGCGCGGCGACTCCCAGCCCAAGACCATTCGCGCCGGAGCCGATGTTTCGCTGATTGCCAAGAAACCTGCAGCGAAGGGTAGAAGGTGGATCATAATTGCGCTCGGCATTGTTGCCTTAACGATCGGGGCAATTGTTACCCTGGGCTCGGATTTCGGCATGCGCCTATTCCCTGAACCTTCCGCAACATCCGCCATCATCATTGCCCCCACATTCACATTAACATCTACTCCAACATCAACGCCGACCGCAAGCCCTACGCCTACAGCAACAAGGACACCGACACAGATTCCTACGCTGCTCCCCAGTCCTACCTCGACTCCGCGTCCACTCGGAGGAGGAGATACCATTATTTTTGTGAGCGACCGGGGAGGAGATGATCTGCTTCAAATATTTAGGATGAGACCAGATGGAACAGACATAACCCAACTCACATTTGGTCCGGGCAATAAATCTCAACCACGTTGGTCGCCGGACGGCAAACGAATTGCCTACGTCTCTGACCAGAATAGAAATCGCGAAATCTACCTAATGAACGCGAACGGGACCCAAAGCATCAATCTCACGCAGAATTCAGCGGATGATTATGATCCGTCTTGGTCACCGGATGGCACAATAATGTCGTTTGCTTCCGAACGGATCAATAACGTAGCACAAGTTTTCTTGATGAATATTTCATGTGAGGATGACGCTGGAACATGTGTTACAGGAAACCCACACAATCTTTCGGAAGGATTCGCGGTCGAATTTTCGCCTGCCTGGGCTCCCGCAGGAATCACATTACCAGCCTGGATACCTGTTGAGCAACCTTTAGTTGTTGCCGCCTCCATTAATGGAGCTCGCCGGCGCTTATTCTTTCGATCTGCCACTGGGGGCGATCCGGTCTGGTTTGACCTGCAGGATCGAATCATAGGCGCCGACGAACTGCGCTGGACGCCGGATGGCAAATTTATTATATTCACTTGGAAACAACCCGGCCTGCATGAAATTTACGCGCTGCCCATCGCGTTGCGTGGCAACAGTTGGATTCGATTAACCAATAGTCAGGGAAATCGTGAACCCTCTATTTCCCCCGATGGCCAATGGATCGTTTATAACTCGACCCGTGACCAGAACCATGAGATCTATGTGATGTCCATTTCGGGATCAAATCAACTCAATTTGACCAACCATCCTGGAATCGATAAACATCCCGATTGGCAGCCTGCCTCACCGTAGTGTTTCCGCAATTTACCGGGCCTGGATTTGCTCCCTGCAGTAGGCTTCCGCCATTGGATACGAATAAGTTTGCACGAATTTAAGCATCAACCTTAATGATGATTAAGGCGCTGTTTTCGCTTCTATTGCCGGCCGCATCATAGGCAAGCGCGAATGCTTCGTAATGTTCCCCTGGCTGGAGAGCTATCGCCGCTTCAAACGGGAGTCGATTGCTAGACGCCATTTTACGTCCATTGATATAAAAATCTACCCGAACCGCGGCGATATTGTCCGTCGCGGAAGCGGACAACACCACAGATTGGCCTTTCATAGCGGCGGAAAAGCTTTCGATCTGAGGAGATTGATTATCGACGGTGACTGCCCTATTCAGCATGGCAATCGTTCCGTCGCCAGCAACAACAGTAAGCTGGAGCGTAAAAATGCCGTCAAGCGTATTGGTATCCCATTCGCCCAGCAATCCGTTCTCGACAGCTTGATGTTGCTCGTCAATGAGGAACCATGTTTCTGGATACAGCCCCTGGCCAAAGGCGAGTCGGTAGTGACTAAAATCCTTCCCACCCGCATTTCCCCGAATCAATACCATGCCCCTGGCATAGACAAATTCTGCCGGAAACGAAATCGACACATCATCTCGCTCGGTTGACCGCACAACAGCGGGGTCGTATTCAGTAGGCGGCCTTTCAATGCCGTTTTCTTTGGCCCAAGCAGCTGCTTCACTTGGTGGCAGGAAATAGAGCCTTTGTTCAACCAAATCCCACGGAGTGAAAACTGTCGCCAATTTTCCCGTTTCCCGATTCACGCGAATTTCCTTGTAGAGATCGTCCAATTGCAGCGGAACTGTTCCGTCGATGAAAACTTCCTCCACAATCTTCGGGCAGGATCGCGTGGGCAATTTCCCCGATGGGTCGCAGACTTCCAATGTCTGCACTCCGATCGGTATTAGCCAACCCTGTGCCCCCGCGTCCTGCGATACGTATTCCATGATCGCACGCCACAATGGAGCGGAGCCATCGAGCACACCCACCTCGTCGCCGCTCGGATTTTCAACCCAGACGCCGACGACGCGCGCGGGCGTAAAACCGATGGTCCAATTATCCGCTTTGGGCTGGGCAACGTTTTCTATCACCACCGCAGTTACCGTATCCAATTCGAAGATGTTTGTATTGCCGAATACATTCCGACGCGCGCCGGAATCCGCAAGCACATTAACCAGCAAATAGGCAAGCGCAGGGCTGAGCACAGACCGCCGTTCGAGCTGTGCACGATAAATCTCGTGTTGAGAACTATCAACGATTTGGGTGATCAAGAGAGGTTGCAGCGTATTGGATCTAGGTTGAGACTGACCTACCATTCGTCCTTCATTGGCAATAACTGCATAGGCCTTCACCAGTTCGAGCAAGCTTGGGGTGAGACCAATGGGCGCTATTGGCGTTGCAGGATCTCCATTTTTATCGCTGATGCCCATCTGATCCAAAACCTCGAGGATCGCATTTTGCCCGACAAGCTGCATTACACGTTCGGCCGCAAATGGATACGCACCGACAAGTGCGGTTCGCATTCGCACGGGGCCATGCGCCTGGAGACTGTCCTGCTGCTCCAGAGTCGGCAAATCAAGAATCATGCTCCCGGGCGACAAACCCTTGGAAAAGGCAGTAAGGTAGGAAAACGGAATAAGCATGCCTGGCGCGCTACGCGGGAAATCCACCTGGCCGTAGCTGGCAAGAAGTTCCCCGCTCGTTGGATCCATGACGATAATTGCCCCTCGCTCAGCCGGTTGCCGATCTCCTCTCGCAGGATGCAGAAGCTGCGCACTGCTGCAGGTTTCTACATTGGCTTCCAGTGAAGTTGTAAGGGATCCCGGGATGTTCAGGAAGGCGTTTGCCGTACATTGCAGCTCATTTTGCAGCTGGCGATCAATGCTCGTCCTAATGTCCAATCCAGGCCTGGCCATTAATTCCGAACCAAGGATCAATCGCAACCTTTGTTCGACAATTTTCATCAGACCGTTTGCATCGTCAATGGGATAGGATGGCTTCGGTTCGTTGTTGGTGTTTATCAACCGATTCCTGCTTATCAGGGCTCGCTGCTCCATAGTGGCGAGGATAAAGATCTGCCTTACGCGGGCTTTCGCATAGTTATCGATGGGATTACTCGTCGGATCGATGGGCAACGCGGCTAGCATTGCGCCCTCTCCCGCGCTCAATTGCGCAGCGTGTTTTCCATAATAAAGGAGTGAGGCTGCATCGACTCCAAACGCGAAATTTCCGAAATCGGCGAGGTTGATATACCACTCGAGAAGCTGGTTTTTTGAAAAAGCCTTGTCCAATGCTTGAGCCAAGGTAGCCGATTTTAAATAACGGATCAAGTTCCCTTGACGAAAATCCTTGGCGGGAAGCAAGGTTATCTCCGCCAATCTTTGCGGGATCGAGCGATAGATCTCCTGCTCGTTAGTTCCCGTCAGAATGTCGAAAATCGCCCCAATAAATTTTTCACCATCAAAGCCATTATGCACCCAGAAGGAATCATCCTGGGTTACGAGCAGGGGGATGATGAGATTCAGCGGGATCGAATTCGGATCCTCGAGATCCGCACCCAGCCATATTCGGTTTGCCGCCGCGGGATGAAGAAGCGCAAACAGTGGCTCCTCGCGCGTTCGATCGTAAACAACACTGAGTTCAGGGAAACCATCTCCACTTTCTACAAACAGCCTTTCCAGCTGCGATACTTGTGGGAGATCATTGATGATGAGAGTTAAGAAGATGCCGATCAGGAAGATGCCCAACATTCCCGCAATGATCAAACTCCCCACTAGTCCCACAAATGTTAACGCAATACGGTCGACGACGCAGTTTTGTGATCTCCGCGCCGCCCTTTTGCGCAAGATTGAATAAACGGAAGGCATAACCCGATTCTACTCCCCTGACGCTATAATGCAGCAGGCCGAGTTGTCGTTGCGGCGAATGAAAAATCGAAGCGTTAAAATTCAAGTGCACACATTGCACAGAGTTTACCCCTTGGATTAAGCGCACAATGCCTGGACCAGCGATCCCCTGTTCAAGATAGTCAATGCTGGTTGAACTTCAACATCTGGGAGCGATAGGATGAAATCCATATTGTCAATCGACGGAGGAGGCATACGCGGGATAATACCCCTGCACTGCCTGATCGCATTGGAAGCACACGAAGGCAAACCTTCCCTTGAAATTTTTGACATGCTGGCCGGAACGTCAACCGGTGCGATTATCGTCGCGGGTCTCGCCCTGGGAATCAGCGCGCGCGGGTTGCTCGCGCTTTATCGAGACCTGGCCCGCAAGGCATTTAAACGCCTGCCGATCTGGGAAATCATCGCCAACCTGGGCAACCATCGCTACAGCAATGAAACGATCGCGCAAACGATCACAGAATTAGGTGGGCAGATCCCGATTAATCAATTGCCTGTAGATATCATGATCAGCGCCAAAAATGTTGACACAGGCCGCACAGATTTCTTCGTGCGTGACGGTGCGGGGAACCCTGGAATTTGGGGGGAAATTTTTCTGCGAGATGCTGTCCTCGCTAGCATCGCTGCCCCAACGTACTTTCCTGCATATTCAGTACTGCTGGCGGATACGGAATACAACTGGGTGGATGGTGGAGTAGGTGTCGCAGGGAACCCATGCTACCAGGCCGCCGTCGAAGCGCTGCATTACAGTGCGGGGAAGTTCAAAGAAGGCGAAACCAAAATGTTGGCCTTTGGTACCGGGCGTTCGCCCAATCCAATTAATGCTCAAAAGGCCAACGTCGTGCAGTGGGGCCTTTGGATATTGGATGAAATTCTCGAAGATACATCTGAATGGCAGAGCTACGTGACACGCCGCGAATATGGCCTCAGCAATCGTATTGATTTCCGTCGCTACCAGCTCGACCTTGGTCCAGATGTGATGCGGCGCCTCGGCGTTACTGTTCCGCCAGGGCGCGATAGTACGAAAATAAGGTTGGATGCAGTTTGGGCAATTGACCTGCTCGATGATATCGGTCTTGCATTTGCCGATGCGATCGATTTTGAGGATCCGCAAGGTCTAGAATTAAAAACCGAAAATAATTGGCAATCCGCTTCCGAGACAATGGATTAGTTTCTGTGCCTCGCAAGCAAGGAGACGACCAAAGCACCCCAGTGAGTCGCAGGTGAGGAACGCCGCATCCCGCAGCGTACAACGGCATCTTCATCGGCTACGTTCCAATCGCGGCACACTCCTGCTCCTTATTGGTTTACCTCTTGCAGCTTGCACGGGTTCCGTCGCGCAGCAGGAAATTGATCCCCTGGTGGAGATGGCTGCCGCCACCCTCACCGCCTTGCCATCGCGCACTCCTCCTCCCAGTGCGACCGTGCCTGCCTCTCCGACGGCAACTGGATCGCCCACCATTTTGCCAACCGCAACGGGAACGCCGGGCCCAAGCCCAACACCCTCTGCTCCGCCATTGCCCACCAGTGATCCGCGATTTGGATTAAATCTCTCCCAGCCGAGTGTAACGGACTCATTCAATATACCTTTCACATGGGGCGAATACCGCAATGCATCGGCTTCCAATCTCATTCTAGACAAGCAACTCCAGGCGATTGATAATCTAACCGATTCCTTGATTTGGTGGACCACAACCAAATACATGGGAAGTAATATTTATGTCGAGGTCAGCGTGGAGATCCAGGATTGTGCCGGCAGAGACTTTGCCGGCTTGGGGCTGAGAATTGGGGAATTTGTCAGCACTGGTTACACCGTCGAGATAAGCTGTGATGGCTACTATCGAATCCGAAAATTTTCTACAGGAGCTGTTGTTGTTCTTCTGGATTGGACTTTTATACGTGCACTTAATCAAGAATCGGGAGCAACAAATAAAATTGGCTTTATTGCAAGGGCGAATAACCTGACTGCTGTTATAAATGATGTTGTGCTTGAATCAGTTAAGGACAATACTTATTTCTCGGGAACATTCGCCCTCTTTGCCGGTGCTGAACGAACGCCTGGCCTCACGGCTATTTTCGATGATTTTAATATCTGGTATTTCTCACCCTAGTAAAGTTTTCCGAAAAATCACTCTGGTTATGTTGGGTCTATTGGCCGGCTGTGCTTCAGCAAACACTCCTGAGCCACGGCCAACTGTGACGGTTACGCCAGTATTTTCACAACCTCCTGGTTTCGTTTTTCCAACGGTCTCCCCGTCGGAAATCATACCTCCTGCTCCTACAGCATCGGCCACAGCGGATCCCTTCGAGGGATTAGGGGAGGTGTTATTTGAGGATGATTTTGCGCGCGATTTGGGTTGGGATCTCATCGTGGATGAAATTGGAGCAACAAGTAATCAGCGGCAGCGTTTGGTGCTTACCCTGCGCCAGCCGCAAGGATTTCGCTTTGTGCTTGTGCCGTTCAAACCTCCGAGGAGATTTTTTCTCGAATTTGATGTTGTGCAAGAAATTTGTCAGGATGCGGACGCATTTGGCTTAATGCTGCGGCTAAATCCATCCTTCGAACACTACCGCATTAGCATTACCTGCCAGGGCGTGGTTCGAATTTCCCGTGTGTTGCTGGGCGAATCGCGTTCGCTAATTCCGGATACAAGCCCAAGTGCTATACTGCCCGGACCTTTGGTTAACAATCATTTTTCCCTGTGGGCCGATGATAAAACGTTGCGATTGTGGATTAATGGCCGCGAAGTATTCAATATCGACGAAAACATACTCATGAGTGGGAATATCGCCCTTTTTGTCCGTTCGCGAACAGGCAACTTGGTGACAGTAGCATTCGACAACATGCAAATTCGCGCCTTGCGCACCGAGCAATGACGCTTGTCGCCTGAGGAGGAATATGGCCGCGAAGAAACCCTTTCGAAATCGGTTGAATGAGCTTACGCCCAAGGAATGGATCAAATTTCAGAAATCCTGGTTTGTGCATGATCCCCCTCGGAGGCGCAAAGAAGTCCTGCGCCACCCAGCGAAATTTCCAGAGACTTTGGCAGCACAGTTCATTACGTTTTTTACCAAACGTGGGGAAACCGTATTTGATCCGATGCTGGGCACCGGATCGACCATCATTGCTTGTATGCGCAGCGGACGTCATTCACTCGGCATTGAACTCAACCCCACCTACGCGGAAATCGCCCGCACTCTCGTTGCGGAAGAGCGTGCATTGTTGGGAGATTCCGTGTCTAGCCTTGATGCGCAAGTCATAACTGGAGATGCCAGCCACCTTGAAGAGTTCGACATTCCTCTCGTGGATTATGTCTTCACCTCCCCTCCATATTGGGATATGCTCCGTTCTCGAGGCTCACAAACACAGAAAAAGAGAAGATCACGGCCTACCCTCGATGTTGCCTACTCTGATGATGCTGCCGATCTGGGTAACATTGACAATTACGCTGAATTCCTCGATCGATTGGTCGCGATCTATACTAATCTCCAGAACTATCTCCGGCCAAAAGCGTATCTCACAATTATTGTCAAAAATATAAAGAAGGGCGGCAAAATCTATCCTTTAGCCTGGGACATTGGCAGGCTGCTCGGAAAAACCTACACGCTTAAAGACGAAAAAATTTGGTGCCAGGATGATATCCGTCTGGCGCCCTATGGCATGGGCAACGCCTGGGTGAGCAATACCCATCATCACTATTGCCTGCAATTCCGCTACGAACCGGATTTGTAGGATGTCAGAGATATTGAGACTCATGTCTTCGTTATTAAATCTGGGTTTGCATAAATGAGCTACGTTCCATTTTGCCTCAATCCACAAGCGAAGATGATCACAATACTTTTAGTGATTAGATGGATGTCATACTCCATGTTTCCCGATCAGCAATACATCCGACGAATCTTTTCACCACTTTTTTCAAGTCTGCAGGCGGGACTTCCACTAAAATGAGTGTCTCGTCACGTTCACTAAATAATTTACAACGCCAGGATTCTGCTGAAATAATGCGATAATACGAATGAATTACTTTTGCTTCCTGAGAGGATAACCATTCTGAAGAAGACACCCCTTATCATCCTCGGTTCCTACGCATTTGCTGAGGAGGTTGCGGATCTGGTTAGCGATTGCGAAAATTATGTCCTATCTGCTTTCGCCGAGAATTGGGATATTTCTCGAACGGAAAATTTTTTGCAGGGTTTGCCGGTAAGATGGATAGACGACCTCCCCGCTTATGTCGATACCCATGAAGTTATTTGTGCGATTGGTACCACCAAGCGCTCGAAATTTATTCAGCAAGTTGAGAAGATGCGGTTTAGATTCGCGATCCTTCAACATCCTTTCGCCCGGGTCTCCCGAACCAGTGATCTGGGAGAGGGATGTATTTTGAGTGCGGGTGTTGTAATCGCCGCGCATTCTCGTATTGGTCAGCATGTCATTCTTAATCGCGGATCTCTCGTTGGTCACCACACATCGATAGGAAATTATGTGACAATCTCACCCGGCGCCAATATCGCCGGTCGTGTCACGATTGGCGATCACACCTATATTGGGATGGGAGCGATCATCCTTAATGATATTTCGATCGGCAGCCACGCCGCCATAGGTGCGGGCTCTGTTGTTACGAAGGACGTCCCTGACAATGTTCAGGTGGTGGGTTTTCCGGCAATGGTCTCCAAAGAGAATATCGAGGGCTGGTAATTATGATCTTCTCAGGTGCCGAAAATAATTAAGTTTTTAGTGCCGCGATTGGTTACCAATTATTTATTGAAATCAAGTGAGGGCAATTCTTCGTCCCGATTTGGGTTGATGGATTCAGGTGGATTCTTGCCGACATGAAGGATAATCTTCTCTACAGCTTGACCAATCTACGCAGGCACATTCAACCGCGTGATACCTTCGCGATAATGCTGGGTCTCATCCCTTGTTATCTACTCATTGTCCTGATTGATCGCTACGCAGTTAACGTTCCCTACTGGGACATCTGGGATTGGTCAGTAAGTCGCTATGCTCTTGACACGCCTTTTTCCCTGGGTGATTTTTGGTTTTTGAAGAATGAACACCGCGTCTTCCTGCCACAAATAATCGGGATGTTAATCGCGAAATCAACCTCACTGGACATGATCATCCGCAATTATGCAAAAGTTTTTGTGGCCGTTTTGACTTATAGCTCACTATACCTCTTGTATAGGAGCAGGGCTGCCTCTCGGGCATCGCCTATCATTGCCATCCCCTTTTCATTGTTTTCTTTCACATTAGCATTTTGGCCTGATTGGATTAATCCGGTGATCTTAGCCACACCGCTATCGATGCTCAGCTTCCTTTTTGCACTGTGGGCAATTATGGCAATAACCCCGGGATGGAAAGCACTCGGGCTGGCGGCTTTAAGTGCTTTATTTTCTTCTTTATCCTTTTCGACCGGCAACGCAACCTGGATTGTGATTGGCATCGTCATGTGGTTTGTGGGATATCGCCAAATACGGCATTACGTTACATGGGCCGTCATTTCACTCGCCGTTCTTATTCCCTACAGCTACGACTTATTCAACTCTCAATCAATCATCCGAAATACACCTTTAGGCGATCTTGCTGGCTTGCTGGAATTTTTTCTTACCTTCATCGGTGCGCCCATTGCAATAGGGAATTATTTGATCCAATTTCGAGCGATGACGATGGGTATCATAGGCATTTTGGGCATCATCTTCCTAGCAATTGGCATAGGCCGACACATCAAAGATGGTCACAGAAAGATGCTGCCTTGGCTAGGAATTGCAGCCTGGGTCTTGATGGGTGGCGCAGCTACAGCCCTCGGCCGGGCCGCCTTCATCGGAATTGAAGGAGCTAAAGCTTCTCGATATGCCCTCTTTCAATCCTTTTTCTGGATTGCATTCGTGGCGATGCTGGCCATCGCATTAAGCGAGCCGCGACGATCAATGCAGAGGGATACACGAGGCTATCGGTTTGCCTTGATGGATCTTTTTCCCATGGGAATGGCCATAATCATTGCTTTTGGTTTTGCGAATTCGAACCTTTATAAGCTCGAAGATGAATCTTTCAATGATTTTACGATCCAGCTTACAGAGGGACGTTCTTGTTTGATCATGTATCAGACAGCGGCTGACAGCTGTCTTCAACTCCTGCACCCCAGCGCCAATCGGATTCGAGAGCTTATGCCCGGCCTCATAACGCGTGAAGCATCCTTTCTATTTAGCTCAGAATTCATTGTCGAACAAGCGATCACAGACGCGCTTAATCCTGAAGAAATTTACCCAACGAATCGCATAATTGATGGAGAAACATATGAAGTCATTTTCCAGCACCCACCCTCCAGCCTCTCCTGGCGATTTCATCTAACAGAAAAGAGCGATTCGATCATCCTCAACACCGGGCTGCTTGTAGACATACCCGCGCGTTATGATGCCCTTCCTAGTGACGGAGTCCTTTTTCAGGTTAGCGTGACAATGGATGGACAGCAGAAAATTTTTCTTGAGAAATTCATCCTTCCAAGGGAGTATGGCCAGGGATTTGAGCCAATACGGCTCGATCTATCTGAATATTCAGGGGAGGCCATAATCTTGACATTCACCACCCAAGCTGGCATAGATGAAAATGCACACACGAATTACGACTGGGCCATGTGGTTGAGGCCAGAATTAATTTACGAGTAACTTCCGGATAATCGGATTGGGCCTGAAAACCAAGCTTCAGAGACGACAGTTGATGACAAGCAAAGTGCTCCCGAACTCAAAACAACTGCATGAGGCCCGACAATTTAGCGCCTCTGGCCAACAGTTTTATTAATATCGTAAATACAAGCGGATTTTTCCTTCTGCAGACGATGAAGAGCGTACCAACCGTGTACCCCCAAAGCCAGAATGGCGTCACTTATAAGGAACGACGAGAACAGGAGAATCAAAGTCCAACACGGCACATTCATCGTCGTCGCAGCAAAGAGACCACTTGAAACAAGTACCGTGCCTAGCAACATACTCAACACGAAGAGCAAACTTCCCACTGCAATCAGAGTACGGAAATTGAATACGGAATAACATAGAAGAATTCGGGCAATAAATGCGGTTATTTTAGGGGGTGTGTATTGACTCGAACCCACTACTCGTTTCTCATGCCTGACCATAACGTTGGCCGGATTAGTAGCTGCCATCAGAAGCAAACCTCTTATGTAGGGATAAGGCGTAATAACCTTGCAAATTTTTTCGATCACATCTCGCCGGATGATCCGAAAGTTCGTCAGCGTCAAATCCTTGGGCCTGCCAAAGAGGGTTCTGTCAAGAGTCGCAATAATCTGACTACCTATTCGCCGAACGAGTGAGTGTTTTTTCTTATAAAACTTGGCAAAAACCACATCTGCGGATTGTTCCACTTTAGCAATTAGATGAATGATATCTTCAGGATTATTTTGAAGATCGTCATCCAAATTAATGACATAATCACCGGAACTTTCTTGAAATCCGCAATATACGGCGGTATTTTGCCCGTAATTCCTCGCCAGATCTATCCCCAAGACATTTGGATTTTGAAGAGCCTTCTCCACGATCACTTTCCAGCTGCTGTCTAGACTTCCATCATTGATCGCAAGGATTTCATACGACCAGCCATTTCGTTCGAAAAAAGCCGCGGTGCGATCAATCGTTTCTCCTACAATTTCAGAACTGTTGTAAACAGGGATTACTACGGAATACTTCACTTTTGCCGATTGCAGATGCATTATTTGGTCCACCCATCATGATCCACAATCAATCGACGGTCTGAATTCTGTTCTTCAATCGAACGCGACTCAAGATCCGATGCAAAGCCGCTATCACGTCCTCTACATCGCCGTCGGACAATGCCGAAGATAAAGGAAGGGATAGAGTTCGCTCAGATGCGAAAAGCGCGTTGGGAAAATCACCTGGCGACAAATGGTACATATCTCGATAATAAGGTTGCAAATGCAATGAAATAAAGTTCACGCCAGTACCGATATTCTCCTTGGCGAGTGCAATCGTCACTTCTTCTCGTGTGATATCGACCAAGTCGCACTTAATTAACAAAGTGTATAAATGGCGTGCATGTCGAATGGTGGAAGGAACAGGTGCTGGGAGATAGACGGGCAAATCCTGGAAAGCTTCATCGTAAGCCCGCCAGATGGCCTCACGTCGTCTAAGATTGGATTCCAAGCGCGCCAACTGGGGCAGCCCGAGCGCGGCCTGAATATCTGTCATATTGTAACTAAATCCAGGTGTGACTACCTCATACCGCGTATTGCCCGTCTTGGAAAAGCGGTTCCACGCACTTTTGCTTAATCCATGCATACTTTTCAAGCGGATATTATCTGCGTACGCAGCATTTTGTGTTGTTAACATACCCCCTTCACCCGTCACCACATTCTTCGTTACATAAAAGGAAAATGCTGTTATGTCACCCAATGTGCCAATTTTATGCCCCTGGTATTCAGCACCGATTGCATGCGCGGCATCCTCAACCACATACAGACCATGACGCTTCGCAATGTCTAGAATACTATCCATATCGCATGGTCGCCCGGCATAATGGATCGGCAGGATTGCTTTTGTATTCGGCGTGATCGCTTGTTCGATGTGAGCTGGGTCGATATTTTTAGTGCGGCGGTCAATATCGACAAAGATGGGTGTTGCACCGGCATGAATTACGACATTTGCTGTGGATGCAAAGGTAAAGGGACTGGTGATTACTTCATCACCGGCGCCGATACCGAGCTCCAGAAATGAGAGATACATCGCCGCGGTGCACGAACTCACAGCTACGGCGTGCCGGGCGCCAACATAGCTGCGGAAATTTTCTTCAAATTTCTCAACACGTGGTCCCGTACCAATCCAACCTGATTCTAAGGTCGCGATTACTTCATCTATCTCCTCACGCCGCAAATCAGGCTTTCCGAAAACGAGATAGTTCTCTCTTGCCGGGCGGTTTTCGAAATTATCTTTGGATTTCATTGAACATTCCTGTGTTGGCAAATTGGGAGAGTGTTGATTCGTGATGTCATTGGTTAGGCTAGCTCTGACCAGATTTATATTAAAAACCACGCCCTTCACTCGATCAATTAGTCTATCACGCGGCACTTTCATCGCCGCGTGCGGCCTGTCGAAATAGGCTATTATTGGGAAATCTTGCCCTCATTTCTTCTTTTGCAGGCATGGTCGTTCCGAAGCAGCCTTCGAAGCAGGCATTCTGCCAATGAAATCTTCGCGGATTTTATAGCCAGAATTGCCAATCAACAATTTCACAAGTATCCTTGGTAAACGTGCTGTGAAAAATTCTTATCTTGAGAAAAATCAATGTACATCGCAATTGAGGGCGTGATTGGGGTAGGTAAAACGACGCTGGCGCAACTTCTCAAAACCGCATTTAACACGGAACTATTGCTCGAGGCATTTGAGGAAAATCCCTTCCTATCCGATTTTTACGCCGATCGTCAGGCCTATGCCTTTCAGACACAGATTTTTTTTCTGCTCAGCCGATATCGGCAACAGAGCAATATTGACGCAGAACATTTAGCGGATAACAATTTGATTGCCGATTACACTTTTCAAAAAGATGCCCTCTTCGCACGCCTCAATCTGCAGGGGGACGAACTGGCTACCTACCATCAAGTGCATTCGGCGCTGGCCGAGCGTATTCATCCGCCAGATCTGATCGTGTACTTGCGCGTGGATACCGATGTGGCCATGCAGCGCATCGCCCAACGCGATCGGCCATATGAGCGCAATATGGCCTACTCCTATATCAATGATCTAAATAAAGCATACGAAGCGTTCATGAAAAATGAAGTTGATCAAAACGTGCTTGTAATTGATAGCAATCCGCTCGATTTCGTCGCCAACAATGATCATTTGGATGGTATTGCCGATCGCATCCGGGCGACATTGGGCATCCCCCCCTACCAACAAAAACTCCCCTTGGGTAGCGGATAGAATTGTGCGCGTCTCACGCGAAAATTTAATATCGCTGGCAAAAAAAGAAGCCGAAAAACGTGCCGCTGAAGATGGAATTCTTTCTGCCTACCTCATCGGCTCAGTTGCCACCGGAGAGCCGGTTTTTGGAGGCAGCGCGGACGTGGATTTGGTCCTCATCCATCGCGAGCACGTTCCAATGGCACGCGAGTTCATGCCCCTCTCAAAAGATTTTCACTTCGACATCCTCCATCATCCCGACGAACTCTATGCAAACCCCACCGCATTGCGAATCGACCCCTGGCTGGGCCCTGCGATGAGTGCGCCAATCTTTCTTTTTGATCCCGAGCACTTTTTCGAGCGCGCCCAGGCCGGAGTACGCGGGCAGTACCACCGTGTCGATTATGTACATGCGCGTGCATTGGGTTTTCTTTCCCGGGCACGCCAGTTCATACTTAACAGCAGCCCGGCTGAGAACTGGGTGGCGCGCGTGACGCAATCACTCCTGGAAGGCGCCAATGCCGCGGCCACGCTTGGCGGCTTTCCTGCGGCAGGCCGCCGGCTGGTGCCCATCTTGCAAGCACGCCTTTTCGATCTTGGGCAAGAAAACCTCTATTCCGCATTCCAGCGTCTCTTGGGAGCCAATCAAATCAAGCCATTCCACCTGGCAAGCTGGATTGCCGCGTGGAGCAAGGCTGTCGAAGCTGCCGCTCCGAGCCATGATCGATTTTCCAACTTTCGCCAAAATTATCATGCCGATGGATTCGAAATTTTACTTACCAGCTCCGATCCCAATGCAATTCTTTGGAACCTTATCAGCGAATGGAATGCGGCGTGTCTTGCTTTGCCGCATGAGGGCGAGCACCACGATGCTTGGCATGCTGCACTTCAAGTGCTGCGCCTGGATGAAGAGGATCAAGAGCAACGTTTCGATGATCTTGAAATATTTCTCGATCAGGTTGAGGTATTTATTGAGCGTTGGGCGAAGAAAAATGGAGCGTGAGCACCACACGGGGATGTACACATGAAAAAACACTTTATCGCGGTTGCGGGAAACATTGGCGTCGGAAAATCTACACTTGTTGAACTGCTTTCGCATCAGTTGGGCTGGGAGCCCTTTTATGAGCCTGCCGGTGAAAATCCGTATTTGGAGGATTTCTACCGCGACATGCGCGCCTGGGCGTTTCCCTCCCAGATATTTTTCCTTTCTCGGCGTCTCCTAGCCCATCGACGCCTTCTGGACCATCCCACCTCGGCAATCCAGGATCGCAGTGTTTATGAAGACGCCGAGGTGTTCGCCCAAAATCTTTACCTGCAACGCCACATGTCGGAAAGGGATTACAAAACCTACCGAGACTTATACAACGTGCTTTCTAATTTCCTCCCTCCTCCAGATCTCGTTATTTTCCTGCGCGCCTCCGTCCCGACCCTACAGGGGAGGATTGCACAGCGCGGAAGGGACTATGAGCAACAAATTGAAGAAGGATACCTCGAGCGGCTCAATGCCCTTTACGAAGCATGGATCACCAATTTTACGCTTTGTCCAGTACTAACCGTGCCCGCCGACGATCTCGATTACGTGGCGCATGACGCCCATCTTCGCCTTATTGTGTCCAAGATAAACGACAAGCTCGCTGGTCAAGAAGAGGTTATTTTTGACTCAGCAGATCTTGCAAAAGCGTCAGAAAGCGATAAATAAGGCTCTCCGCTTGATTCGCCTATGCTATTCTTGTACAATCAACCATAATAGAACAGTCATTCGGGCATATTAACTTGACGTTGAGAGAGAGGGCCCGATGGACGTCATCAAGGTCTCCGCTTCGTCTCGGACATCCGCAGTAGCAGGAGCAATTGCAGGGATTGTGCGCGAATGCAATAGAGCTGAGGCCCAAGCAATTGGCGCCGGTGCTGTGAACCAAGCCATAAAAGCAGTGGCCATCGCCCGCAAATACCTACAAGAAGACGGACTGGATGTTATCTGCATTCCAGAGTTCACAACGGTTGAAATTGATGGCAAAGAACGCACCGCTATCCGTTTCATTATTGAGCCGCGCTAACCCCGTTCCTCTCGAACTATCTCCTGACAATTTATTCTTGGGTGAATCTGTCCCTTAAGAAGGCTCTCCTGATTTAAGTCGGTGGCGAGTTTCCACCCCAGGTACAACCCAGGTAGAATGTGCCATTCACCTGGAGTTGTCCGATTGCCATAAACGGGATATTGCATCTTTCACGGGTTTACTACGATCGATAATTAAGGCCTGTAACTTTCATCATGAGGCCTTTGCTATGCAAAGGTTGAAGGATCTCGTTTTCCGAAGGCGAAAGGGTTCGTTAGTGTAACGCGATGATTGCTTCGCTATCCTTTTTCCACTCCTTATGCCTACTCTTCGAGAACGCGAGTTGGCAGGTCGAGCATTAGTGTCTCAAGAGCCAATCGTAGATTCGCGTTCGCCGAAATGGCCTCCATTGTGCCCACCAGCGCTTTCAAACCATCGATGATTTCAGATGGTGCGCGTGATTCGACGAAAGCCTCAATTGCCTCGGACTGATCTGGATTGCTGATCGGCGTACCGACATCATAGGCAAGATGCAAGGCATCATAAAAAAACCCGAGCCAAAGTTCCAATACACGTATGCTTTCGGTTCGGCGGTCGCCGAGCCTGTCGAATTTTCTCCGCAATCTTCCTTCCCACGCCTCAACGAACGAAAAACGATCGCCCAGGTTGCCTCTAAGGAGTTTGGCGAATTCGTTCAAATGAGTGGCGCGGGTTTCCAACGCAGCTGGATCATCCAACATGCGCAGGGCCATGCCTGGAAGTCCTCCGGCTATGCGCGCTATGAAATGGGCCTGATCTTTATCTTCCCCTCTTTCGATTAGGGCTGCTTCGAGATCAATTAAGGCCATTGGACGTAGCTGAAGATGTTCACAACGTGAAACAATTGTCGGCAGCAGCATTTCCGCAGCGGTCGCCGTCAGCAATAACACAACCTTTTCAGGTGGCTCCTCCAGCGTTTTTAGCAGGGCGTTCGAGGCTTGGTCGGTAGCTTCATGGAACCCGCGTAGCAGCGCCACCCGGAAGCGGCCTTCATATGGCGTGAGCGAAAGTTTGTGCTGCAATTCCCGAATCTGATCGACCTTGATCGTTCGTTCGTGGGCAGCTGACTGCAGGATATGCAGATCGGAAAAACTGCCCGCCAAGGTTCGCTCGCATATTTTGCATTCTCCGCAATACTCCCCCGGCTTGGGGGGCTGTTCGCAATTCAATGCCTGTGCAAATCGTATGGCCAGTGTGCTTTTGCCCACATTGGGAGGACCGGTCAGCAAGTACGCATGCCGCGTTTGCCCCCGGGCGATATGGGACTGTAGAAGTGACGTTGCCCAATCATGGCCAATGATGTCCATATTCAAATTGTAGCCCTCCGCGGTTCAGCACCCCAAGACGAATACGAAATTAGATCCCGCAGAACATGGGGTCCATCCGTTGGCTGATGTCGATCAGATGAAATGGACCAAATTTCTGAGCCGATGGATAATATTCTAGCCTACACTTATGAGTATAATAATTTTAGACGGCATTAATGAGGATTTTATGGAAAATGTTCACCCAGGAATAAACACTTATTTTTCACGCATCCGGCGCAATCATGGGCTTGAGCATGCAACCATTCATACCCTTAGTGAACGTCGTCCGCGCACGTCAATCATCGGCCGATCGGACAGCAAGGGATTTTTCCTGTATGTCGATCTACCCGTTGAAGATATCGAAGACAGCGTATATACGGCGCTTAAGCGATTGCGCAACGGTGAACACGAATTAGCCATTCACCCTAACTGCGGCACGAATCTGCTCACGGCCGGCGTTCTTTCCGGTGGCGCGGCCTTCCTTTCACTTCAGGGCTCGAAGAACGATCAGTTCATCGACCGCCTTAATCGTTTTCCCACGGCCATCATGGGTGCAATTATTGGACTCCTGCTCGCGCAGCCCATAGGAGCAAAGATACAGAAACACTTCACCACAATGGGAGATCCCGGTTCCATGGAAATTCTCTCCGTTAATAAAGTTCCTGGCGCGCGCAATAAACTCTACCGCATCCTCACAACTTTTTGAACATGGAATCAGCTCCTCCCACAGTTTATCTGCTCTATGGAAATTATGAGCTTGGTTTCTCCGAATTTATTGGGCATTTGAAAGAAAAAATGGGCAATCCTGAAAATGCGCTCCTGAATATTGATCGCCTTCCGCCAGAAGATCTAACGCTCGATCGTCTCGAACAAATCGCCACCACGATGCCCTTTCTCAGCCAAAGACGGTTGATCATTGCGGAACAACCCACACGCTTAATGAAGAATAAGGCGCAGCGTGATCGTTTTTTTGGATTACTAAGCAATTTACCGCCCAGCAGTGCATTAGTACTTATTGAAAAGATCGATTTTCGATCTACTCGCGGACGAACTCCTGCGAAGCCGGCGGAACTTATTCAATGGTTGCAGGCCCAGCCAAGCGCTTTTATCCGCCGCTTTGAGGCGCCCCACGGGGCACAATTTTCATCCTGGGTTCAAGATCATGCTTCAGATCTGGGAGGTAAATTTGAGCCCCAGGCCGCCCAATTGCTCGCCGAATATGTGGCCGATGATGTTAATCTCGCACACCAAGAAATCAATAAATTGTTAACCTATGTTGATGGCGAGGGCGCTGTTACGGTGGCCGACATTGAGAAATTGACCCCTTTCTATGGCCAGAGCAATGTATTTGCCATGGTCGATGCGCTGGGCCAACGGGATGCAAAGGGCGCCTTGTACAACCTTAAGCGCCTGATGGAGGATGAAAACCCGCTCTATATCTTTGGCATGGTCATTCGTCAGTTTCGACTGCTCCTGCTTGCCAAAGAAGCGATGGGCTCGAAACGTGACCCGGCGAAGGCGCTCAAAGTCTCGTCCTTCGTTGCCAATAAAATCATCGCCCAGGCCAGGAATTTCAGCCTCGGCGATCTAGAAAGCATTTATCATCAATTGCTCAAAATGGATATCGAATCAAAATCAGGTCGGGACAAAACTGATGTCGCCCTCGAACGCTTTATCATCCAGCTTGCCCACTAAACCCTCTTTGTATAATTCGTCAACTTGAATGCTCCATTTTTCCTACCGCGCTTCTTTTTTTTCTACGCCGATCCAGAAATGATCGGGGAGCACAATCGCGCTCAATTCCACACGTATTCCCTCGGCTGAATCGAGATTAAGCCCCTCGTCGCGCGTTACGTCCGCGGCAGGATCAAGACCAGCGGTCACAGGATTCATGAAACATAAATTGGGTTTGCGACCATATTTCTCCTGATAATACTCGGAGGCGTGGTTGATCCGTGTCGAGAGATCGTCGTTTGATTTTGCATCGTACCAAAGCATGCCTACGTTCATCCTCGATATCCTTTCATTTGACACATTATCTCTTCAGGTATCGGCATTAAGGCAATTGGCCAGGCTTGGATTGTTAGTTTGAATGCTCCTTCAATACGACCAGCGCATTGCTTTGTTGTCCAGATTACGCCATCCTTCGCGAACAAGGTAGACGACATCGCGCAGTTCATGCGCCGGCAGCCAGGCAACCGTTACAATATGGGGTGCACCATCAAGCTCAATCTTGAAATCGCCTGGCAGGTTCTTCTGCGCGCGCGCCATTGCTCTTATTACGCCGTTGCCTTCCACCGGAAACGGCTCTTCGGAAGCCAGGAAAAGATGAATTCCCACGTTATGTCCATGCAGTAGGATCATTTTCAGACTTGGGTCGATGCCCGCGGATTGGTCAAACAAGCGCTCGGCATCATCCACAACAAGCACAATATCCGGGTATTTAATTTGATAAGCTTCCCGGCGTTCAATTTCGTCCTCCAGCCAATGGAGGATTTGCACCGCATAGGCTTTGTCTAGCGCAACTTCCGCATAGCCATGTGGAAGTGCTTCCATTACCAACAGATCACGCCCACCAAGATCGATCCCTAAAAATTTAAGTTGCGATTGGCGGCTGAAAGCCGCCAGGGAGAGGATCAAAGTGCGCAGCATTTCTGATTTTCCGCAGCCCTGCGGGCCGCTGGTGAGAAAATGCCAGCTTGCCGGGTCGCGAAAATTAAGTGTGAACAACTTCTGCTCGCCATCCAATCCAAGAATGGCATGCAATGCCTCGGTGTGATGATTTCGCTGCAACAGTGGAAGCAATCGGATCCCGTCCTTCAACTGCAGCGGAAATTCGAGCGCCACCCCACCTTCTGACTCCATTAGCTGCACCTTGGGTACGCCCATTGCCTTGGCGACATCTTCCGCCACCTGAAGAATGCGCTCTCTCGAAATTTGGGGCATCGGGGCCAGTTGATAACGCACGCGATCCTCACTCACCCGACCACCTTGTATTTTTATCGGCAACGCCAGGGATGAAAGAACTTGCTCGATTTCATCCGCCTGGCGGTTTAGGTTTCCTTCGAGCATTCGCCGTGATTCCATCCAACACCTCACACAAATATCGACCAGAACGTATGTTCTGATGCAGTGTAGCGAACATTTGTTCTATTGTCAAGTGCGTGATTATTATCACCAAGTCGCAAGCGGTGCTATGTTAACGGGGGATTGCAGGCGCGCCGCGAGAATGAACGATTACTATTGCAGGGGTACGCATGCGCTCGAGGCGCTATCCTCGCAACATTCTAGGCCTCAGGAGGCCTGAGTGCCCATCAAGTTTACGTGTTGGCCAACGCACATTCTGGCGAGGTGATGGGGGATCATCAATCCATGGTAGGATAGGACTCCGGCGAGATTTATCACCAGTATTAAGCGCCAGCGCGCTTGGATCAGGATTGATCGCCGTATGAAAGGATTATGGAAAGTTTCGAATTCGCTGATTTAATCAGACTGATCGCAGTTGCTTTGCTTGTGCTTGCGAACGCCTTTTTTGTCGCCGCCGAATTTGCCTTAATAAGCGTGCGCAGGACAAGAATTGAAGAGCTGTTGGCACAAAAGAACAACAACGCCAAATGGGTCAAGCGCGCTCTCAAAGATCCTGATCGCTTCATTGCCGCCACACAGCTAGGGATTACGCTTGCCAGCCTGGGCCTGGGATGGATAGGCGAGCCGGCGTTAAGCAA
>JADFRQ010000100.1 GCA_022561215.1 Chloroflexota bacterium | reverse complement strand
TGCTCACAATATGGCTGGGCTTCGGTGTGGTCCCAAAAATCATCATCACTGCGCTGCTGACCTTTTTCCCGGTGTTAGTAAACCTCCTCAGTGGGCTGCGTTCTACGGATGTCGCCCTGCTGGACACCTTCCAGTCCTGGCATGCCAGCCGCTGGGAAGTGTTTCTCAACGCACGCCTCCCATCCGCTACGCCGCACCTTTTTGCGGCACTAAAGGTTAGTGCTCCGCTTGCTCTGATCGGCGCCGTGGTGGCTGAATGGACCGGGGCCTCGGGCGGATTGGGGCGCACCATGTGGCTGGCATACACGAACTTAAACCTGCCTTTTCTATTCGCCGCGGTTTTTATCCTGGCCTCGATGGGGGTCGCACTCTATACGCTAGTCATTTTCATCGAGGATCGGGTGTATTTCTGGGAGGGGACGGCATGATCAAAAAATCCTTGGTGTACCCGATAGTTATTTTTATGCTGGCGCTTATTATCTCGGCTTGTAGCCCTAAGCCGACGGCGGGGCCTGCAGATCGTATCGCCATGACCTTTATGGCGGGCTACCGTCCGCAGGCGAATCTGCCATTCGTTGGCGCATATGTCGCGCAGGCAAAAGGCTATTTCGAGGATCAAGGCCTCGCGGTGACGATTAATCATTCCGCCGGCGGTGGGGAACATCTGCAATTGACCACACTGGGTCATATCCAGGTCACCACTCAAGATGTTGCCGTGTTGCTGAAGCGCCGCGCCGATCCCGGTCTTCCCATCGTCTCCTTTGCCTTGATCGGCCAGCGCGGCCAACAGGCTTTCGCCGCGCTGGCCTCCAGCGGATTGCAGACTCCCAGAGACTGGGAGGGGTTGCTCGTGGGGTACAAGGGAACGCCGCCGCCCGATCTGCTCGCCTTGCTGAAAGCTGCCGGGGCAGACCCCGATCTGGTGGAATTGGTCAATGTGGGCTTCGACCCGCGGGTGCTCACCGAGGGCCGGGTCGACGTCTATCCCGTTTTCAAATCGAATGAACCGTTCCTCATCCGCTCCTGGGGCTTTGATGTCACCCTCTGGGACGCCGCCGACTATGGCATCCCGACGCTTGGTCTTGCCTATGTCACCAGCGAAGAGACTCTCGAAGCGCATCCCGATCTCCTGGCTCGCTTCCTGCGCGCCGCGCTGCAAGGGATTGATTTCGCCGCCCAGAATCCCGATGAAGCCGTCGAAATCGTCCTATCCTACACTGGCCCGGAAACCGATCGCGCGCATATGCTTTTTATGCTGCAGACAGAATTGTTGGATTACACCAGTGAATCAACAGAAACCTACGGAAGTGGCTGGCAAACGCTCGCGCAATGGCAGGCCTTGGCAGATTTCTTGGTGGATGCCGAGGCCATGTCCGCCATCGACGTATCAAAGGCGTTCACCAACGCTATCTTAGACCTGGCGAACCTATTACCCTAGAAGGTGCTTCGCTGTGCCCATGCTGAGCGAACGAGATCCTTCGTCCTCGGGGCTGTTTAATAATGTACTGAATGCTCTGCAATTCATTAAGAAACAAGGTGTTTGGGCAACCGGCGGTGGTTGACCCGAAGACCTGGAGCGCTTGAAAACCAATTAGAAAATGCCGGATTATGTGCCATCTTGTGAAAGACCGGCGCTCTTTTGGGACATCCCCTTGAATTATCGTTTCATAGGATCAAGGCTTTTGCCTTCTCTCGAACTGTGAAGGCTGACTGCTTAAATGAAAAACGCCCTGGAGCGATATCGTCCGGAGCGTGTTGTTTTGAGCTTTTTTCGGGCTACCTGAATACCGCGTTCAGGGTGCGCGTGTTGCTACGCGCCTTTCAGGATATTCGGCTGTAGCAACCGCGTTTCGCTTGTTCATCCGGCAGAGTGCATGCCATCCAAAGCCATGCCACTGCATTGTCGGGCTCCTGCTGCAGGACCCAACCCAACGCCTGATTCCCCAACTTCAGATCGCCCCGGTCGATGGCATCAATGGCGTACTCGAGTGCTTGCTCAACGGTAGGTGTATTTGTTGCGAACATTGACAACCCCTCTTTTAAATCTTGCTCTTGCTTCAGATCTTCCATAACGATTAAGTCCCTGCTACCTTTCAAAAATTCATGCCCTATGAAGTACGATTAGCATAAACGAAGGTATGTTGATTTTGGCTTACGACCCGCTTACAGATTGGTCCTGCTCAATTACCCTTGGCCCGCTAAATTACCCTCTGTTTGTTAATTTGGTCCCCGCGGGGAGCGTCTTGTCGCCACGGGTCTTGCGTAAACCTTGCGCATGTTGTTGCGATTATTGTAGGAGCTCAGTTGCGTTGTGGGGAGCGTACTCTGGTACTTTAATGCGGAGTACGTCGGTACGGGGGAAAGCGGTACCACTGCAATGGCCGCTTATTTATGACTGACTTCCGGATGCGCTATCCTGGAGGGGCCGATTCACCGGAACGGTTTCGCTGGAGGAGAACTGCGGTTTCTTCTTTGCTCGGCCAGCTACCCGGCATCGGATCCATCACGCGTATGCAGCACGCGCACAGTAAACGCGTGTGCGTTGGCTTCGTCGGCGGGATAGGTCTGCGCGCTTACCTCCTCCCATGCCGCTTCATCATAGGCTGGGAAGTAGGCATCCGCTGGAAAGGTTCCATGGACAATCGTCAGATACATGCGCTCGAGGACATTCATCGCCAGAACCTGAGCGTAAACTTGCTCACCGCCGGCAATGAATACCTCGGATTCTTCGTAGCGTTTCTTCGCAACCGCCAATGCCGATTCGATGGAATTAGCGACGCGTACCCCATCATGAAGCAGATGGCTGCGGCGAGTCAGGATGATTATCTTTCTGCCCGGAAGCGGACCTTTTAACGTCGCAAAAGTTTTCCACCCCATGATGAGCGTATGCCCCATCGTTCGCTGCCGAAAAATTGCCAGCTCGGCGGGCAATCGCCAGGGAAGCTTTCCTTCAAACCCGATCGCCCGATTATGCTCCGCCATGGCGGCGATAACGGCAACCATCATACCGAAATTTCAGCCTTGATACGCGGATGAGGCGCGTAATTTCTAAGCACAAAATCGGGATAATCAAAGTCGAAAATTGAATTTATGTCTGGGTTTAGTTCCATCTGCGGCAGGGTTCGAGGTTGGCGTTTGAGCTGCAGCTCAACTTGTTCCAAATGGTTCAGATAGATGTGTGCATCGCCGAATGAGTGCACAAACTCTCCTGGCTTAAGGCCGGTCGCCTGCGCCATCATCTTGGTCAGCAGCGCATACGAAGCAATGTTGAATGGAACACCTAAAAAGATATCCGCAGAGCGTTGGTAAAGCTGGCAAGACAATTTTCCCTCGGCAACATAAAATTGGAAAAGCGTGTGGCATGGCGGCAAAGACATGTTTTTGATCTCGCTCGCGTTCCATGCGCTGACGATATGGCGCCTCGAGTTGGGGTTGTTTCGAATCTGCTCTACGACCGCAGAAATTTGATCGACTACTTCGCCATCCATGCCGTGCCATGAGCGCCACTGCGCGCCATAGATTGGCCCCAGGTCACCATTGTCGTCCGCCCACTCATCCCAGATGCTGACATTGTGATCATTGAGATACTGGATCGATGTATCGCCACGCAGCATCCACAATAATTCATAGATGATGGCTTTGAGGTGGAGTTTTTTCGTGGTCAGCAACGGGAAGCCATCGGCCAAATCAAAGCGCATTTGATAACCGAAGACGGAGATCGTGCCTGTCCCCGTGCGATCCCTTCGACGAACGCCAGTCTCCAAAACATGGCGCATCATATCGAGGTATGGCTTCATCAAATCCCTCCCATGATTTGCAGGTCTGATCAAAACACCAGTTTGACCAACGCTGCCGATGTTCCTGTTTCTAGCGCCTTAATCCTTCAGCCTGGCTATGTTTATTTGCTGAACTTAAATATTTGTGATTTAATTCACTATATGGCGTTGTTTTTATCTGGGCCTGGGATGTGTATGTTCAACTTGCAAAATCTTGCCCGGACCCAGTCCAAGACTGCTCCCTGCTCCCTGCTCCCCCGATTGTAGCGTATTTGAATCGAGATTACGAACCGCGGTTCGTCTTTCGTTTCTTCTTGCGTTATCAATCCTTCATGTGCCGGGTTCACATTACAACCGTTTGAATCAGCAGCAGCTCATTACCTTTGGTTTTACGATTAATACTTCGCATCTGATGATAAATCGTAGTCGCGCGAGCTACCTGTGCCGACATGTTTATGTATGTCAGTGTAAATCATTTTTGCGCATTGGTCACACCGCGCTGAGCTTCCCGGGCACGTCCAGATTTCCACCGCCTTGGCATACGCCGTGTAGGGTTGCCAGTCTACGGCAGAAAAGCGAAGCTGCTTTGGCAATGCAGAACAGCGCGGACGGGACTGCGCTTCTGCCGCGTTAATTGACGCGAAGGCGATTGTCCGTCAGACACGCAACAAGTTGTTCTTAGTATGCAGTTGGGGCGTGGCCGGTGTTATCTTGATTAGGGATGGGATCCGCGACGGAGCTTTAGGACGGGCCAAAGCTGGCTATGGGATGCTTGCGCAAGCCCGTATTGTTGTTGGTCCACCCGTTGGATAACCCGTCCGGTACCTTCTGACCGAACGCAATGCAGATCGCCAAGTTGACCCTGATAAGGCGGCTTTCAAATAAAACATGCGCTCCTGGAAGCTGGACGATGCGAAGCGGGACAGGATAAGCGCCCGACAATGGGCTCTTCACCACTTGATGCGGCTGCAGCTCGGAGAGAACTGAACTCACATCGCGCGTGGTGGAAGGGACCACCTCTTTGCACCTGGCGCTGAGATCGCAGACTTGGGCTTGACTTTCCAACTCATCGGCAGCCGGTCCTATTCCCCGATAATCTCCACGAGCACATCAGCCGCGCGTTCACAATTCTCGCGGGTCAAGTCAAGATGAGTCACCGCACGAATCGTCCGCGGGCCAAACGCGAGGATGAGAACGCCATGCTCCTTGGCTTGGGTAACCAGAGTTGGCGCGTCAGCGCCGTCTGGAGCCAGGTCGAAGACTAGGATATCCGTCTGGACAGCGGCCGGGTCAAGAGTGATCTTTGTGCTCCTGGAAACACGTTTTGCAATCAAGCGCGCGTTTGCGTGGTCATCGGCCAGTCGCTCTATGTTGTGGTCGAGAGCATAAAGCCCTGCCGCTGCAAATATCCCGACTTGCCTCATTGCACCCCCGAGCATCCTCCTGTATCGGACGCAGCGCTTGATTACTGCGTATGATCCGGCAAGCAAAGGGCCTCCTGGCGCCCCCAGCCCTTTCGATAGCGCCACAGAGAACCAACCCGAAGGGCTCTGCAAGCTCAGCCGGGCGTCGTCCCGACGCGACAGCGGCGTTCCAGAGCCGTGCCCCATCGAGATACGTCGCAATCTCTCGCTCTGCAGCTGCCGCACATATTCGCTTCACATCGTCCTGCGGGAAGATTGTTCCGCCTGAACGGTTGTGCGTATTCTCAACCTCCACCAGCGTCGTTGGCGGGTAAATGATATGGTCGCGAGGCTTCAGGGCAGCTAAGAAGTCTTCGGGCGTAAAGAGACCCTTCTTCCCGATGGCTGTGAACTAAACCCCGGCATTGGCGGCCGACGCGCCGGTCTCATGCCAGACCGCATGGCTCTCCTGACTCACGAGCACATCGTCACCAGGCCGCGTTAGCACCCGCAAGGCAACCTGATTGGCCATCGTGCCCGTCAGGCAGCCAAAGAGCTGAATCCTTCTCTAAGAGGGCGGCGATACGCTCCTGCAGAAGGTTCACCGTAGGATCTTCGCCAAATTGATCGTCGCCAACAGGCGCTGCCGCAATTGCCTCTCGCATTTCTGGGGAGGGTCGAGTGACGGTATCCGACCGCAGGTCAATCAAATTGCGCACGGCTCAATTTATTCCTTTCTCTTGCCTGGCATCAAAGATCGAAAACGGGGAGGTTTCTGCGCCCTTCTGCCAGTAGTTTGAATTCGTGATGGAAAACTATTCGCAAAAGGAGAAACCCATCGGCGTTATCCAGGAACAGGCCGAGCGAACGCTCTCAATATCATATAGTCTATGTCTTGTTCGGGCGACGCCTGTGCTCTGCACAGGTTAAGCTAATCACTGAAATTCCAGATGACAGACCAATATCTTCTGGTAAATTACATGGAGAATGGCCGCCACGTCGACCCTTGACTATCTAAACCTTCTCATGGAAATTGTTAGGCAGCGCCATCTCCAGACGATGTCGCACACCATCTAGGCGAAGACTTTTACTTCATCCCGAAGACGATCTCCCAGCTCCATTTCCTCGCGTTCAAGATCATAGTGGGATTGAAGACTGATCCAAAACCGGGCCGACATTCCAAAGAAACGTCCCAGCCGGAGCGCTGTGTCAGCACTTATCCATCGCTTGCCATGCACAGTTTCGTTGATACGGCGCGGGTCAACGCTAATGTCCTTGGCAAGCCTATACTGCGAGATCTCCATGGGGATGAGGAATTCCTCTAGCAGAATCTCACCTGGGTGAATAGGGGGGCGCTCGCGCTTTCTCATTTTAAATCTCCCTAACTATGGGAATCCGTGATCTTAACTTCGTGCGCGTGCCCTGATCGCCACACAAAGCATATTCGCCACTGGTCGTTGATCCGTATGCTGTGCTGGCCCGCTCGACCTCCCTTTAGTTTTTCCAAGCGATTTCCCGGCGGAACCCTCAACTGTTGGACATTTTCGGCAGCATGCAGGATGAGCAACTTTCGCTCAGCGCGGCGCACAATCGCGACAGCCAATCGCCCAGTCTTCCGACCTTGAAAGATCCGCTCGGTGTCTCGATCGGCAAAGCTCTTAATCACCCATTGCCATGATGGCGTGCTACGCTAATGGTGTCAAGAACAATGAATATGTGCTCTGCCTAACCGCCTCGAG
Source organism: Chloroflexota bacterium (assembly GCA_022561215.1). GTDB lineage: Bacteria > Chloroflexota > Anaerolineae > Anaerolineales > E44-bin32 > JADFRQ01. The sequence goes on along the minus strand of JADFRQ010000100.1, from coordinate 1,232 downwards.
ATCAATACCCCCGCTATGAATTTTCGAATTGAACTTTGCTCGCTCGCGGGGTCCACCGTAGTCATCGGTAAGTAGATCAGATCCCGTCGATGTTTGCGAGAAAGTCAAGCACCAACTTATTGAATTTATCTGCTTGCTCTAGATAAACCAAATGCCACGATTAGGTAACGGCTTCTCTCCGGGAGTCCGGAATGTCGTTGTGAAGAATTCCGGCAACTGCATGGTTGTCCGCGATATCTGATTCACCGATGACAATCATTGTCGGTGTTTTGATATCCAGCAACCGATCGATTGCTCGATAATCATTAGTTTTTCTATTTGGTTATGATTTGCGTTTTTGGGATTGGACAATAGGGAGTTGCAAACGGTTCTTATGCTTCGACATTCTCATTCGCTATGAGCCACGGATCATTACACCAAAAATCCATGATTCTCCTCGTCGCTTTTTCCCCACACATTCCTCCACGTGTACATAGCTCCTGCGAGCACACCTAACACTGATGCCACAAAAGGGCCAAGGATAAGGCCTCCGACAACAACTATCTTTTCTACATTCCGGAATGATGGTGGGAGATCGAAAGTATCCAGTATTAGAATTGCTCCAATTGTTACAATCCAGAACAATACATTAAAAACCAAGAAGCCTGATGTTATTCCTAGCAACAGTCGCCAGGCAATCGGAAAGTAAATCCTATATTTCATTGAAAAATAAGCAACAACTGTAACGATGAATAGGATTAGAAATGTGAAAGCGAATGCTGGAAGAATGAAAATGTAAAGCATGCTTTCCATTAATCCCGAATAGGAAATGCCATCGAACTAGGTCGTATCCTGCAGCGCTTACCTACGCCCCCCGCAAACGAACTTCAATACGTTCGCTTAAACCCTTAAGCAACGGCAGCAGCGCTTCGCCAAACCCTTGCACCAGCACTTCGTCCGCCACGCCGTCCAAAACGAATTTTTGCTCATCGGCGTCAACATTCATCGCCGCGCGCGCAAAACGCCGTATCCCGGTGAAGGCGATCCGCTCCGGCGATCGTCGCGCGTCGTCAAATTTCGCCGGTTCGCCCTTCGTTTTTCGCAGCTGGCCCACTTCCTCTGACGTTAACCCCTCGCGCACGGCTGAATCGATTGCAGATTTCCAACCCGCTTTTGGCAACGCCAGCACCTCTCGCAATACGCGCTCGGACAATTGATAGCGATCGGCCAGTTCCAACAATGGCGTGGATAAC
>JADFRQ010000099.1 GCA_022561215.1 Chloroflexota bacterium | reverse complement strand
GCGCCGAGCTACAGGGGGGCTAAGCCGGGCTTGCTTACCGGTTTTGTTAGGGAGAACCCGGACGCCATTCTGTTGTTCGATGAAATCGAAAAGGCCCACCTGACGACGATGCAACTATTCTACCAGATTCTTGACGCAGGACGGCTGCAAGACAAGTTCGACGACGAAGATGTTGCTTTCCGCGACACAATCATCATCTTTACCACCAACGCCGGACGCAACCTCTACGACAACCCCAATTCCAGTGGAATATCAGATCAACAATATTCTGGAATTTGGGCTGTACCCGATACTGGGCATATTGGCAGCACTGGTTGGTGTTGTTTTTGTAAAATCCCTCTATTGGACCGAGGATCTCTTTGCCAAATGGAAGTCGGTTCCGGAGTGGGTTCAACCTGCTGTGGGTGGTGCACTTCTGGGTGCTCTCGCTCTTGGCTATCCAGCTATCTCTGGGCTGAATTGGGATCGCATCCCGCAGGTATTCAACGTAGGGTACGACGTGATTGAAGGCACGCTGAACAATCAAATCGTCCTTGGAACCGTGATTGCACTACTCGTCCTAAAGATTATCGCCACTGCGCTTACCCTAGGCTCAGGGGGCTCAGGTGGGGTTTTTGCCCCCTCTCTTTTTATGGGCTCAATGCTGGGGTCGGCATTCGGTGTTGTGGTCAATATGACGGCCCCCTTTGTTCCCGCTGCGCCAGGCGCTTACGCGTTGGTGGGGATGGGCGCGGTGTTTGCTGCAGTAGCGCATGCGCCGATCACCGCCATCATTATCCTTTTTGAGCTCACCGGTGATTATCGAATCATTCTGCCCCTCATGTTAACGGTCGTTGTTGCCACGTTGTTCTCACGTAAGCTTCTGGCCGGCGAATCGATTTACACATTGAAACTCTCCCGTCGAGGAGTACGGATTAAATCAGGCCGCGATGTGGACATAATGCGAGGTGTGCGCGTTGATGAAGTCATGACCACCAATGTCGATACCGTGATCCATAATCTGACCATTGTCGCTTTTTCCGAAGTCCTCAGCACGGGAAGACATCGCCGGTTTCCCATTCTGGCGGATTCTGGCGATCTTCTAGGAATGGTTACAGCGAGTGATCTGAAACGGGCTATCCTGGCTGATACGCCGAGGAGCACCACGGTTCTGCGGATTGGCAAGACCCTGCGTGCCTTAATCGTCGCCTATCCTGACGACACCATCGATGATGTCTTGCAGAAGATGGGACCGCGAGGGCTTGGCCGATTGCCGGTGGTATCTCGCTCGAATCCTCGCAAACTTGTAGGGATGATTGCGCGCGAGGATATTGTTCGCGCCTACCAAATCGCTCTCACACGTCGATCGGAGATAGCCCATCGCGTACGAAGAACCGAGATGAAAGTTGGCGAAGCGACGGAATTCGTCGAAATCCAGCTTTCTGAAGGAGATCGGTCGCTGGGCGCAACAATACATGAGATCGGTCCCTCCTTGCCGCGTGAATGTGTTCTTGTCTCCATCAATCGGAATGGGACAATTATCATCCCTCACGGCGACAGCATTTTGATGGCGGGAGATATCTTAACCGTCTATAGCAGAACAACTGCGATTGATTCCTTGGTGAAGGCCCTAAAAGGATGATGAGGGAGGGGGGATTTAAATGTGCTGCCGCAATTCGCGTAAGGGCGAAGCCTTTTATGGGTGCTTTTGGAACACGAGTGCTTCGCCCGGACAGAGAGGCGTGGAGTTGATAGGGATCAGCGAAATTAAGTGTAACGCACTTGCAAAGTGCAATGCACATGGGGAGTTCGCGAACCGCCAAAACCGTCTTGAAGAACATCAAGAGCGGTTCGCTTTGGAGTGCAAAAGGCTCTGGCCTGTCCTGCGGACAGGATGTGCCGCCGAAGTAGAACTTCGGCACTCCAGAGGAACGCACATACTAAAACACGGCGCTGCACAAGATTGGGCTGGGGGGCTGGTTAGTAATTTGGGATGTAGCGACAAATTCAGAGGGTGATTATCATTTCATTGGCGACTGCTGATGGATCTCGCCATCTCGCGTTCCGCATCACGCTTGGCGATCTCACGCCGCTTGTCATATCTCCTCTTGCCTTTCGCCAGCGCGATTTCCACCTTCGCCAGTCCGTATTTGATAACCATACGCAACGGCACAATGGTGTAACCGCGTTGACGAACTTTGTCATATAACTTTCGAATTTCACGTTTGTGCAAAAGTAATTTGCGCCTTCGCCTGGGATCGTGATTTAAACTGCTTGCCGGATCGTAGGGTGCGATATAGGCATTTACCAACCAGGCTTCTTTGTCGCTCACCTGGATATAGGCCTCGCGAATGCTCACACTTCCGGCGCGTATCGATTTAATCTCGCTCCCCGTGAGCGCAATCCCGGCCTCATATCGATCTTCCAGAAAATATTCATGGCTCGCCTTGCGGTTCTGAGACACTACTTTAAATTTGTCCTTGCTCATGTGGTGCCTCCGGCTAATTCAACCAAGATTAAGTCGACTACAATTTTAAGACCGGCGAGCAAGACAGCATCGCTCGGTCCATCCATCGGCGCCACTTCGAAATCGGGCGCAATGCCCACGCCATCGATCGAAAATCCATCCGGCGTCGTCCAGCGCGCAATGGTCACGTGCAAACTGGAGCCATCGCTTAATGCGAGAATACTCTGCACCGAACCCTTCCCGAATGTGTTCTCACCAACGAGCTGCGCCCTGTTGTTTTCCTGCAGTGCGGCGGCCACAATCTCCGCCGCACTGGCCGTTCCTCCATTGACCAGCACACTCAATGGAACATCGGCGCCAAGACCAGGCGATCTTGCCTTATATTGTCGCTCTACGCCACCTTTCTCTTTCTCCGTGAGTATCGTTCCACCAGGCAAGAAGAATCGGGAGATCGCAATGGCTGAATCGAGAAGTCCTCCCGAATTGCCACGCAAATCGAGGATTATTCCCTTCGCTCCTTGGTCCAATAGGGAAAGGAAATCACGCTTGACTTCTTCTGCCGATTTTTCACTGAATCGCGCAAGCACTATAATTCCAACCCTATCTTCCCCGGGCATTAAATAGCTGCTGACCGACGGAATTTCCGTTTTTATGCGCACAATTTCAATGTCAATATCGTCCGATCCAGGTTCTGAAGATTGAAAAGTTAGCAGCACAGAGCTGCCGATTGGACCACGAATGAGTGCCACAATCTCATCCGTTTCCATGGAAGCCGATAGGCGCACTCCGTCGACCGCTACCAGGGCGTCATTTTCACTCACATTTGCCTGCGCAGCGGGGCCACCAGGGAATGGGATAATAAAAACGAGGCCGTCTTCATCACGCATCAGTCGCGCACCGATTCCCCCAAATTGTCCCGATAAATCATCGGTTTGCAATTCATTGGATGCCGGTTCGACGAAAGTCGTAAACGGATCTTCCACCTTATCGATCATGCCAGCGATCATTCCTCGCTGGAGAACCAAATCATCGGGAAGTTCTCCAAGATAATTGTCCTCAAGCAAAATTTGCGCCTCGTCCAAGAGAGCAAAGCTCGCTTGCGCTGGTTCGGCCGATATTCTTGCCAGGTAACCCATTAATATTCCAATTCCAAGAAGAAGGGTCCCGAGAATTATTCTTAAAATTGAGTAAATTAATTTAGATTTCATATTCAAACCTTATCGATGCGATTTTAACACAAGGAGATTCCCCTGTAATTTGACGCCCCATTGTGATTCCCACCATCAAATAGCACTTTTTTCCTCCTTGCGCCATGCTGAAAGTGAATCAATAATGGTTCTCGGAAGTAAACGACGATACTTCAAACTGTTGAGGAGTAGGAAAATTACCGATTCTGCGGTTATGGAGAAGACTCCTAAGCTATTGGTTGTTGAAGACGACCCGGCGATGTTAATCGCCCTACGCGACATCCTTTCTGGCGCTGGTTATGAAGTTCAGACGGCCGTCAACGGGGCCGAAGCCCTGGAAAATCTTACAAATGCGCGCCCCGCTTTGATTCTTTCTGATATCGCCATGCCGGTGATGGATGGATTTGAGCTCTTGGAGGCCGTACGCAAACGTCCTTCCGGAGCAACCATACCATTCATATTTCTTACGGCAAGGGGCACGCGCGAGGATATTTTCACCGGCAAGTCGCTTGGCGTCGATGACTATATAACCAAACCGGTTACAAGCAAGGAGCTGCTTTCCGCAGTTCAAGCTCGGCTTCAACGCGCGGATGAGTTTGCTGTGATGGCGCAGCTCATGGCGGCTAAGGACAGCCTGCGCGTATTGGCAAACGCCATCGAAAACAAACGCTACCATGTAGAACGCGTTAATGCCTATGCCCAAGCGCTGGCAAAAGAACTTAATTGGGATGATGAGCAGCGCGATGCGCTCGAATTTGGAGCAATTCTTCACGATATTGGCCAGATTCGCGTTCCCGAAGTGATCTTGTTAAAAGCCGGACCGCTCAATGAAGAAGAATGGCATGAAATGCGAAAACATCCGGAGGAGGGGGCTCGCATGATTGAGGGAATTTCTTATTTGGCCATCGCCATTCCAATGGTGCTGCATCATCATGAACGATGGGACGGCGACGGATACCCTCATGGCTTGCAGGGTGAGGAAATACCTGTAGAAGCACGCTTGCTCTCCATTGCCGATACGTTTGACGCAATGACATCAAACCGCACGTATCGCAAGGCATCAGACCTGGCAACGGCGAAAGATGAAATCCTAAAACACGCCAATAAACAATTTGATCCCATTATGGCAGAAGCTTTCCTGCGATGCTGGGAAAGGGGGGAATTCCAAGCGATCTTTGCCCAGGAAATTGGAGGAAAACGCGACTAGGGGTTTGCCTGCCCCCGGGAGGTCTGAATTTATCCACTGAACAACAGAAATCACTTTTTTATGCCATTGATTGACTTTCATTGGCAGTGAAGAAGCCAGCAGAATGCTGTGGAGCATCTTCATCGGGAAGGTACCCTCCGCGGAAAAGACAACCAAGGACTGCGCCTTCAAAATCGCTCCTTGCCATTTACCCCCCTGCGGAGTACGGGACAATCAGAAAATTTTCCACAGACTCCGCATCTCCATTGTCCGCCTCCACGAATGATATCCTGGTCCCAAAGTTTTTACATTTTACCCGATTAGCACGTATGTTCTGTATGATGTGTATTCCTTGGGCGCGTGATAATGGGAGGCTTAATTCGGAAAATATTTGTGTCACTGGGCTGCGTGCGATTATGGACATTGTATGACGTGGAATGAATACGATCGAAATCGAATAATAATTGGAATGGTGGTTTCTGTCTTATCCTTGGTCGCCGGATTTGGCATCACAAAACTGTCTTACGGTGCAGCATTGCCTGAAACAGGGCGCGGCCGTTTGATTGCGCCTGCGGCGATCCAGCCAACAGCTACGGCCGCAGCCACGGCCACAGCTGTGGAAACTCAGCAGAGCAGTCCAACACCACAAGCGACAGATAAGCCTACAAGCACAGCGACGCCATTGCCAACGTTAACAGCAACACCGACCCAATCTGCAACTCTAGTGCCAACCACCCAAGAATCGAGCTTTGTATGGGGCAGCGGGTTCGAAGAAACTTGTGAAGCGGAGATTTATAACGGAATTAGACATTGCAAGTTAGGACCGTACTACATCGTACGCATTGATCCCAAGCATCCCGATGTTCGTTTTGAAACCGTTCTCCCACTAGGGTTCGATCGAGAAGGTAATTACGGTGAATGCCGTGATGTTAATGTCCCTAACACGCTTGTTCCCTATAGGAGCACAGGGCCCGGTTGTTATGTAGGCAATGCCTATCCGGGAGAACGCATTCCGCATATGGTTGCCCGCTATCCTGGCGCCGTGGTTGGCTTCAATGCAGACTTTTTCTCCCCAACATACTCCTACGGACCCATAGGGCTGACGGTGAAAAACGGGGTTCGCCTCGACGGAATTAATAACGATCGTGACGGCAAAGAGGTGCAGCGCAGCTCACTCTCATTTTCGAAATCTGGTGATGTGAGAATAAGCATCGTCGATCGTTATTCGCTCCCTATCCCCGAAGAACCCTGGACATGGATTCCTGATCGAGATCTTTATTACAACACCGTGGGGGGCCTTCCCATCCTTGTAATGGATGGAAAGCCAGTCAATTTTCATGAGCAGTGCACTCTAGAGGAAGGTTGGTGTCCTGCCAGATTTGATCAACGCGCGCGCACAGCGGTCGGTCTAACGGGCGAGGGTGAAGTTATCGTACTCATCGTTTCTGAATATTGGGGGGTTACCCTGCAAAAATTGGCGGATCTGTTCGTCGAACTCGGCGCGCAGAGGGCAATTAACCTGGATGGAGGAGGATCTACCCAACTTTGGTACATGGGCAGGGAGCTGCTTTCGTCGCCACGGCCAGTCGCCGAAGGAATTCTTGTCTTTTCGACACTAAAATTCAATGTAGACGCGCACTCCGTCGTAGAGCAGTGAGCAACAGCAATTTTAACATTCTGCGATTTGCTGCTGTTTTCCTCGTAGGGGAGGCCAATTGACTTTCGTGCGCAACTGACTTATGCTCTTCATGGTTATGATAAGTATTATTATACAAAGCATAAGCAAACGAGAATGCCACACAGGAGCGATCCTCGATGTCCTCTATTGCGCCCAATAATTCTCTTTCCACAACCATCGCTGCCTATCTCGATTCGGTTACGTTGTCGCGCAGTCCTAATACCGCACGCACATACAGGAATGCGCTTAACACCTTTTCCGGCATGCTCGAAAACATTGGCATTAGTCCTGCGGATACCCCAACCAGCCAAATATCGGAAAATTGGGTCTCCCAATTCGCCGCTTCCCTAAAAACTTACGCTCCTGCAAGCGAGAGGCTCTATCTCACTGCCGTGAGCGGCTGGTATCAATATCTTGCCGCGGAAGATCTTGCCGAGGTCAATCTGCCACGCGTGCGCCTACTCATTCGCCAGCGAAGCCGGCGCCCAGGACAACGACTACCTCAATTTCCTCAGCAAGATATCGAAACAGTTCTTGGCTATGCGCAAGCTCTTCTCGGCCGCAGGGACCCCGATGCCCGACAGCGCCTAATCGATCTGCGGGATCGATCTTTCTTACTCACGCTCGCCGATACCGGGCTGCGGGTGCATGAAGCATGCAACTTGCGCCGAGGCGATATCGATTGGAACGAAGGGCGCGCCTTGCTGATTGGTAAGGGCAATCGCCAATCGGTCGTTCGTTTCTCTCATCGAAGCCTATCTGCCATAAAGGATTATCATGCTGTGCGCGCCAGGATTGATGGCGCATCGGGTCGTCCCTTACGTTCTCTTCCCATCTTTGCGCGTCACGATCGAGGAGCGGGAAAAAAAGTGTTGCCCATATCTACAACGACCGGACGAGCCATTGTCCATCAACGCGTGCATGAAGCGTTAGGCGGCGAATCCAATGAAAATATCACACCGCATTCCTTCCGCCATTATTTTGTGACAACGGTACTTAGGGGTTCCGGGGGAAACTTAAAATTGGCACAGAAGCTCGCTCGCCATCGGAATATCGCCGTCACGCAACGTTATGCCCATCTTTCTGATGACGAGCTTGATCAGGGATACTATGAAATCTTCGATTCGAAAGAAAGGAAATAACCATGCGTCGACCCATCATTGCAGCCAACTGGAAGATGTCCATCGGTACTGCCGAAGGTGCCCTTGCATTCATCCGACAAATTAGCCACCCTCTGAACGAAATTGGAGGCGTCGATCGCGTCATTTGTCCGCCCTTTACCGTGCTCTTGGCGGTGGCAGAGCTGCTGCGGCCATTAAATATCGAGCTTGGAGCGCAGAATATGCACTGGAATGAACAAGGCGCCCATACAGGAGAGATATCACCAACAATGCTTGACGGGATATGTCAATATGTGATTTTGGGTCATTCCGAACGCCGAGCGACTTCCAGTGAAAACGAAAATGATGAAGCACTTAATCGCAAAGTGCATGCGGCTTTTGCTCACAATCTCATTCCCATTCTTTGTGTGGGCGAAAATCTGAAGCAAAATGAAGCCGGCGAAACCCACTCCTTCGTGAGCCATCAAGTTCAATCTGCCTTTAAGGGAATTCCTGCTGATCTTGCGCGCCAGGCGATCATCGCCTATGAACCGATCTGGGCCATTGGATCCGGTAAAGCAGCCACTCCCGCGGATGCCAACCGCATCATCGGTCTCACGATCCGCGGCACACTCGCAGAGATGTTTGGCGAAGAGACCGCACAAACCGTGCGCGTGCAATATGGCGGTAGCGTAAACGCGGATAATATCCAAGCCTTCATGACAATGCCGGATATCGATGGCGCGCTGGTCGGTGGTGCCAGCCTTAAACCA
>JADFRQ010000034.1 GCA_022561215.1 Chloroflexota bacterium | reverse complement strand
ATCGTGTAGGATTGGAGCTGTTCAGCGCAGACTGAACACTCGCGTAGACATTGATGTCCTTTTTTGTGACATTCAAATATTTGTAGGGTATATAGGAGAGACCGCGGTCGACATTATTCGCCGCCAGTGGTTCCGCAGGAAAAACTCCATCACGGGCGTACTTAGCCAACTGGCTTGCAGGTCCGTAGGAAGCGCATTGTGCAGAATGTCGAAGCTGAATGCGCGGCGTACATAGTATGGCAACATCATCCGCTGGAAGTGGACCGATTGACTCACCTTCCGCAGAGACAGGCGAAACTCCCCATGCGAACAATAGGCCAAGCAACGCCATCGGCAGAAAGAATTTCCCGAGCCGCTTTGCGCTCTTCTCATCTGGCTTGAGTACCCCGAATAACATGAACTACTTATACCATCCTTTTGCACGCGGGCTTAGGATTATTACGAGATTCTCACACGGATAGTAGAGCCTTTCTGGCAGGTGCCTTACATATGTTGTAAAGCGCACATGTTTGGCCGAGGCATCTTAGCGATAGGGTGCAACATCACTGACCAGTATTGCTTCAAATTCCTCAAACGGCATGGCGCCCATATCTTCACCCGATCTCTGACGCACGGATACCGAATCGGTTTTTGCTTCGCGATCTCCCACAACCAACATGTAAGGAATTTTTTGCAGCTGAGCATGCCTGATTTTGGCATTCATCCGATCTCCACGCGCATCTACATCCACCCGAAAACCAGAACTTTTCAGCCGTTTGGCGATACGCTCCGCGTGACCCAGATGACGATCTGCGATGGGGATGACGACCGCTTGTACCGGGGCAAGCCAAACAGGAAATGCGCCGGCATAGTGCTCGATAAGCACCCCCATAAAACGTTCCATTGATCCGAGCAAAGCGCGGTGGATCATGACCGGTCGATGCTCTTTGCCATCCTCCCCAATATAGGATAAATCAAAGCTCTCCGGGAGGTTGAAATCAAACTGGATTGTGCTCAATTGCCACTCACGCCCCAGCGCATCGAGCAATTTAATATCGATCTTTGGACCATAAAAAACAGCTTCTCCTTCATCGATTTGGTAGGGGATTCCTGATCGATCAAGAGAATCACGTAATGCCTTTGTGGAACTATCCCAATCATCGAGATCACCAGCTGCTTTCTCTGGATTGCGGGTGCTCAGATATGCCTGGAATTTTTCAAATCCAAAAGCACGCAGGATGTCGAGCGTGAATTTGAGAACTTTGTCGATCTCCTCGGGCATTTGGTCTGGCCGGCAGAAATGATGGGCATCATCCTGCGTAAACCCTCGCACTCGAAGCAGTCCGTGTAATACGCCGCTGCGCTCGTAGCGATATACCGTTCCCCATTCCGCATAACGCAGTGGAAGATCACGGTAGGAGCGCTTATTGCTCTTATAAATTTGAACATGGAAGGGACAATTCATTGGTTTCAAGTAATACTCCTGCCCCTCGATATCTAGCGGAGCGTACATTTTCTCTTTGAACCACTGCAAATGACCGCTTGTTTCCCACAACTTGGATTTTCCGATATGCGGGGAATAGACAAACTCATAACCAGCCTTTTCATGCTCAGCACGACAATAGTCTTCGGCAATTTTACGCACCATTCCGCCTTTGGGATGCCATAAAATCAACCCTGGTCCTACATCTTCATTGGTGCTGAACAAATCCAATTCCCTCCCCAATCGGCGATGATCGCGTTTCGCGGCTTCCTCTCTCCTCCAAAGAAATTGCTCGAGGTCGTCGGCGGATTGCCACGCGGTTCCATAAATGCGCTGCAGCATGGGGCGATTCTCATCGCCGCGCCAATAGGCCCCGGCGACATTCAGCAGTTTTAGTCCATCCGGATTTATCTCGCCTGTCCTCGCCACATGCGGACCACGGCATAGATCCGTAAAGGTATCCTGAGTGTAAATTGAGATCTCTGGCGCTTCATCAGTCGGGGTGCCGTATTCATCCACTCCGCCCGCCTCTAAACCCTCGATTAACTCGATCTTGTAAGGTTGATCAGCAAAGATTTCCTTGGCTTTTTCCGCGCTGATAACCTCGAAGGCGTATTCGAAATCTTTCCCAATAATCTCGAGCATGCGCTTTTCGATCACTTCCAGATCCTCCGGCGTTAAGGATCGCGGGAGTTCAAAATCATAATAAAAACCTTCGGCGATCGGAGGTCCGATAGCGATTTTTACCTCTCCAGGAAACATTTCCATCACAGCCTGCGCCATAATATGTGCGGCGGAGTGGCGGATGCGATAAAGATCCGAATCCTCATAACGTTCATCCTTCTTTTCAACCATATTCCGCCTCCTTCATGAAAAATAACCTTTTAAAAGAAAACGCCCTCACCGGTCTGGGGTGAGAGCAGCTGCTCACACGGTTCCACCCAGATTAGCCATTTTCTAGGCTGTTTCAATCAGCCCGGCTATCTCTGTCAGCCGCTAACGGGGCTGAATCGGTCACCTTACTCGATCAAATACGATCTTTCCGGATTCTGCTCGCGGGTGGTTTTCGCCGGTTTGTGACGTAAGAGGGTTCTCAATCCTAGATCCTCTTTCCCTGTCCGCACTTTGCCGATTACTCGTCCCGGTCTACGCGCCTATTATTCAATTTTCTTGAATCATCATAATTTAACGATGATAGCTTAACAAAATGATAATCGGTTTAGAGAAAAGCTGCAATGGCTGCGAATGGGATTTCTTTTTCTGGGTTATTCCCGTTCGAAAAATTCCTTATCAGTTAGTCAGGTCAAGGTGAAATTACCGGAGAATTCGTTGAGTCTAAAATTTTTAATGAGCAATTCCCAGAATATGCCATAGCTCGCTGCTGATAAGTTCACTCCGCAGTCCTTCCAATTTCGCGCTTGGAAAGGCCGCAATACAGTGCACCGGCCATGGCTCGCATCTGAGCCTCACTGGATAACACATCCCTCCTTGCAGCTGCGTGTAGACGTTTGCCTGTTGTATTAAGTGGGCAACCAAAAACATAGCCGAGGGCACGCCGCCGCGGTGAAGGCTGCTAGGTGTTTGATCGCCGGGGGCATGTCGGCAAAAGGCATAAGGTCAAGTGGGGAAGTCAGAACTCAATGCAATCGCACTGATTAAGCTTCGACTAAGGCAGATTAAAAGAATGGGACTATTGGAATTCGGGCCTCGTTAAAGCGGCCGTGGATATTGGCGGGGCGCTATTGAAAGAGTGGAGAAATTGTGTGCTCTTGTCGTTAAGGTGTTATCGCCATCTTGTGAGAATCATCGACAGTTTCAATCCTACGTTTCCCTCTTGCAAGTGAATTCGCAGGCAGGCGATGGCATGGATAATTCCCCTCTATGGGAGAAAATCGACGTTCGGCGAACCGGCGACGCACTTAAACACACTTTCCCCCTTCATTAAACCTACATACGTGCAACTGCTACCATAGGATGTCGACACCCAATTACGCGGGACATAACTATAGAGTTTCGATTCCTGTTTGAAGAGTCCCATCACGGCGAGAGCATTTATTTTGAGCGGGGAATAAAAGTGGGCGGTATAGGATTTGAACCTACGACCTCATGCATGTCAAGCATGCGCTCTAACCAACTGAGCTAACCGCCCAAAAAAACCCGTATTCAGCGGATTGCGGGACCGCAATTATTGAAATACCCATCCAAACCCAGGACCAACATTATACAAATCCGCTCACGATTCTGCAATCCCTGGCTCAACAAATGTGCCGTGGTCAAGAGCGAAGTTGCTTGATGGTCCAGGATTTTCCGTAGTCGATTCATTTTCGCCTCGTAGAATCAATCACCAACTTGGCGCAGAGGTTGGTGATGATGTGGCTTATACCATGTTGCTCCACTTGGAAAGATTTCCCAATTGTAACGCCGAGCTGAGCGCATCCGACCATTCGCCCGGATTCCTTCACCGACTTGATGTGATTGCCGAGACACACGTTTCTTTTTTTAGTCCTAACGCAACAAAGAGATGAATTCCCATACGCCAACGGCAGTTTCACCGCTCGCGCACTCTCAGTCATGAGGTTCAGCCCACAACGCCGATTAATCTATGCTGATCGAACTCGTTTAAGCTTTGCTACACCGCTGGGCATAATAATCGAAGAGGAAATCCGCGCGAATGGCTTGATGGTTGGGTATTTAGCCCTGTAAATAATTTATAATTGATCGTGATGGGTGACGAAACTGCTGCTTTGTCTATAATAGTCAGGTCAATTATTAAATTCCCCGTTATATAGGGAAGGTTGTACTCGCGTGATGCGGAAATTCCTTCTCATGCCATCTCCGATCACGCCTATTTGAATATTAACTGGAAAATATTTTCGCAAGATGCCCTCTCGGGAGCGTAGTCAGCGATCGCTCAATCTGGACGATAATCCAAGGAGGAAAAATATGTCACAAGAAAAACCCTGGCTGAAGTTCTATGAAGCCCACGTTCCCGAGCATATTGACTACCCTAAAACAACCATAGCGGCATCCATTCTCAAAACAGCACAGGAAAATCCCGATCACACGGCCGTCATATTTAAGGGAAATAAAATTTCCTATCGAAAACTGGAAGCAGCCATTAAGCGCTTTGCCTCCGCGCTGCAGGGTCTGGGGATTAAAAAAGGAGATCGCGTTGCCATTCACCTGCCCAACTGTCCTCAATTCCCGATCGCCTACTACGGCGTCTTGATCTCCGGAGCGATCGTTGTTCCCTGCAATCCGGTATATACCCCCCGCGAGCTAAAACATCAGTTAAATGATTCTGGCGCAAAATTGATTGTCACCTTAAGTTCGTTTTATCCAATGGTCAAAGAATTACGCCAGGAGACGAAACTCGAAGACGTTCTTGTGGCGAAAATAAAGACCTATTTTCCTCCGGTTCTGAATCTTCTTTTCACGTTATTGAAAGAGAAAAAGGATGGTCATAAGATTGACATAGCTGGCGATGCCGACACCTATTGGTTCTCTGATATTCTCGAAAATGCGGCCGCCGAGCCAGAGCATGTGCAGATAACTGAAGAAGATACGGCGGTACTGATGTATACCGGTGGAACAACCGGCCTTTCCAAAGGAGCGGAGCTCAGCCATCGAAATATTTTTGTCAACGCCTACCAGGTAACGGTTTGGGTTAATGGCCTAGACGGAAATAGTTCCTATTTGGTGGCCTTGCCGCTGTTCCACAGCTATGCCATGACAGTCTGCATGAACCCCGGCGCGATCGTGCCCAATACTATGGTTCTGGTGCCCAATCCGCGCGACATCGATGATGTCTTAAAAACGATCGACAAACATAAACCCGATTTCTACCCGGGAGTTCCCGCGATGTACATCGCCATCAACAACCACCCGAATGTTGGTAAGTATGATCTTCGTTCGCTCAAAGGCTGCAATAGCGGGGCTGCACCTCTGCCGGTCGAGGTACAGGAACGCTTTCAGGAACTCACCGGTGCACGACTGGTGGAAGGTTATGGCCTTAGCGAAGCATCACCGGTAACGCACACCAACCCAGCATTTGGTGAGAGCAGGATCGGCACGATCGGATTGCCCTATCCAGATACAGAGGTAAAGATCGTCGATATTGAAGATGGCAATCGGATTTTAGGGACGGGGGAGGTTGGCGAGCTTTGTATTCGCGGCCCGCAGATAATGAAAGGATATTGGAACCTTCCCGAAGAAACTGCGAACACACTTCGCCCCGCTGCTGATGGTGGAAAACCCTGGCTGTATACCGGCGATATCGCCAGTATGGACGAGGATGGCTATTTTCAAATCATCGATCGCAAAAAAGATATGATCCTGGGCGCAGGCGGATTAAATGTTTACCCGCGGGAAATTGAGGACGTTCTCTTTGAACATTCAAAAGTATTAGAAGCTGCAGCGATTGGTATTGAAATAGAAGGGAAAGGTGAACGGGTTAAAGCCTTTGTAGTGCTCAAACAAGGCGAGAGCGCTACCGAAGAAGAATTAATTGCCTTTTGCAGGGAATATTTGGCGCCGTACAAAGTCCCGAAATTCATAGAATTTCGTGATGACTTGCCCAAGACGCTCGTAGGCAAGGTCCTGCGACGTAAACTGCAGGCGCAGGAGTTTTAATAATTAATTTGCAGCGGATTCTGGAATTCCGGGGGCGGGGATTACGCCCGCCCCCGAACAAATTACTTGCAGTTGTTGAAAATCCTTTCTTGGCGATCTAAACTGCTGAGAGAACTCCTTTTGGGATTACGACAGGATTAATCTTCGGAATTTTCCTCGGATTTATGCGCCTCTTCATGTTCATGTTCGCCCTCGTGATCGCCAAAAAAATCACCGTGCATCCACGCCATGGGCCCAAACCCAAATCCAAATGGCCCGCGCCGATGGCGTCTTCTCCAATACTTTCGGCCACCGAATCCACCAAACCCACCAAACAAGAGTTTCTTCAAGCGTTCTTTGTCACCCTTGATTTCGATGCGATAGCCATCATCGGTTTCGATCAATCGAAATTCGTTAATTACTTTTTCCATTTCCAGCTCCTTTAATTTTGCCTACTCATGAGAATGGGCAGCCTAATCGATCCTCACGCCGAGGATTCATTTAATTTCCATATCCATACTAATTTGCGTCATCAAACTCACTGTCACCATACAAATCTTCGTACATGGATCGAAGCCAAGATAAGGTTTATCTTGGGTTGGATTCTTTATGTCCCAAAAATCCGGGCGCAGCGACAAAATCGGCTGCAAAATCGACGAAATGATCATTAAACATCAGGCATCCGCAATGAGACTGCACTTTTCCCCTTGGGAAGAAATCCTCAGCATGGCTAATTTCGATTTTTATACCATCTTCCACTTTTTTCGAAACATATGAAAAGAGAACTTTTTCAGACACGAATCACGCCTCCTCACCACCGTCTAGATCCTGAAATAAATCCTGCAATACGCCTATGGCCTCTTCCAATTTTGGCCGGATCACCTGCTTTAATCTATCGAGTTCCTTGCTGCCCAAGGATGTCAATTTATAAATTCTGCGCGTGCGCTTTTCGGGATCTTGCCACTCTCCAATAAGTAGGCCGCCTTCTTCCAATTGACTCAGCAGTGGATAAACGGCGCCAGGATTTGATCCCCATCGGCCCTCCGTTCGCTGCTCAATCACCTTCATGAGGTCATTGCCATGGCGCGGTTTTTGCGCAAGCAGATGCAGAATGTAAAGTGACAGCAATCCTCCGCCGCGGCTTAATACACCGGCAACAAAAGGATTGAAGAGTCCCGGAGGTCCCGTGCTTGCTGAAAACCATGGCTTAAACCTTCTCCCGCGGAACAACCAATGCTTCTCGGGAGCTATGCCAAGAAAGGCAGAGAAATGTTTATGCCACTCACGTCGCGGCTCGTAGGTTTGATCGGTCTGGTGATGTTCATAGGCATGCTGCGCATCCATCCATCGCTTCCAAAATCGACTTCGCCCTCTATTCCCTTTCAATGGATAACTCCCAAAACAAGGTATAGTATTGAATTCAATATAATTAGTTTGGATGATATTACAGTCAAGCGTTCTTGTCAAGAAATAAATTTCCTCTTTTCCTGGGTCATGCCGCGGCTGAAGCATATACTAAGGTAAGAGGATTGCCATCGGCAGGCTTCTCGGATATTCTTGTGCGACACGCAGGGAACTCGTCTGGATGAAATTTTTGCTTTATTTCTACTCCAGTGCAGCCATCATTCTGCTTGCGAGCTGCAACTTTTCTACAGCGACAGCTTCGCCTACCATCGCGCGCAATTCGACGGAAACAATCACGGCAGCTAAAAATTCCCCGGAAACACCGCAGCCAAGCTCAACAGCAACCCAGGAGCCAACCAGCGCTCCCCTCCCTATCGCACATCTCGAAGCCGGGGATGAAATAACTTTGCGCTTCGTGAAAATGTTTGATGCCAGCAGCGGCTGGGCAATTGGGGCATCCGCGACCGGGGAGGATCACATTTTGACAACTGCAGACGGCGGTTTGCAATGGATTGACAGCAGCCCACCGGAAAACATTGATCTCAGCCTTGGAGATCAAAAAGCCGCCAGTGCATTCTTCTTGAATTCCCAGCAGGGTTGGGTGCATTATCTTGATTCCACCATCATTTGGCGAAC
This sequence comes from Chloroflexota bacterium, assembly GCA_022561215.1. GTDB lineage: Bacteria > Chloroflexota > Anaerolineae > Anaerolineales > E44-bin32 > JADFRQ01. Next base: position 25,200 of record JADFRQ010000034.1, on the reverse strand, counting down.
ATCCAATCAGGGCGCTAACTGGGAACCCAGTATTGGGTTAGAGAGGGATATTAATCTTCCTCTTCCCGTGCTCTCAATGCCCATTCAGTTTATCGATGCCATGAACGGCTGGTTGATGATCTATGAAGAATCTGGCATGTCACACGATTATGTGACCCTGTACAGGACGATCGATGGGGGGCTATTTTGGGAAGAGATTCTCAATCCCTCTGAAGACAGCGGTCTACAGTCGTGCTGCAAAACAGGGATGGTTTTTAGCGACACGCGCACAGGTTTGGCAACATTTGGACAAGGCCCATATGAGAGACCATTTGTAGAATGGACTGTGGATGGCGGCAGAACGTGGATGGCGAAACAGTTAGCTTTACCCGATGATCCTCCGGCCGAGCTCCCCAGCGCATATTGCGATGTTCACTCGCCTCATCTTTTCACAGAGGGTATAGCTATTATTGGTCTGGAATGCAGATTGGGCGAAGAGGGGGAAATTATCAGGTATTATCTCTTCACGACCGACGATCTCGGCGACACATGGGCCATGAGCGAAGTTCCGGCAGGCAAGCTGCTTTTTCTGGATCGAAGAACAGGATGGGCCATTGGAGAAAAACTCTATTCGACGCTGGACGGCGGCGTGACCTGGGAACTTCTCGGCACCCTGGATTGGGAGGGCCAATTTAGCTTTATCGACGCGCAATTAGGCTGGGCCGTAAATTTAGAGGGCGGTTTTATGAACCTGCTTCAAACCAGGGACGGCGGCAGGACGTGGACAACATTGGAATTTGAGATCCTATCTTCCGGGTAGTGCCTAGCGATCGCGTGCTGCTGGACTGGCAACCACGTCATCCATATTAAAATCCTTTGGAAAAATTAAAATCTGGATTCATTGATTTTATCTCGATACGTTCACTTCTTCTTGGGGAGCAACAAATATGCCCGACCCACATTCCTACTATGATCCAAATCAGGCCAGAATAAGCCATATCGATTTTGTAATCAAAGTGGATTTCGTCTCAAGCACCCTCCATTTGCAATCGGCCTACACGATGCATACACCTGTGGAAGGCGCTTTATTTCTGGATACGCGCGATCTTGAAATCCATCGCATTCATTCTGGCGGGAAGGAGCTGAATTGGGAACTCGATCTGAGCGACCCAATTTTGGGCCAGCGATTGCACATCAAAGATATGAATGCTATAGCAAGCTTCACAATCGAATCCACGACCACACCTGAATCGAGCGCGTTGCAATGGCTTAATCCAGAACTCACTGCCGGCGGGCAGCATCCCTATCTCTACAGCCAATGTCAGTCGATTCATGCCCGAAGCATTTTTGCGTGCCAGGATTCGCCGGTAGTACGCCTGACATACTCCGCGGATGTAATTTTGCCCAAACCTTTGGTTGCGGTGATGGCCGCCGCGAGCATTGGGAGCAGGGACGAAGGATCCAAAACCCGCTATCGTTTTGAAATGCCACAAGCGATTCCATCCTACCTATTCGCCATTGCGGCAGGAAATATCAAGTTCCGCTCATTAGGCATACGTTGTGGCGTTTACGCCGAACCTGAAATTCTCGAGGCCGCGGCCTGGGAATTTGCGAAAACAGAGGATATCCTGGCAAAAGCAGAAAATCTCTTTGGCCCCTACGCTTGGGATCGCTACGACATTCTTGTCCTCCCTCCGGCTTTTCCCTATGGCGGGATGGAAAATCCCAGATTAACCTTTATCAGCCCAGTCTATTTAGTGGGCGATCGAAGTGAAACCATTATCGTGACCCATGAACTCGCCCATGCCTGGACAGGAAACCTCATCACCAACGCCACCTGGGAAGATTTCTGGCTTAATGAAGGTTGGACAACTTACGCCGAAATTCGCATAACCGAAGCACTCGAGGGAAGAGAATACGCCCAGTTTCGTAGTGCACTGGGGCGCGATTACATGTTCGAAGATATGCAGCACCTGGATTCCGATCCCGCATTAACCGCTCTATCTTTTCCCATGCAGGGACTCGATCCCGACTTAATCACAACAACCATCCCCTATCACAAGGGGAATGCATTTCTCACACATTTGGAAGAAACTGTGGGACGCAAAAAGTTCGATGCGTTTATTAAGACATACATTGATACCTATCGTTTTACGTCTTTATCCACCCGGCAATTTATAACATTTTTGGAAGAAAAACTAGGCGAAGACATAAGGGATATCGATATCGATACCTGGCTGTATGAACCAGGATTTCCGGAGTTCGCTCCAGTCCTAAATTCCCGCGTGTATGAAAACATTTTCGCAAAGGCCGCTGCGTTTGCGAATGGAGATCAGATTGTAGAAGCAGATATCGGCGGTTGGAAACCTGCCGAGGTGACATTATTCTTGCGCTTGCTCCCTAAGAATTTGGAGGGATCATCCGTTCGCTACCTTGAGGCACTCTTCAACATCAAAGAAAGCAAAAACGCCACGATATTGACTTCTTTTTACGTGAATGCCCTTCAAAGTGATTATGCTGAGAGTTTGCCCAGGATTGAGCGCTTTACGAAATCTATCGGAAGATCATTCTTGGTCACGAAAATATTTCGAGCGATGCTTGGTTCAAATTGGGCCAGGAATGAAGCACGAAGAATATTTGAAAGCGCCAAGGCTCATTACCACCCTATTACGATCAGCAACATCGAAGAGATCCTCGCGGCAGGAGGTCTCTGAACAAGACGAAAGTATGTTTTGTGGATGAATCTCACAATCGAGGGATGCCGGGTTTTAAAGGGAGCGCAATCCACATCCCTTCCAATAGCGGAGACCCGGGCGGGTATGCAAAATTGCCGCCGCGGAAAAGGTTGAACCCGATCTCTTGAACGCGTTCTTCACGTAGCGAAGGGCGATTGTTTCAGCTTGCGTCTTTGTGCTTTGTAATTTTCGATGAGGGGACTTCACGAGATGGGGGAGTACCCCATAGTAAGCAGGTGGCCCTCAGGCTACACCTCCAAGCTTGGTCCTCTTATGTGCCTCCGCCAAAAAAATCTTGTTTGCCATTCATCCATGTTCCAAGCAACAGGATACCCTGGCTTTTTCCTTGGAGGGAACCGCCTCATAATCAGCATTTCATGATGTTGCCCCTTTTTAAAATGAGATGTGGGCGCGTCGCGAGCTGAAGCTCGTCCGAGTAGTCCTTACAACCAGGAACATTTCACGGGAAAGGGCAAGAAATCGGTTTTCGAACTTCAAATAGAAAAGTGTCGCAGTTTTGGGAGAATTCCTATATTTTCTACGACCCATTGCCGCCGCAATGCTCAAGCCTTGCTGTAAGATTATCCAACATTCCAATCGTCATAGTAGTGCCGGGCCCCTTGCCATCGATGCGAACCGGCCCTAAATCGCACGTGGTTGCTGAATCTTCGTGAAGGTGGCAAACTAGTACTGAGTCAACATGATCGTGGTGGAACGATGTCATTCTGAGGAGCGAAGGCGCTTCATAATCCGAAGAGACGAAGAATCTCGTTTTCCAATGAAAATGTCCTTGTCCATGGGTAACGAGATCCTTTCATTCGTTGAAAGGCATTTGCATCCTCTACCTCATGGCTCAGAATGACAACCCATCACAAACGTACGCAGCATGTTAATGACTCGGGATGAATTTTTATTTGCGCCCCATTTAATGTATAGTATTCGCGGAGTCTAGGATGAGCATCACGGAGTTCACCAAAGAACAACATGAACTTTGGGAGACTCTTTATGCCCGGCAGCTGCCCAGGGTGATGGCGAACGCTTGCCAGGAGTATCTCACTGGATTTGAACTTTTAGACATGCCCGCGCACGAAATTCCTTCCATAAAATTTCTCAACGAAAAAATTACACCTGCCGCTGGCTGGAAAATCGTGCGCACCAGTATACGTTACACCGATGCCGTACCCTGGTACAAACAATTTGCTAAAAGACATTTTCTGGTCACCGATTACATGCGTGAGAGCAGCGAGGCAGACTTCACGCCGGAGCCCGATATGTTTCATGATATGTTCGGGCACCTCCCATTTCTGATGCTGCCGCAATACGCCGCCCTCGAGGAAATGTTCGCCCCTGCATTTTTGCGTGCCAACGATGAGCAGCGCGAGAACATCAAACGTTTGGCCTGGTTCACTACCGAATTCGGCATAATCCGTGAAAATGGCGAACGCAAAGTATTTGGGGCAGGAATTATTTCCTCAGCCAGCGAACTTGACCGCGTGATTGCAGATGAAACGCCCATCCTGCCCTTCAAAATTGAAAACGTTATTCTCAATGAGAAAGCAATCTGGAATTTTAACGAGGTCCTCTTCGAATTCGAATCCATCGACGCCTGCAAAGCAGAACTTGCCCGCTATTTCGACAGTATTTGATCCCAGTCAGGTTTTTTTAAGCCCGCCAGCAGACGCTAAATTTGGCCAGTACACCTATACTCACCTGGAATCGATGCTTCACCCGCTGGCATGCTTTTCCGCTTGACAATTATTTTCTGGCTAAATAGCACCCTTCACCTCCCCAAAATTTAATTACGGGACGCTTACAGCGGCGCCTAATCAGGGATGCTATAATCCCGCCATGTCAGATGATTTGGTAACTCTTGAAAATGCAACGAATAGAACAGTACCTGAAGGTGGCAAAGATCAATCTTTTACCAACGAGAAACAAAGCCCAAACGGTGACTTGATTGAGAATTCTCCTGCAGAAAAAGATGAGTACATAACCATCAAACGCAGCCATTTCACTGTTGCGCTCGTGCTCATTGCCTTTGCAGGTGGTATGGCTGTGGGTTATCAGATGTGGGGACGTGGGTCTCCTCCCCCAAATGTTTTGATTTCGCAGGTGACCAACTCCCAAGAAAGTGTGCGATTTGATATTCCCGTCGATGATCAACCCTTCATCGGACCTGAAGATGCACCTATTGTTCTCGTAGAGTTCAGCGATTTTAATTGTCCCTATTGCCGTAAATGGCACCAGGAAACCTTTAAGCCACTTCTCGAAAGTTATCCCGGTCAGATCCTATTCGTCTACCGCGATTACCCGATCCTGAGTCAAGAATCCGTCTTGGCAGCCCAGGCCGCAGCATGTGCCAATGAACAAGACGGCTATTGGGAATATCATAATGCCCTCTTTTCGAATAAGTATAAGCTCGGGAGCAAGGCCTATGAAACCTACGCCGTTGAATTGGGGCTTAATGCACAAGAGTTAATGGACTGTGTGGAAAGTGGGCGTTATGAAGACGAGATCGCCATCGATACCCAGTTCGCCACGAGTCTCGGTATCACAGGAACACCGACGTTTTTCATTAATGGCATCCCCCTGGTGGGGGCGCAATCACTTTCAAAGTTTATCCAGATCATTGATGCCGAACTAGGACTATGAGTTTTTGTCCCCTTTTCCCTTCAATCCATTTCGCCGCATGGCTCGTTCCCCTCGACACAGAAAAGCAAACAAGATTCTGTGCATTTTTGCAGCTCACCCTCAGACATAGAATTCTTTCAATTGCATCGTAGGAACAGAAATTAATCCTTCCTTTGCATCCCCCACATGATGAATGCGCTCAGGACTAATGCTGACAAGATATGCGGTGTAAGCATTAATCAAGCAATCAAGCTCTTCGACATTGTACAAATCCTCCATCGGCAAGCTGCTTTGCAATAAATGTTGCCGCGTAATTCCACCCAGAATTTCCATGGGATTACGCAGATTTAAACCCTCCAGGTTTAGCACCAGTTGGCGTTGAAGCCTGCCCTCCAAGGTGCGCTTCAGATAAGGCCTGCGCTCCAGCAGAACCGTATAACAAGCATGCGATTGCACCTCGAGAAATGTTAATGGCTCAACGTGTTCGTCAGGGACCAGAGGCCGCAATCCTATCTTTTTCAGGCGCACATAAAGCTCAAATCCATTTTGCATCCAGCGCGGGGCCTTGTCTATTTCCGCAGGTGTGCGCGGTATACGAATATTGCGTCGGCGCAGCTCATACTCGCCCAGCCGCCACTGGGTCCAGTTCGTGCTTTCAGGATTAAGGTTATAACGCCGTCTTATTGCAGGGCGCGCCATCACACCCTGACTCGGCCGTTGCGGTGCACCGACAGCAACAACAGGAGCTCTCAAACCCCCGATAACTGCCAACACATTTTCCAAATCCCCAGCGTCAAGAGCCTGAATATTCAATTTCTTATCCAGAATTGCATAATGCATGGGGCGGGATCCCGCGCTGCAGGTCAAGCCAACAAACATTGCCTTTCTGAAGAACATCCCTTCTCCTGTGTAGCTTTGACTTTTATTGTGCTCGACTACCTTCTGCTCCGTACCTCTTCAAAGAGTTTGCCGGCCATCAACTTGTGCATGATGGGGTGCCAGCCATGTTCAACTTGGCGGATGGCTCCATGGACGGAGCAACCCGTCAGAATAAGATAGGCAACCACACGATGCAAAGAATTCAATAGCGACCTTCGTCGTGATGCTACAGCACGCGCAAATTTCGCTGCAAGCCGACGATCCTTCATCGTCGTCTGGGCTTCGTCAGTCTAATTTAGCCAAAGGAATGCCTGCACCGCCGGCCTTTGCAATGCGCCGGAGCCGAATCTCGAAGACGAACAATTGAGGAAATTCCTGTCCGTGAACTTTGCCTAAAAAGTAGGTACTTGTTCTCCGCCGGCAGCGTAAATCTGATCGCGCACCCAGGTCAGAGGTTGCTCTCCAACTCGAGTATACTACCGCCTAGGATAAAGTTTGCTGTCGCCGAAAGATGCTCCTCGATCAAATGGAGTTTAAAGATATGGCAAATCCAAAATCCAAAAAAGTGGGGAAAAAGAATTCCTTCCAATTAACGTACGCTACGATGTATGAACCCCCCGCAGAATTGCATACCCGTTACGAAAGTGCGCTGAAGAAAGTCAAAGCAAACCTTGGCTTGGAGCACCCCATGATTATTGGGGGAAAAGATGTTCGCGCCCGTGAGAAATTTGACGATCGGTCTCCGATTGATCAGGATTGGCTGCTAGGCAGGTTTCAAAAGGGAACAGCTGAGCATGCAAAACGCGCGATAAAGTCCGCGCGGAGGGCATTTCCGAGCTGGTCGAAAACACCCTGGGAAGAACGAGTGCGCCTGCTTCGCAAGGTGGCAGCAAATATCGACAAACGGGTTTATGAAATTGCCGCCGTGATTTCCCTGGAGGTTGGAAAAAATCGGATGGAGGCGTTGGGTGATATCGCCGAAGCAGCGGATCTTATCCGTTACGCCTGCGATCAGATGTTTGCAAACAATGGCTACATTGTGCCCATGGGCAAAGATCCCCTGCAAGGGTTCAAGCCGCGCAACACCTCCATCTTACGCGCCTATGGCGTCTGGCTTATCATCAGTCCTTTTAATTTCCCTGCGGCGCTGACGGGCGGGCCAGCTGGAGCAGCCCTTCTTGCCGGAAATACGATTGTTATGAAGCCGGCGAGCGACACTCCATGGACGGTACGCTTGCTGGCGGAATGTTTTCGCGACGCAGGACTCCCGGATGGTGTGATGAACTACGTCACCGGACCCGGGGGCACATTGGGAAATGCATTGATCTCCAGCCTTGATGTCGATGGCATCACATTCACCGGGTCATTCGATGTGGGGATGCACGTGTACCGCACAATCGCCAACGGTCCTTATCCTCGCCCAACCATTCTCGAGATGGGGGGGAAGAATTCCTCCATCGTATCCAATAATGCTGATCTTGAACAAGCAGCCTCCGGGATCGTGCGCTCTGCCTTCGGACTGCAGGGCCAAAAATGCTCGGCAAATTCTCGAATTTTCATCGAACGCGGCGTATACAAGGATTTCCTCAATATTCTCGCGCAGAAAACAAAGGATCTAAATGTTGGTGATCCAAGCGAATTGGAAAATTTCATGGGCCCAATTATCAACAAAGGCGCCTATGGGGAATTTAAGCGCTTTACGAAGGATCTTTCACGCGCAGGTAGCTTCTTAACCGGCGGAAAAGTGATCACCAATGGCGATTATGTGCGTGGCTTTTTCTGTGAACCGACGATAGCAAAAGATGTACCTCTCGATCACAAGTTGTGGACACATGAAATGTTCCTTCCCATAACGATGGTTCACCCGGTCAACAGCATCGAGCAAGCGATTCGCATTGCGAATGAAACCGTCTACGGGCTGACAGCAGGTTTTTATGGAGCGGAGGATGAAGCCGAATATTTCTTCGACAATATCGAAGTTGGCGTCTGTTACGTAAACCGGCCGCAAGGCTCGACAACCGGAGCCTGGCCCGGCTATCAGCCCTTCGGAGGATGGAAGGGATCGGGATCAAGTGGCAAAAACGCTGGGGGTCCTTACTACCTGACGCTGTATATGCATGAACAAAGCCAAACACTCATTCGCTGATCATGGCTCACCGATGATTATTGATTCAACGGATTAATTGCGATGCTTTACCGTCTAGGCTCTGCCCTACTTCTTATCGGATTAATATCACTCGTCGTATTTTTGGTTACATTCCAGGCAGGGCAAGGCGAGCGCGCTACCTTGATCGCCGGAATTTCATTCTGCGCGATTGGATTGTTGTTCTGGCGGCGCGCGCGGCGCAGCCAGATAAGACCACCCTCGCGTTTCCACACCATTCGCAGAATACTAGGCCGCTTTCCTCCCGGAGAGGAGTGAAGAACTCCTCATTTGCAGCAAGCTGGGGGCAACTTCAAAGAATGAACCCAACCGTTCAAAAGCCGAATGCTGCGCGTAAACCCCAGCTTGCCATAAGCCTGCGCTTCGAGACACGCACCTTTCCGGTTATCTCCGAAAAAGAAGCGATGATTTAAGGTGACTGAAGAAATTTAGAAACGCAACCTGCTGCATAAGCTACGAAGCGAGCCACCATCACTTTTTGAATGAGCCCGAACCCTGGCCGAGTTTGCCAGGAAAATTTCGGATACAGGGAAAGCTATAGTATGCTAAACAACAATGCATGAAAGGAGCGAATGGTATGACGGATGTTATTGACTATAAAATATATGGCAATGATCTTCAGATGGTCGAAATTGAGCTTGATCCAGGCGAGGCTGTGCGCGCAGAAGTAGGCACGATGGCCTATATGGAAGATGGTATCGAAATGCAGACATCCACAGGAGGGGGTCTGTTCAAAGGCGTGAAGCGCATGGTCACCGGTGAAAGTTTCTTTATTACATCATTTCTAAATATCGGAAATGTTAAGGCACATGTGGCATTTGCAGCCCCTTATCCTGGAAAAGTGATTCCGATAGACCTGGGCGAAGTTGGCGGCAATTTTCTCTGTCAGAAGGACGCCTTTCTTTGCGCTGCCCAGGGAATCGAAATTGAGGTGGCATTCACCAAAAGGATTGGCGCTGGGATTTTCGGCGGTGAGGGATTTATCCTGCAGCGCCTTGAAGGAGAAGGCTTGGCTTTCGTGCACGCTGGAGGGACCATTGTCGAGAAGAATTTAGCCGCCGGCGAAACGTTGCGTGTTGATACAGGTTGTCTCGTGGCCTTTGCCCCGACAGTGGATTACGACATAAAATTCATCGGCGGCTTTCAAAATGCGCTTTTTGGTGGCGAGGGTTTATTTCTGGTGAACCTCACAGGACCCGGCCTGGTTTACCTGCAAAGCCTTCCTTTTTCCCGCCTTGCGGACCGCATCCTCGCCGCGGCGAAATTCAAGAATGTCGGCGAGAAGAAGGGCGTTTCCGGATTGGGCGGTAGTATTCTGGGGGATATCCTCAGCGGTCGATAATCGCTACTCAGGCGTGCTCGAACCCTTCTCTTGCGTTGCGGGAATTAATTTTCTGTTCGCTCGTTGGAGTTTCCGCGCGCGCAAGGGTTGCAAATCGCTGCATGAGATTGTCAAAGACATTTTCATCCGCAAGGAGGCTAAACCTCCCTGTTATCGGGCCGATCCAAAGCCGGTTGCGCATGGTTGCCTAATGTCAGTTGTCGGGGCCAAGCAGGTTAAAATTGGAGTGAGAATTCTCTGTGCAGGAGATTGGGAAAACAACCGAAGGTTGTCCAATCTCCAAAGTTAGCAGACATTCGCCTGCTAACCGTGTGCTTCGCCCGTTCGCGGCTTGAGAAATGATTTAAGGACTTGGGCCCGACGCTTGCATACTTTACGTGCTAAAGCTACGGGCTACAGCTCGCTGCCAACTATTCGTATACGTGATAACAGTTGAAAGGGCGACTGGCCAGTCGCCCCTCCCGATTTGCGATGAGAGAAGGTCTTTAAGAATGGTTACCCCGTGAAGTGCAGGTCGGAAGAGGCCAACATCTTAACCGGATCAGTAATTAAGATCCAATGGCCAGCCCTGCAGAGGACAAATCCAAGTCAATGATTATTTTTCTTTCCCCTGGTGAAACACGCCTCCGTGCAGGATGGAGGCTTATCCTGCATGGGGTCATCTTCTTATTTTTCATGCTGTTATTTGGAGCGATGGTGGTTACCGGATCGCTCCTTGCAGGCAGGTCGTCCGAGAGCGTTTTTGAAGAGGGTGCCGTACTGCTGACATTTTTGATCAGCATCCCTTCCATAACCCTCTCTACGTTAGTTGCCCGAAGATGGCTGGATCGTAAATCCTTCACCTCCCTGGGATTCCATTGGGGAAGATACTCGCTTCGCGATCTTGCGGTGGGCATCCTTATACCTGGATTCATTATGGGGATGATCTTTCTTGTTGAATGGGCAGCCGGATGGTTGGAGATTCAATCGTTCGCCTGGGAGGAAGGGCCATCGGGAGATGTTGTTCTTGGATTGTTGGGCGGGCTTCTCGTTTACATCGCCGTCGGTTATCAAGAGGAGCTCCTCAGCCGAGGATACCAGCTTCAAAATTTGATAGAAGGTAGCAATCTCCGCATTGGCATTTTTCTTTCCTCTCTGATTTTCGCCGCACTGCATCTGGGCAATCCTTTCACTTCCTTCCGGTCAACCGTCGGATTAATTTTCGCCGGATTCTTTCTCGCCTACGGCTGGGTGCTCACAAAACAGCTTTGGCTGTCCATTGGTCTCCATATTGGCTGGAACTTCTTCGAAGGAAATGTATTTGGTTTCCCAGTAAGCGGCACCGATTCATTTCGTCTCGTTCATCACACAATTAATGGTCCGGATTGGATTACGGGCGGGAGTTTTGGACCGGAAGCCGGGTTTATCGTCCTGCCGGGAATGCTCTTTGGGGCGCTGCTCATTTGGACGTATTCCGAGCACGGACGCGGCGAACACGATCAACTTCCTAATCCCACAGCATAGTAGAATCGCGACCCAATTTATTCATTGACGCCGCCATCGGACGATGCCTCCACGTGGGGATAACGAGCATGCGTTTGCTTCACGTTAACCTGAAATAAAAAATTGGGGATCACCTTCAACCGGGGATAAATCAGTCGAGCAAAAGCTGGGTGTCTCTTGCAAGAAACGCCCAATGTATAATGGTCAAAACACCTAGAAATTGGGTCGGCATTTACCCCCAATATTCGGCTTGATCCACGCGATCGTTCTTGCCATGTCTGCGCGCTCGATGCCTGCAGGTTTTGCATTACGGTCCACGCTTAAGGATAGGCGAAGATTTCCATGTATACGTCTGATTTACGTGAGCATTTCCATCGATCGATCAGAGAAATGGAAACATTCGTTCCAGGGGATTGGGACGACCTATCGAATGTTTTGCTGCAGGCTGGAAATCACGAATTTGGCGATTCTGCTCCTTCCTCCGAGGATCACCCACCGTCACCAGGCAATGTCGCATTTATTACCTTCGAGTATGGAATTGACGGCGTATCCATTGAAATTTCAAAATATGCGCGCGCGCTTGAAGATAATTACGGGAGGGACGATGCGTTTTCGATTCACCTGATTGGGGAAGCTTTTTACCCCGCCGCCTCATCGCTATTTGCAGAGCGCTGGCATAGATTCATTATTAAAGGAATCAATGGGTGGAACAAGTGGGATGGCGGCAAATGGTTTCGAGCCCTCTACCGACAAAAGATGCCGCCGAGCTCCAGGGAATCTGCGCGCCTCGCGAAGGAAATGTACAAGCAAACAATCTCGATAACAAATCGGCTAGGCACCTACTTGATCGCGCACAATGTTGCGCTGCTAATCCCAGTAAACATCGCTTCCAATCCAGGGAATTTTTCCTTTACCCTGAGTGTTGCCCTGGTTTCGGAAATACTTGGAATGGGTGTTCTCAACATTAATCATGATTTTTATTGGGAAGAAGGACGAACGCTTTCCGAGAGGGGAGAGGATGAAGCGCCCGGTATTCGAGACCATTTCTTCATGAATTCGGAGAATAGGTCTTTCTTCGCATTATTTCAATCGCTTTATCCCTACAATGGCAAAAGATGGTTGCAAGCAAACATCAATAAACTGCAATCGCGAAAGTTAACCGATCAATTTCATTTTCATCGAGAAAAGGTCTTCGAAATTTCGACATTTGTGGGCAATAGCTTCTTCGAGAAATATGATCAAAGCAGTATTAATCTCGCTCGTCTGCGTATGGGACGTATCCTATCAGACGGAGAAGACGTCCTGCGTCCCTTGCCAATCAGCGATCATCTGGATGACATCGATCAATGGATGAGAGATCAATCGCCCCGAGTCATCGGCGCGGGTCCGGGACTTTCATTGGATCTGCGATCGGATGATCTCATCATCCTTCTACAACCTACACGAATCATCCAGCGCAAAAGAATCGGGCGGAATTTGGAATTGATTGGCGCCCTAATCCATAGAAGCGCATTGGGCAGGGTTTTTAACCAACACGCGTCGCGCAAACTGCTCTTGCATATTACTGGCCCAGTCCCCAAGGAGCACAAAGCGGATCTTAATCAGATTCTGCAGAGCTACGACGGCATGTTGCGTTCACTGCCGCCTGAAATAGCCGAGAGGCTCTTTTTGTCCTTTTCAGTCGGCCACCAGGAACACCCTTCCTTCGCAAAAAATAAACTTGATCCGCTCACAGTTGATGAAATCTTCCGGATGGCGGATGCCGTCGTATTTCCCAGCGAGTCGGAAGGGCGCGGGCTGCCAATCATCGAGGCCGGTGCTGTGGGAATTCCTATTATTTGCAGTCGGTATCGTCCAGAGAAAGTGTTCGCGGAAGTAGTGGGAGAACACCTTCCACAAGAGCAGCAAATTCACTATACTTTGTTTCCGGAGGGGGAATTCAGTCAACAATTCTTGGATGAGGTTGCTGAGCTTCTTCTGCACCCACAAACAAATCGAAGCAAGATTGCGCAAAACAAGAAAGCTGTCCAAGCACGCTACAGCCGCGATTCCATGCGCAAGGATATGGCAAACCTACTCGATAAACTCATTGATTGAAATGAAGAACCGCGCAACACGCTCGCGCTGCGCCGCCGCGAGCTGCCACCTTGTTTGCAGCCCGCTGCATGCTGCGCCACTGGTTGCACCCCCGTCGCGAGCTGCGCCGCTGCTCGCAGCGCCTATTCAGGATTATTTCCCTTAAGGGATAAAAATGCATATTGGGTTTATCGAGGACACACATTTGCACGGTGGCACGCAGATATGGGTGAGTGAAGCCGTTCGCGCATTCATCGAAGCCGGGCATAAGGTGACTTTGCTGGCCCCAGAGGGCAGCTGGGTAGTCGATCAATCCCGAGGGACGGGTGCACTTATTGCCACCTACAACTTCGACGATGTTGTCAAGGAAGATAAACAAAACAGCAACATTTGGCAAAATGCACTCGAGGATTGTGATATTGCTTTGTGCACCGTACACCCACCGCGTGCTGGATTTCATCCTTCGGTATTCGCTGCACGAGTGATAAGAAAGGGTAACTTAAAGACCCATCTGATTCCGAAAACAGGCACCATCGTTCCCGACTACCAGCGCGAATTTTATCTCCCCGATGAGAACATACGCTCCTCGGTTGTTGCCATAGCCGATTTCACACGAAGCTATCTAATCGAGACCTACAAAATCCCGGAGGAGCTGGTCAGATTAATTTACTTAGGCACCGATGTGCACAGATTTCGCAGCTCGGAAAGCGCCAGGCGAGAAGCGGAAAAGCGTTATCCATTGGCAACCCAGTCTGCACCAATAGTGGGAAGCATAGGATCTCTCGAACCTCGCAAAGGACATCTTGTCCTTTTTGATGCCATCAAGGAACTCACCTCCTCCTCATTGCCCACGCTTCATCTCATGCTCGTCGGTGATGGTCCGGACGAAGAAATGTTAAAGGAGAAGGTGAAAAACATGGCTTTATCCGAGCATATATCCTTCTTTCCATTTACCGACCAACCCAACTATGTGTTTGAGCGATTAGATATCACCGTTCTGCCCAGCCTGTACAAGGAGGGCCTGCCCAACGTCTTGCTCGAATCCCTGGCAATGGGGGTACCTGTAATTGCATCCGACATCGGAGGTGTTGCGGAAGTTGTCCTGCGTGGCGAGACCGGTTATTTGGTTGAGCCGGGGGATTCAGCAGAGCTAGCCAATGCCCTTAATGAGATTTGGGCCGATCAAGAGAAATACACTGAAATGCGTTCCAATGCTCGGCGATTGATCACAGAGCGGTTCAATAAGGAGAACCAGTTTAATAAATTTTTATCCTATTTTCACGAGGTAAATTTCGATGATTGATATACAATTGATAAATCATAGTTGCTGATCAGAATTTAAAATCCAATAATTGGAATTTGTCTTTGATCAAATCTTTAACCAGATCCATCAATGTCGGATTTATCTCCTTTCGATTTCAAGGCACAGACGGGGTTTCATTAGAAACTTCGAAATGGGCGGATGTTTTGCAGGAAATGGGCCATTCCTGCTTTTATTTCTCGGGCCTATCCGACCGTCCCGCAGAAATTTCCATGGTCGTCGAGGAGGCCCACTTTCTGCATCCCGAAATTCGAGACTACTATACTAATTTTTTCGACTCCCATCAACGCACCGAGGAACAAACGCGTTGGATTCATGCCAAGAGGAAATTCTTCAAAGAGCAGCTGAGGACGTTCATCGGAGAATTCAATATTGAGCTGCTCATTCCACAAAATGTGCTCTCCTTTCCACTCAATATTGCCTTATCCATGGCGCTTACGGAGTTAATTGCCGAGACACTTATTCCAACAATTGCGCATCATCATGATTTCACATGGGAACGTAAGCCCTTATTGGTAAATTCTATTTGGGATTATATCTATATGGCGGTCCCACCAAATCTTCCCTCCGTCCAACATGTGGTGATCAATTCCTCGGCGAGTCATCAATTGGCCCGCCGTATTGGCGTCAGCTCTACCATCGTTCCCAACGTCATGGACTTTGAGAACCCCCCACCGCTGGCCGATGATTATTCAAGCGATATGCGAGAATCCCTTGGTATCGATGCGGACGAGCTTTTTATATTGCAGCCAACACGTGTTGTGCAGCGCAAAGGAATTGAGCATGCCATTGAACTTGTCAGCCGTCTCGGAAGGAAAGCGCGCCTGGTCATCTCGCACGCTTCCGGGGATGATGGCTATCAATACGAAGCAAGAGTTAAAAATTTCGCTGACCAAATGGGGGTTCGAACAATATTTTCTTCCGAACGATTTGATGAAAACCGGGGAACCAGCGCGGAGGGGGAAAAAATATACAGCCTTTCAGATGCGTATCCCAATGCCGACCTGGTCACTTATCCATCGCTGATTGAAGGATTTGGGAATGCATTCCTCGAAGCACTTTATTATCGCAAGCCTATTGTCGTTAACAACTATGCCATTTATGCAACGGACATTCGGCCCAAAGGATTCAAAGTGATCGAATTTAATGACTACATCACTCAATCAACCGTCGAAGAAACCCTGCGTATCCTGGATGATGCCGAACTGCAGGATAGGTTGTGCACCCTTAATTATGCGCTCGCAGTTCGCTATTATTCATACAGTGTTCTCCGTAACAAACTCCTTGTTCTCTTATCAACTGCCTTCGGTTTAAACGGATTTTAAAATCGCTTAAGGATTGAGGTGCGCGGGCATGCCCCATAAACGCTCCGCCACGCCATAGCTGCGCACTTTTCGGCGTACCGGCCAGTTGCCCATATCCATGGCGTAATGAGCGAGCATCTTTAAAAGCTCTACGATTGCTGTGCTGCTATTGCCGTTTGGGAAAGTCCCTACCATTATTCGAAATGTTGCCCAAGGGAAGCAGATACGCCGCGAAGAATTTTCTTGAACGATGCAATGCTTCTCCGGTGGAAGAACTGTTGCCTAAAATTAGTTGCCGCCTTGGTTAACTTTCTTGGCCGAAAACTCTGCTTTCGGGGTAGAAGTCCTTCCAACCAAACCAGAATGCCGTGGTGCTTTTGAGGCGCTTCAACTGCGCACCCGCGTAATCACCACTTATGCCTGTTCCGGTCAATCCATCCCATATCGATCCACTCTGATCATCGCGAATCTGCAATTCCCCCACCGCTTCAAAGTAAAGTATCTGCCCATCAACTTCTCTGTCGAAAACGACGCCACTAGCGTTCTGCGCATCGAAGACGACCAGAACCGGCTGGTCTCCGATGAGGTCATTGATTACTGGTTGATCATTCAGCGTTCGAAACGGGTATACCACCGCCAAATCACCTACCGCGACACCGATGATAAAGTCCTTCGTATTTAGGCGATTGTCGCGCCTCGTCTCCCCGATCACTCCAGCTTGCCCTGAGGAATAATAACTGAGATAGGGATCACGCAGTCCGCGGTATCCTTTCACCAACACCTTGGTCTCGGGATAGCGAGTTTTCCAATCCTGCCACGTTGTTTGCCACGAAGGCAGGAATTCCAATTCCTCGCCAACCAAGCTCCCTTCAACAGCTCTTCCCAGAAGCTGGCTCCATAGCGAATTGGTCTGGCGATCATACATCACCATCACATTCATGATCAACTTACCGCTCACTCCAAATTCTAAAACTTGGCCGGCAACTTCGCGGGAATACACGATCCCCGTAAAACAAAGCGGTCACCAAGTTACAGCTATTGGGCGTCCGGCGATATTGTCATTGACGATCTCATGGCTAGATAACATATTGACGGAATAGGCACGCGCCTCTCCATCAAACACCACGCCGAGTACCATCTCATCCGGGGCATACTCATCGTCGGCTTCAGATGCCGAATAGAATTTGGGATTGTCAATGGAGGGAATGGCATCTTTGGGGAGCAACGTAATGATCCGATAGTCATTCTCGTCGCTCGCGCGCGGTTTGGAATCGGATGATGCTGCGCCATCCGTTTCGATAGCCACTGGAGCGCAACTGGCCAATATAATGCCAAATGCAATCATCAACACACCGTTTTTCGAGGCAACCATAGGCATAGTTTGCCATTCAATTGCGCTTTTGAAAGTAAGATGTTATACGCCCATGCTTATCAACTGCCGCCACATATGATCCCTGCTTGACAACACAGAACGCTTGTTCTATAATCGGCCGACAACAGAACGTATGTTCTTACAGGAGGTTCGTCATGGCAACTTACACAACCCGACTTCGTCCCACTGGAAATTCCATCAGCTTCTCCTCCATCTTGCATCGTATCCGACCTCATCTGCAGGTTCAACAGGGCGCCTTTATCAGCCTGCTCATCGTCCTGGCATTGATAGCATTTGAAATTTTCAATTACAGCACAACAGAATTTGCACTCACCGATCTCATCGGCGATCTGCAATTTGCCAATCTGCGCTGGGCTACTATTCTCGCGCTGGCCTTTGCCGGGATGGACTTCGCAGGGATCGCTCGGCTCTTCACTCCGCAAAGGGGCACGAAGCCCGCCCTGGATGTATGGTATTTGTTAGGGGCCTGGCTACTCGCAGCGACCATGAACGCAATCCTGACCTGGTGGGCCATCTCCCTCGCTCTGCTGCGCCACTCTGGGTTGGGGAATGAGATTGTCGGTCGGGAAGCCTTGCTTACCAGCGTACCTGTTTTTGTCGCGATACTTGTCTGGCTCATCAGGATCCTGATGATCGGCTCATTTACACTCTCAGGCTCAGCACGTAGCAAGACACGTACAGCCTCCCGATCGAGCAGCAAATCCGCTTCCGATCCTTCAGAGCCCAGGCATTTGCATGCCGATTCACCAAAATCGGCGTTTACCAATCAACGACCCATCACTCCCAATCCCAAGCCCAGGCGCGCGTAATAGCGACAAACCAACGAAGGCATAGTACCTACGATGATTGTCTATTCTCAATCAGAAGGTGAAAAGGCGACTCTCACGGTCGTCTTACACCTGGTTCCTTTAGCAATGGCCTTCCTCGTAAGTCTCTCTGCAATCTATACTTTGCTTAACACCTTCAACAGAGACGCCGGGTCTAAACAACAGCTAAATGACACCCCGCCTCTTTTGCTGGTGCAAAGCCCACCTCCTTCCCGTGCTTCACTATCGACGTTATTTACGGCAGAGATATTGCATTGGACAATCGAAATTGAGCGCTGGGCGATCGAATATGAGTTGGATCCCAACCTCATCGCCAGCGTAATGCAAATCGAATCTTGTGGTCACCCGAATGTTACTTCCTCTGCCGGTGCCTTGGGTCTTTTTCAAGTTATGCCATTTCACTTCGCCAACGGCGAAGATCCCTTCGATCCTGCAGCAAATGCACGTCGCGGCTTGCGCTACCTTTCGCGTGCATTAGAGTTGGCCCAAGGGGATGTATCCTTGGCGATGGCCGGCTACAATGGCGGCCATGCCGTTATTGAATGGGATTCATCGTTTTGGCAGGAGGAAACCATACGCTACGTCTATTGGGCTTCTGGGATTTATGCAGACATCAACATAGGCGCTGATGAAAGTCCACGTCTTGCTGAATGGCTGGCTGCCGGGGGAACTAGCTTGTGCTCACGCGCCGCGTTTGTATTGAATTCCTGATCTTGAATCTTTTTTTTGCGTCAGACGCCATCGATGAGTGGTAACCACACAGAAAATGTTGAGCCCATTCCGGGTTGTGATGCGACTTCCAGTCGGCCCCGATGGCTACGCGTAATCCAATAGGCGATGGAAAGGCCGAGTCCCGCACCCCCGCGATCCTTTCTTCTTCGGGCGGGATCGACCCGATAAAAGCGCTCAAAAATATGTGCCAGTTCATTCTTTGCAATGCCTTCTCCCGTATCGGACACTGTAAAACGAGCATGATCCTCAATACGAGCCAAGCTGAGGGTGACAGTGCCATTTTGATCCGTATGTTCCAACGCATTGGCTACCAGATTTAGCATGACTTGTTTCAGCCGATCTCGATCTCCGATTACGCGCACTTGATCTTCCTGGCCGATACTCACTTTAACTTGACCATTCGACAAAATTTTCGCCTGCTGGAAAACCTCCAGCATCAAGGTATCCAATTCAACAATATCCTGCGCTAAAGGCAGTTTTCCCGTCTCCGCCTGCACTAGCAGCAGCAAATCATTCACCATACGCGTCATGCGGTCTACTTCCCCTGTAACTGCATCGAGCGATATCTTATCCGCCTTCCCCATCCGCCGAATCAAGTCAATATTTCCCCGTATTGCGGTGAGCGGCGTCCGTAATTCATGCGACACATCTTGCAAAAATCGCCTCTGCGTTTGAAATAAATTCTCAAGACGCTCTAAAGTATCGTTGAACGCAGTTACCATTTGACCCACTTCATCGTACTGTGGTCCTGTGTGTTTCACCCTGCGCGACAAGTCATCCGCCTGAGTAATCTGCAGGGCAGATTTTGTCACCTGCCCAATAGGTCGCAATGCGCTGCCTGCTGATATCCAACCCACAAACGCTGCCACTCCGATGGCAATCAGACCTCCACCAAGAAGAATAAAAACCAGCAATTCACGCGCCCCATCGACCGTCGCCATCGATTCCGCCAATTGAAGATAACCAACCACTTCCCCATTTGCCTCGTTCAGGACGGGCAAGGTTAACACGCGCAGGCGAGATTCATTTAGGACGATGGTGCTAAAGATTGGCACCGTGGTGTTTAACGCTTCGCTATCAAATGGATGACCCGTTTCCGGGAAATTCATGGTCTGCTGTAAGAGGGTTTTTTCGTAGTTGTATACTTGAACAAAAACATTAGCCGTAAGATCGAGTTCCAATTGAATCGCAGAAAGCGGGATTCCCCCAATCCTAAACTGGCTCGCCCGCAAGATATCGTCCCCTGTTCGCTGCAGAGTGTCCTCAACCTGGCGGGTCAAGCTGGCTGAAAGCACCAGGTAGACGACAATCCCAAAGATAAAAAGAACAACAATCAGGACTCCCGTATACCAGATAGTCAATCTTGAGCGTAGCGTCAATTCGGGTCCCTGATTACGTAACCTACTCCTCTGACGGTATGGATTAAGCGCGCCTCGCCACCCGCTTCGGTTTTTTGCCGCAGATAACGAACATATACCTCGATAATATTGCTTTCTCCGCCGAAATCATATCCCCAAACGCGATCATAAATCACATCACGCGTGAGTACTTGACGAGGGTGCCGCAGGAACAATTCCAGAAGTTCGTATTCTTTTGCAGTCAATTCTATTGATCGTTCCCCACGAAATGCGAGATGCGTTCCCGTATCAAGCTTCAAGTCGGAGTAAATGATGATATCAGGCTCGCTTATTTTTGTTCGCCTCAACAGTGCCCGAATGCGCGCCATAAGTTCATCGAATTCAAAAGGCTTAACCAGATAATCATCCGCTCCTGCATCGAGTCCATCGACACGATCCGGCACAGAATCCTTGGCGGTCAACATTAAAATTGGAACATCTCCAAAGGCTCGTAGTCTTCGACATACCTCAAGCCCGTCCATGCCCGGCAGCATCCAATCGAGGATCACCAAGTCGGGCGGATTATCCCTCGCCTCTGCCAGACCGCTGGAACCATCCTCCGCCGTAGCAATCTGATAACCCTCGTAGGTCAGTCCCCGTCGCAGAAATTGGCGTATTTGTTCATCATCCTCAATGATCAAAAGTTTTTCACGCATAAGCCACCTTCTCTACAGCCAATATACCACAGCGACCTCGGCGAAAATATGGATAAAAAAACCGCCCCTTCGAGGGGCGGTTTTACCTGCACAATCAGCATTATTCGAGGGCTACTTCAGCCCCCGCGGCCTCAAGTTTGGCCTTGGCAGCTTGAGCAGCATCCTTGCCAGCCGCCTCAAGAACCTTCCCTCCGACAGTTTCGGCCAGATCCTTGGCGTCCTTCAACCCCAAGCTTGTAATCTGTCGAATGGCTTTGATCACATCGATTTTCTTAGGACCGAGATCCTTCAAGATAACATCAAATTCTGTTTTCTCTTCTTCGGCTTCGGCGCCTGGGCCACCAGGCATCACCCCCACAGCCATCGGCGCAGCAGCCGAGACACCCCAATTTTCTTCGAGCATTTTCGTAAGTTCGGCTGCTTCAAGAACCGTCAGCTTACCTAAATCTTCTGCAATCTTTTCAATATTTGCCATGTTCATTTTCTCCTTGGATATTAATAATGGATTGTTTATCTTCTTTCGTATCCCTTTTAGCTATCAGGCCGTGCTGGCTTCCTCGCTTTCAGAATATGCTTTTGTTACATTCAACAGTTGGCGAACTGCACTCTCCAGCAGCATGGCAACCATGCTCCCGGGCGCTTGCAACTGCCTCAGCAGTTGCGCACGCAGCACGGGCAAAGGCGGAAGATCAGCCAGCATTGTGACTTGTGCTGCGTCGTAAACTATTTTATCTATGAACCCGCCCTTAATATTTACGGAGTCGAACCCGCGCGCCAATTCTACAACCGCCCGAGCCATACCCGGGACATCGTCTGTTGCAAATCCGATCGCCGTCGTCCCGACGAGATTCTCCTCCGGAAGCGAGATGCCCACTGCATCTAACGCACGTTTGACCAGGGTATTTTTAACGATATGAAATTCGCCACCTACTTCACGAATGTTACGCCGAAGGATTTCGAGATCTTTTACCGGGACACCCGAGCAAGAGGCGATAACAAAACCACTGCTCTCCTTGAATAGGACTTCATAGTCCGCAACAAGCTCTTCTTTTCGTCTTCTTCGAATTGCCAACGAACTTCACCTCCTCCAAATAAAAAATCTCTGCTCCACGGACACTCCGAAGCAAAGATTCGATCAGCCAAATAGCCTAAACAAACAACCTGTTTGCCAGAATCAGCACCTCGGCAGGAAATTAAGCCTCTTTCGTAGTGGCGCCTGCTGTCTCGGGCGAAGCGAACGTATTTTACCAGGAAAATCACGGACGCGGTCTCTTCGCGCGTCCCTACATTTCTTGAGCCTCCATCGGATCGATGGGCACGCCAGGCCCCATGCTGCTGCTCAGCACAATTTTGCGAATATACACTCCCTTGGCCGCCGCAGGGCGAGCTTTCTTGATCACTTCCATTAGTGCCGCCATATTCTCGTAAAGTTTGTCCGTCTCGAAAGAGACTTTACCAATGGGTACATGGATATTGGCTGACTTATCTGCACGGAATTCGACACGCCCCGCCTTAAGTTCCTCGATGACACGCGGTAAATCGTCGGCCGGAACAACCGTACCCGCTTTTGGGCTCGGCATGAGTCCACGCGGGCCAAGTATCTTGCCCAAGCGTCCTACCTTGCTCATCATCTCAGGAACAGCAACGGTTGCGTCGAATTCAAACCAACCATCTTGAATTTTTTGGATAAGCTCGTCATCGACAATGTAATCGGCTCCTGCTTTTTCCGCTTCTCTTGCCGCATCACCTTCAGCAAATGCAAGCACGCGTACATTTTTCCCTAAGCCGTGCGGCAAAAGGACAGTTTCGCGAACCAGCTGATTGGCATGACGTGGGTCGATCCCTAAACGGACATGGACTTCCATCGTGCCATCAAACTTCGAAAACGAAGTCTCCTGTGCCAGTTTCAATCCTTCATGTGGTGTATATTTTCGTTCACGATCGACCTTCGCTGCAGCTTCTTTGTATTTCCGTCCTCGTTGAACCATAATCTCTCCTTGTGGTCCAAATGGGTGATGGCCCCTCACCCTCCCACTTAGTCTTCAATAAGTATGCCCATATTTCTTGCGGTTCCTTCAATTTGGCGCATTGCGCCTTCAATATCAATTGCATTTAGATCCCTCATCTTGGTTTCTGCAATGTCGCGTACTTGATCTCGGGTGACGCTGCCCACCTTGATGCGGTTTGGTTCTTCTGATCCCTTCTCAACGCCGGCCGCTTTGCGCAGTAGAACTGCCGTAGGTGGCGTTTTCAGGATGAAAGAAAAGGAACCATCCGTGAAAATGCTGACCTCTGCCGGGATGATCTCGCCGATCTTGCTCGAAGTTCGAGCATTGTACTCCTTGCAGAACGCCATCAGGTTGATACCATGCGGCGCTAAAGCTGGTCCGATTGGTGGGGCAGGATTCGCCTTCCCCGCTTCAATCTGCAATCGTAGGACTGTTTTCAATTTCTTTGCCAATTAATCACTCCTATAGGGCTTTTTGAATTGCACCCTGGATATTTTTGATTCGCCGCTCCTGTGCAGATGGGTACGCCAGGAAGGGAAGTTGCAGGATGACGATTCAACAAATTATGATTTTTCCACCTGGAGAAAATCTAGCTCAACCGGCGTATCACGGCCAAAGAAAGACACCATGACACGCACTTTCGCCCTCTCCATATCGATGTCATCAACGGTTCCAATAAAATCATTAAACGGGCCGTCGATGATGCGCACTTTTTGACCTATTGCGTAAGTCAGCTTAATGCGCGGTGCATCGGCCTCCATACGTTTAATGATGGAACTAACTTCTTCGGGGCGCAAAGCAGTAGGCTCATTACCCATACCCACAAATCCCGTAACTCCCGGCGTATTGCGCACTACGTACCATGATTCCTCGGACATAATCATCTGTACAAGAATGTACCCCGGAAACACACGGCGCTCGACTGTTCGTCGTTTGCCTTCCTTCACCTCGATTTCTTCTTCGGTGGGAACAACAACATCGAATATTCTGTCTTTCATGCCCATGGTTTCAATTCGTTGTTCGAGGTTATGCTGCACCTTATTTTCGTAACCCGAGTAACAGTGCACCACATACCAATGCCTGTCATCTTCCGGTTCCTCGACTTTCGGGGTTTCTTCAACTTCTTCGACAGGGGTTTGCGAGGCGATCAAAGCGGCCGCAGCAATGGCTCCATCGGATTGGGCAACTTCATCTGCTTTAATTTTAACGAAATCTTCGCTTTCACCCATATCTTCTTGCTTCAATTCTGCTTCAGCTTTAACAGCAGCACTCCCGTCTGCATCCCCATCCGAGATCTCACCGCGTGATGTTGCTTCCTTATCAACTGCATCCTTCGCCTCGGCGACCTCGTCTGCTTGTATGACTCCATCCGCGGTTTCTGCCCCAGAATCTGCACTTGCATCGGGCCGCGTATGTGTATCCTCCTTCGAATCAGAATCTTGAGGCTTCATGGATTCAGTGTCTACCTGGTCGGAAGAATCCATTCCCTCCATTTCGTTTGTCTGAACTTCTTCCTTCTGCTCGTTATCAATATCAGCCATTGAAGGCCTTTCAATTGTCCTTAACTAATAAATATCGCAAAGATACGTGTAAAGAGAATATCCAAGGAACCCAATAATATGCTCGTCGCAGTAACAACGACGAGTACGATTATCGTTAGTCGAGTTGCATCTTTCCTGGTTGGCCAAGTAACTTTCTTCAACTCGGCTATCGTCTCGCCAATATATCTTAAAATCGCGTTTTTCTTTTTACGCGAGCTAGATTTTGCCACTCGGGGCCTCCACAGAACCACAATTTCGTCTATCGATCAGGCAGGCGAGGCAGGAATCGAACCCGCAACCCCCGGTTTTGGAGACCGGTGCTCTGCCAGATTGAGCTACTCGCCTTTATAGCCCCCTACTTTGTCTCACGATGGAGCGTGTGTTTTCGTTGCCGTTGACAATACTTCATTAATTCCAATCGTCCCGGGTCATTGCGACGATTTTTTTCGGTTGTGTAATTTCGTTCCTGGCATTCTGTACATTCCAGGGTAACGACGGGTCGAGCACCTTTTTTAGCCATGTTTTCATCTGCAAGATGCTTAATAAAACTCTTGCATCGCTCCTCTTCTAAAACCCAAGTGCGCTTGAGGAATTCTTAACTCAGCGTCCTTTACTCGATAATTTCAGTGATAACACCCGCGCCAACCGTGAGGCCACCTTCTCGGATCGCAAACTTCGAGCCCTTTTCCAGCGCCACGGGGATGATCAGTTCCACCGTCAGATTCACGTTAT
>JADFRQ010000033.1 GCA_022561215.1 Chloroflexota bacterium | reverse complement strand
AGGCCTCCGGTGAGTTGAGCGATGTGGTAGAGGGTGATCATTCGCAAGCGCACTTTGATATTGCCCGCCGCATAAGGTTTTCGTTCCGTCATGTACTCAAGCAGATCGTCGTCTTCATAATCCCGAATCACGCTCAGCAGCTGATCTTGTATTGCACCGGATGAATAAAAACGCTCCACGAGCGTGTGATATTCAGACGTTAAATCTACCTTGATGGAGGGTATCTTGAAGTGCTCAAGCACCAAACGTGCAATCCGTTCAACTTCGGGCCCCGATTCACAGGGCATCAAGACCCCAATTGGCTTTACGCCTTCCAACTCGCTTAACAATCCAGCAATAACGGAACTATCTAGCCCCTCCGACTTGCCAAAAATTGCATAGGTCAGATTGTTTTCGCGAAAGTAGGCCTGGATGACCGTGCGTATTTTATCTACAACTTCAAGCGCCTGCCGGCGAGTGAGACCGTAGGTCATTTCAACCAGCCTCCTGTTCAACGCCTGGTATAGTTTCGCTCCAAAGCTCCGCCAGGCGCGCCTCGTTGGCAGGGTCATCGGTGCTATAACCAATGGGAATGTATTTAATGCCGGATTTGCCGTCCAATTCATTTTTCAGAATGCGCCAAAAATCCACCACCGTAACCGTGGATTCCTTCTGCCCAAAATCAGCCGCTGTTAGTGCTTGAAAAGCCGGGTCCGGAGTTGTTATTACAACAATGTCGGCTTGTGCCAGGCAGTCCTTAACCGAGCTAAGAATCACCGCATGATCACGAAGTTCTGCACGTGCCATCTCGTTTGCCAGGGGATCAAATGCAACAACGCGGGCGCCAGCCTGTGACAATGCCTTGGCCAGATAGATTCCCTGTGATTCCTCGATCACATGTGAATAAGGTTTGTATGCCAGCCCAAGTACAGCCACTGTAGTGCCCGGCTTTAGTATTTCACTTATTCTTTCCGCCATTCTTTTTAGCAGATTACGGTTTACTTGATCTGTAGTTTCTGCTAAATCGGCATTTGATCCAATGGCATAGGCGATGAAACGAAGTGCAATATTGTCACGCGGGAAGCAAGGACCGCCATACCCGATTGCTCCCTGAAGGTACTTGCTCCCCACGCGCTGGTCGGATCCCAGAGCATCCGTTACGACGTCTACATTGCCCCCCGGAATGCGTTCACACAAATCGGCCAACATGTTGGCGTACGTGATCTTGGTGGTGATGTACGTATTTAAGGCAATTTTGGTAAGTTCAGCATTCTCCAGGCTCATCCTTTTGCAGGGAGGACTGTTCAGCATGATATCGGAGTAACAAGCTTCCAAAAGATCGCCGGCCCTTTTGTCAATTTCACCCACGAGGGTAAAGTCAGGATTTAAGAAATCGTGGATCACACTCCCCAGGGCAATGAACTCAGGGCTGTAACATAATCCAAAGTCGCGGCCGGCCACTTTACCGGATACGCGCTCAAGAATCGGCAATAAACCATAACGTGTCGCTCCTGGCAGTACGGTACTTGTCATGACAATAAGTTGATAACCATCTTTCTCCGCCAATGCACGACCGATCTCACCAAAAGCCCATGCCGCGTATTGCAGCGAAAATGCACCGCGCTCATCGCTCGGTGTGGGCACAATAACAAAAGTCACGTCCGAGCCCAGAATAGCTTCCTTGTGGCTGAGAGTAGCTCGTATACGCTCCTTATTGGCTGAAGTGGTTTTCTCCAGGTCTGTTTCCTGTGTTGGAGCATGGCCATCGTTCATCAATTCAACTACGCGTCGGCTAATATCCACCCCGATCACGTCGAACCCTCGACTGGCAATTGCGGCGGCCATACTGGCCCCCAACTTGCCCAAGCCCACAATTGAATAGCTATGGGTCATATTTGCAATTCCTCTCTTTATGACCGCTTATTCTCGCGCCACAGATGTCCTAGTTAACTAACCGCTGGAGAAAACGGAAAGAGCAGGTACGCGTAATCTTTGAACAGCTCTTAGAATTCGCGGATTATGGTTCATGAGCCAGAAATAAATATTCCTCATTGATTGGCTTTAAAATATTGTTTGAAATTGTAGCGAACGGCGTCTACCCATGCTGGCTAATCGAAAAGATTCTTTACAACACCTTACTATGAACAAGGGCCTCCGTTGCAGCTTGGTTATCCGCAGCGTTTTCCAGCTCGGCTTTTACTTGTTTCTCAATCCAGGTGTATGTGCGCGCCAAACCGTCCTCCAACGAGATCTCCGGGCTCCAACCCAAAACCTCTTTCAAACGTGTATTGTCTGAATTGCGACCACGTACTCCCTCCGGACCCTCGATGTGTACCTTCTTTATTTTTACCTCCGCAATTTCGGCAATAATGTCCGCCAACTCATTGATGGACAACATGCGATCCTGTCCAAGATTAAGCGGCTCGTTATAGTCCGATTGCATGAGTTTGAAGATGCCTGTTACACAGTCATCGATATAGCAGAATGATCGTGTTTGGTCGCCATCCCCCCAAATATCAATTTCAGGGTTGCCAGTGAATTTTGCTACGGCAATTTTGCGACACAAAGCCGCCGGAACCTTCTCGCGTCCACCCGTCCATGTACCTGCTGGCCCAAAAATATTGTGGAAGCGCGGGATGCGCGTCTCAAGTCCATACTCTTTGTCGTAGTGCATTCCGAGTCGCTCGATGACCAGCTTCTCCCAACCGTATGCATCCTGCGGGTCCGCGGGATAGGCATCCTCTTCCTTGAGAGGGATAACGTCGGCCTCCATTTGACGGTATTCGGGATAGATACACGCGGACGATGTGAACAGAAAACGTTTCACGCCGTTTACGTGTGCTGCTTCAAAGCTATGGATGTTCATGAGCAGGTTGTTGTGCAGGATTTGCGCGTGGTTGGAGGAAATAAACCCCATGCCTCCCATGTCGGCCGCCAGGGCATAGACCTCATCCATACCGCGCGTGGCCTGCAGGCAATTATCCCAGCGCCGCAGGTCGAGCAGCTCGAATTCATCAGCGTCCTTTGGGCTGAACTCAGGGTACTTGATGTCCACGCCGCGTACCCAGTAGCCAGATTCCTTCAGGTATGTGACCAGATGATGGCCGATGAAACCACCGGCACCGGTGACAAGGACTCTTGTTCCGTCAGGCACTGTTTCTCTCCTTCGTTTGCATCGTCATGGTGTAGGAAAACCTCTACAGAATAATGCCAGGGGTAAATTATAGAGACTGGCGGTGGGCTCGCAAGCAGGCTGATAGTAAAAACACCCCCTTTTTTCTCCTGGCCGGCTGGAAATTCATGCAGAATTAACGTCCAGCAATCTACATTCAATTCGAAGGGACGCATGGTTAACCGCATGGTCTCGCGGATAAGAAATAAGCCATCGCATGCAATCACCGCTCAATCAACCATTACGACTTACAACTGGCTACTGCAATGCTTGATACTGCTCTGTTTCTATCCAATCTTCAATTTCTTGGGCTAGATCCAAATTTCCCAAGGTGTTCACATAATCGGCCATTTCCACAAATTCATTAATTTAAGAACTGCTCAACTTGGGATCAATTAACTGAGGAGCGAATTCGGAGGGTGCTGGCCCCAAGAAACTGGACACGATAACAATGATGAGTTGACCGGCGGCGTATGTAAATGCCCTTCAAAGAACAAAAGGATCTCGTTGCGCCTGGACAAAATCTTTTTTAATTGGAAAACGATGATTCTGTCCTCACTTCGTGAAAGGGTTTCAGAATCACATCATTCCATCACGATCATCCTGACTCTTTTCACAGCTTCCATGTGAAAATCTTATCGCAACCGCACGTATCAAACTCTGAATCCCTTAACGTATGGACTGCTGCACCAGGTAGGAAATCCAATCCCCGAGCGCCTCCGCCTGCTGTGTTTCTCCCGCCCTCCCTAAAAGCTGAGTCAGTTCATTGAAATCGTCGATTTCTGCGGGGCTCAAGAGAGTGGAAACGAGTTGGGGTACGAGATCGAAGTCCAGCAAAGGCCGCATATAGAAGACGCTGGCAAACTCAAAAGATTGGTTTCCGTTTCGTATTTGTGCGTATGCCCGGAGCAGATGATCCATCATCAGCTGCTCATCGCCCATTTCCCGAGCAATGCGGCTTGCTTCTATTCTCACATTAGGTGAGTCATTGTCCAGGAATAATGCCGTCTGAATATTTTCCTGCGCCTGCTCTTGCGCGCCGAGAGATCTGTTTAGTCGAGCTAGCCAGGCATAGGCGTGGGCATTATTGAAATTAATTTCAAGCGCTGCGTTGAGGTTCTCGCTAGCTTTTTCCCAGCTTTTTTCGTTCAGTGCTCGCCACCCGGCCCAGGCGAGCGAATCCGATGAGGTGCGATCCACGATCGGCACGTAGCCCGATAATGTTTGCCTTCTTAATTCTGTCTGGTGGAAATATTGACTTGCTTCAAGCTGAGGGCCGAGTGTGAGAGCTTGTAGATAGTGCGCTTGGGCATCTTGGTCGTACCCCAGGTGCTCCTCCATCCGGCCCAAATTTAGTGCGAATGTGGCGTTGTTGGGCGCGGATGCAAGGGCCAGCTGCATATGGGCCATGGCATTATCACGATCTCCCGTTGCCCATTCCAGGGCCGCAAGATTGGCCCAATAGACCGGCCAATAGGGATCTGCTGCGAGACCATCTTTGTAGGTCATTATGGCGCTTGCAAGCGATTCTTCATCATTCGTCTTTTCTTCGTAGGTATACTGCGCTTGAGCCAAAGCACATTGGAATGCATATGTGCTTATGTACGCGTTGACATCATACGCCGCGCAGATCTGGCTTTGAGCCAACGCCCAATTATCATTTCTCGCAGCATCGATCCCTTGTTGAAACTCGGTCGATCCGCTTAATGTAAATGCGCTGCCCAATCCGTATAACACAAGCAAGCCTGCGAAGAGAGGTACTGCCAGGCGCTTGCGGAAAACTATTTTTTCTGTGTTCGGGGCAAGGTGAATGAGGAAGGCGAGCAGCAACAAGACCGCCACCGTATAAGGAAGGAGTTCGAAGGCATAATCGAACATATGCTGCACGGCCAGCGCAACAAAGATACCTGCATATCCGGCCAAACGTGGCCGGGAGGATTCGGGGACAGTTTTCCATGCCTGGTTGAAAGTTCTCACAACCAGCAAAGCAAGCCAACCCACAATAGCAAGACCGATAACGCCTAGTTCCCCTGCGATTTGGAGAATGGCATTATGCGCATGACCAGCAGAGAATCCCGGCGGGAGACCAGCCTGCACGGCATAGAGCACACGCATCGATGAAGGTCCATTGCCCCAAATCGGCGAAGCACGAAAAACACTGAAGGCATTGGCCCAGATCGCAAAGCGGCCAGAACTGCCTGCGGTGCTCCCTCGGGTTAGCAACACTTGCTGCAGAAAGATAAATCCAATTACGGCACCTACAACCAAAATGCTCAACAGCTTCATCATATTGCTGGCCGTTGTCAGGCTCCTCAATCTTTTTTGGAAGGGAATTCGTTGGGCGAACGTCTTCAGATTGAGCAGCACAATCATTACGCTTATTCCCGCGATTGCCCCCAGCCAGGCGCCGCGCGAAGAGGCAAAGTACTCAATCGCCGCGAAAAAGAGCATTAACAACACCCAGGTTGCTTTTTTTACGACCCCTTTTGCAAGAATAAGCCGTGTAATAACCAACGGCAGCACCAGGTTAATGTAGGCAGCCATGAGATTGGGATGCGACAGAAAGGAACCTTCTGAGCGGTAACCAAAAGGGGGCAGGGGCCAAACGGAGCCGCTGATCGCTGCCCAATTACGAAACCACAGAACGATGCCAATCACATCGATTAACGCAAACAAAATGGCGCTGCTGATCAGTGCGTTTTCCCAGGTTTCAATATCCCACGCGCCGTGGAGCGAATCAATAAAAAATACAAAAATGAGCAGATAGAAAATGCCCATCAACGCGATTTCAAACCCATAAAACGCAACAGGGGAAACGACGATCAATAGAAATTGATAGATGGCAATCACTGCCAGGGGCAAGATAAGGCGTGGGATACGAAGTTCGCGTTTCGAGCGTCCGAGCAGAATGATCCAAAGAAAACCAGCGACGATATAGATGCCCAGCGTGAAGTAACGAATTTGTGCGACCGCCAAGCCGATCGAATGAAAAGCGATCACAATGAGCAGCAACAAAGAGACGCTGAAGGTGAGCAGTCTCACGCGCTTTTGCCTGGCCGAGGTGCCTAGTACATCAGAAATGACAATTGCTCCCTGTTAAAGGATTCAAATGCGGTCGCTGGTCCTTAAGGCATAAGGTTTCACTTATTTGGATGAATATTTCTCTCTATCTGTATTTGTGCACCTTGCCCCACAAAATGAGGGGCAAAGTGTAGCAACAAAAGAAATTCGACACCAGCGCAGAAACTTCCTCGCAGCGCGCACGCATTTCCAATTTCTATCCTCAATAAACCTTTCATTGTAAGATCGTGCCTTCATCAATTCTGACTCCGCCTCGATAGGTAGTCTCGAATGGTTTCCAGCAATTCGTCCATCCGCAACCAGCCTACATCCCTTGATTATGGACTCGGGATGCTTTTTATTATCCTGGCCGCAGGCTTCAGCTTTATCAATCTTGCTGGACCAAGCATCTGGGTCGATGAGGGCTACACATGGCTTTTCTCGCAGGTTTCGTGGGATACGCTTCTGGAATCCGCGCGTATCGATGGCGTGAATCCGCCGCTCTACTATGTTGGCATAAAGTTGATAACGAGCTTCATCCAATCTGACGAGACTGGACTACGGTTATTATCGAGTCTGGCAAATCTGGCCGGGGTGGCCGGAGCGTTGATCCTTGGCTACCGAGTTGGCGGGCGATCCGGCATGGTGGTAAGTGGCTGGTTCTGGGCTTTTCATCCAATGACGCTTTGGTATGCCCGTGACGCCCGGCCCTATGCGCTTGCAGCGGCTTTCGCCATCTTTCTGCTGCTGGCTTTTCTGCATCGAGAAAATCAGCCTCGCAGTGCTAGATGGGTTGCCGTGACCTTGTTGCTCATGAGTATGGGATTGGTCACGCACTACTTCTTCTTTCTCCTGGTGGCCGGACTGACCACCTACCGCGTCTACCAGCTTCGTGAAAAACCGGACCTTTTCCGCGAATGGGCGCTCATGCTGCTTGGCGCCCTCATCCCTCTGGGAATTTGGATTTATTGGTACATGCAGCAGGCACAACCCAGTTTGGGCATTGGGTGGATTCCGACACCGCTGCTACAGGACCTCTGGCGCACACCCTGGAATTTAATTTCCGGCTATGGCGGTGTTTTTTCGATTCCCTCTCTCCTATTCGGATTTACAGGAATTCTATTGATCTTCTTTGCGATCCGCAAACCGAACTTCAAATCGCTGGAAATGTTTGCCGCGGTTTTTGGATTGCTCATCCCGATTGGGGCCGTCTGGGTTATTTCCCAGCGCCGGCCTGTTTATGTCGATCGTTACTTTATCGTCCTTCTTCCTTTCTTGATACTTTTGTTAAGCAGAGGGGCAGAGCGTATGCAGCAGTCGCTCAAAATCCGGTTGCATGGGCGCCAGGCTGCGATCGTACCTGCGCTGCTCATGTTTTCTTTGCTGGGTATTGGTGTATGGTCCGCCGCCCAAATCCAGACCGATACCAAATTTGCCAGCGAAGACTGGAGGGGGTTGGTGGCGCAGTATGACGCATTCGCCAACCCGGGTGACAAAGTATGGCTTATGGAACCGGAGGTACAGCTGCCACTGAGCTACTATGGGCTAGATAATTTGGAGTTGATTGATTCCGAAAATCCTCCGGCATGCGAAACGGGCTGTTGGTGGATTTTGCGCCAACCCTATACCATGACGCATGCCTTCACCCAATCTGTCGCCGACCCCAAGCGGCCATGGTTGCCCGAAATTGCCTCCGCGTGCCAACAAACGCGGCGTTGGGACAGCCCATCAGGAATCGGCTTATGGCAGGTAACCTGTGAGCCCTAGGCGGCAATGAATTCGAAGAAGCGCATCATTCTTGTATTCTCGACTGCAGCAATGTTCGTCGCCTTGCTGCGATGGCTGGTCCCTGAGCGCAGCCTGACGGAAACCGGCTTGCGTGCGCTTCCTGATGCGTTTTTTGCCTTAAGCTTGCTGGGTATTGTCTTAATCATCGCCGCAGGATTGGGCTTGAAGCTGTTTTCCTGGGTAGGTGGATACGATTTCGGCTCCTCCCTGGAGCGTTTAACTTTTGCCACAGCGATTGGTCTGGGCGCCCTAGCTTATGGAATTCTCGGCTTAGGACTCATCGGCTTACTGCATGCCAGCAGCATCCTCATCGGGCTCTTATTCGCTGCCGCGCTCTCTTCGCGTGAGTGGAGTGCACTCATCGCTGATTTTATCCAACTTGTTCGAAAGGATTTTCCTCCTTCCATTTCAATCGGCTCCATAGCCGTCATCTTTCTCGTCGCCTCCATATTATTCTTGAGTGGTATCCAGGCGCTCACTCCTTTATGGGATTTTGACGGGTTAATGTATCACCTTCAAGCACCCAAAATTTTCCTCGAAAATGGTCGAATTCAACTGCTCCCAGACATTTGGCAGGCGAACGGGCCGCTAACGATGGATATGCTCTACACCATCGGTACAGCCTTCGGTTCGGAGACCTTCGCCAAGCTTCTCCATCTGGCTTATGCCGCCGGTTTGGTCTTGCTCACATACGCTCTGGGAAGACGGTATATCAGCGAGACGGGTGGGTGGGTCGCTGCGGGTATTCTTCTGGGAATTCCCATTTTCCCCCTCTGGGGATCTTTGGCCTATACCGACATGGCATGGGCGATCTATGAAGTCCTTGCGCTATTGGCGATCGTACGCTGGAAGGAAACAGAAAATAAATCGTGGCTTACCTTGGCTGGAATTTGCATGGGGCTGGGGATTGGATCGAAATATCCTGCTCTGGGGATGTTTGCGATCTTGACTTTATGGATTGCTTACCAAAGCCGTTCCCGAGGGACGAAAAGGACAATCTCCGATCTGATTCATTTTGCGTTTATCACTGCTGCTATAGGGGCACCCTGGTACCTAAAAAATTGGCTGTTGGCGGGTAATCCCATCTATCCCTTTCTTATTGGCGGGAGGGAATGGTCCTCGTTGCGCCTGGATCTCTTGATGACTTACCTCACCAGCTTTGGTACAGGAAAAACTATTTCCGATTTTCTAACCCTGCCATTGAACTTGTATGTACAACGCGAGGCATTCGGAACTTTTCTGATGAGTATCGACATGCCCAGCATTCTATTTCCTCTCGCTTTTCTCGTTCCGTTCCTTTCTAAAGACTCGCGTTTGAAAACATTCACATTCGTCGCACTGCTGCGCTTTGGTCTGTGGGCGCTGGGAACACAGCAAAATCGCTTCTTGCTGCCCCTTTATCCAATTTTGAGTCTGCTCGCTGCAAGCGTTCTGCTCACTTTGGCGATGCGGTTCAAGTCCAGTTTTGGCAAGTCCTTGCTGGCCTATGGCATTGTTGGCGGAGTGGTTGCAACAACCTTGGCCTACCAGTTGATCTACCTGGCGGGCTTTAATCCCTTCCCTGTTGTATTCGGCTCTGAATCGAAGGATACATTCTTGCGCAGAGCACGGCATGATTATGCCGCGCAGCGCTACATTGCTGAAACTCTGGAGGAGGACGCCCGCGTTTATCAAATGTGGGACGGACAGGTATATTACTGTGAGGGGCGCTGCCTAGCGGATGCCGAGCAAGCCCAATGGGTGCGCTTAACCTTGGAAAATCCAACTGTGGAAGACCAGGCGAATGCACTGAATGCGATGCAGGTAACCCATTTATTGCTGGATCTCGAAGGCGCGAATTTTATGCTCAATCATGACCCATCCGGGCTTCATAGGAAGGCAATCGATACGTTCTTCTCTACCTTTGAAGACCAATGTACGCGCACAATCCAAAAATGGCCCGACGTGACGCTTTATGCGTTAACGTGTCTCGATGATTAAAATAAAGTCCCCTAGCGCAGGCACTATTGCGATTTCCGCAAATGGGTAAATAACCTTGGCTGTCACATTTCCTGAAGAAAAAAAGAAACACTGGTCCAGAGGGCGGCTCCTGCTGATTGTCCTTCTGCTGCTGCCGTATCTGCTGTATTTGGGGTTCATCATTCAAGACGATGTGGGGCCCATCGATTTTGAAACGATACTACGCATCGGGAGTGATTTTCGTGAAGGGCAGCAAGTGTACGGCGAAAACAGCTACTATCCGCTGCCCTATGTGATGATCTTCTCC
Source organism: Chloroflexota bacterium (assembly GCA_022561215.1). Taxonomy (GTDB): domain Bacteria; phylum Chloroflexota; class Anaerolineae; order Anaerolineales; family E44-bin32; genus JADFRQ01. The sequence goes on along the minus strand of JADFRQ010000033.1, from coordinate 23,099 downwards.
TTCGTGCAAAGCCTGCCGCGCGCTATGGCTATGGCTTTGTGGTTGGGTCTGCCTGTCCTCCTGGCGCTGCTCGTCTCAGGGTTTCGTCCCTATGTCCTGCTATTCGCGCCAACCATCTCGCATTTTTTCGGTGGTCAAACCTCTATTTTTGGCCTCCTCGGGTTTTGGGGTTACCGAAAAAACATGGACGAAAGCAACAAAATTGGCGGGGTTTGGCTGGCATTAACCTTGTTGAAGCCGCAGCTTGGTCTCGTCCCCGTAGCATATGCCTCTTGGCGTTGGCTGCAGTATTTCCGCGAGCATCGGCGCCTTCCCGATCAGCTGTTTACCTTCGCTGGATCGCTGGGATTGCTTTACGTGCCCAGTTTCATCTTCAATCCTGGCTGGCCGGCTGAATGGCTGAGCGTGCCGCGGCCAGTTTTCGAACGCGCCCTCTCTGGCCTGGTACCACGCCTTCTTCTGCAGGTTTTTCCCTCCAATTCGCCGGCCTACTGGTTGGTGTGGTTGGGGATCACGCTTGCGCTGTTGGTTTTGATCTGGCGATTCAAGGGTGATGGACGCCCGCTTGACATTCTCGTTCTCTGGGGTTTCGTGGTCAGCCCTCTGGTGCATGACTATGATTTGCTGCAGATCATCCCCATCCTGACTTTGCCGATACTGGAATGGGCGGCAATTCTGCTATCCATACCTGGTTTGTGGACCATCCTCTTTCAATATACGAATGATGCCGCGTGGGTTACTTTCACAATTCTTGCCCCCGGAATTCTGGCTGTCTACATCGTCAAGAACAATTCTAAATTGCGCGGGCGATTGCGCGGCCTGCTGGATCGTAGATGGGGGTGAAAAGCAGCACTCTGGAGTGCTGACGCTCTGCTTCAGCATTGTACATCCTGCCCGCAGGACAGGATGCGTATCCCAAAATATCCTTGAGCGTTCTCCTTCTTTGGAGCACAGCATCCTAACTTAAGCACATTTATCGTAGAGTTCAAAGAATGAAGGACCCCCGCTGAATCTTTCTAGGGTGTGTAAACACTTATCCCCGGCTCTGCGGCGACGATGGCGAACCAGAAGCTGAGTTTTGCAGGGAGAGCCTGCAATTGCTTCCCGAGCAGGTCCCCTTCCACCGCGCGTCCACGGAAATCCCATCGGCTGCCGGTCTCGAGGTCAAAGAAGGATCCATCGCGCAATTCGAATGAAAGCGACTGATCGCCAACCGTTGCCCAAAAAGCGGCGCCTGCGCCACTTTGTTCATCAATGAAGATAACAACTTCCTGATCCTCGAGCAAATCCATGATCACAATCTTTCCAGCGCCGCTGATGGGGTAGGCGCGTGCGGCATTGCCAACTTTCACGGCTAGAACCTTCGATCCGGGGAGTAAACGGACGTCTAAGGCAGCCTCACTCACCGGGAAAGCAAAGTTTCCACGGTTGATGATTTCATCGTAACCGGCAAAAGGGTCCTGGTTGTAATTGCGTGCAAATCCCGTATCGCGTGATAAAACCAGCGTAGCTGGATGAAGCTCTTGCCACAGTTCCCATGTGGTCGTTAGACTGGGCAAAGGGGTGAGCGCCGTACCGGTCAGTGGACCAACGATTGCCTCCCCTGCTACCTGCCACCAATAACTGCCCGTTTCGTAATCCAACATCACCATGTCGGATTCGTACAAAGCGCTGGTGTTGCCGAAGGTGAGTTCTCGATCGCCGAGCAGTGCCCGGCTGTAGACAATGGCGCTGTAACATAGCGGGCAATAGGAGATCAAGATGGGCTCGCCCCCCAGCTCTGCATTCACAATCTCATGCAAGTTGAGAATGCGAATAGGGAAAGCCCAGGCCCCGCTTTCATTTGCATAACCAATGACCTGGTCGGAATCCGTCAGCCAGGAGGCCCGATCAATGGTCTCAAACCGGGGATTGTTTATCGGCGGAATGGCATCCTGGAGGCTTAGGATCAACTCTGGCGATGCTTCGGTGAGGGGTACTGCCCTGTTGATCGGTTGGAAGGTGTCGAAGTAGATTTGCTCAAGGGGAACGCTGTGTTTGCTTGTATCCAAGGCTGGAACCTCAGCGGAAGTTTCGCCAGCAGGGAGATCGCCGGTTGCGACTGCAACATCCGTGGGAGCAATAGGTGTACCGAGTAAGGACGAGCAACCACCGAGGAAGAGGCCAAGTATGATCCACCCTATACGCATTAATTTCTCCAGGGGCTCAAGCATACTCGAGTGCGTGAGAGAACGTGGTAATCCGGTTTACGCGTGGGAATGTAAACAGAAACCTGTAAGCAGGAATCGAGGACTGGATATTGGAGATTGGGGACCAGGGATCTGGGCGTTGTTTGCGATCGCATTAGGCCGTCTCTCAAGTAGAGATTTGTCTTAAATTGGGTGATCGGGAAGATGATTTTCTCCGGGGGGATACGCCATGGCAGATATTCGGTGTTCTATAAGAAGATCGCCGATGGTTCATGAACTGTGCATATTGGATTTAATTTTCTGGAGTGCACAAGCTCTGCTTGTGCTGCCGAAGTAGAGCTTCGGCACTCCAAATTATCAAGTTGTCTTACGGATGAATATAGTCTAGCATTTTGCATAGCATATTAATTTCCCCAGAATCGAAGAGTTAAGAAAATGCTTGTTGAGAATAAGTCAAAAAAGCACCGCATCGCAAGAGAATGGATTCTTGTTTTGGGAAGTATGTTCGTTCTGATTCTCAGCTGCAATGGCCGCACAGTACAGGACACGAGAAATCCTCCAATCCCCGGATTCCCGCTGCGCATTGAGGTTCCCGGCGTCAGCGAAAATGGCATTATTGACACTGCGCTTGTGGAAGACGAAACAGGTAAGATTTGGATGAGTTATTCGGAGGTTACTTTCTCTGCATTTGCGCCCAAGCTGATCCTTGTGCAGACCCGCATCGCCGTATCCGCAGATGATGGAGTGACGTGGGAGGATCGCGGCCTTATCCACCGCGCAGAATCGGTAACACTTCCACCGCCAAACCAGGATGCTCCCGCGGTTTGGGAACAAGAGGTCGCGCGCTTGATTTTCAACCCCTATGCGCCGGCCTCGCAGCGTTGGCAAATCCTTTGGCACCGCTATTTGCGGATTTATGATCTCGATCAAGATGCCGCGGTCCCGCTTTTTGAACACGGTTGGATCGCTTGGAAAGGTGCGCCTGCGCCGGGTGGGCCTTGGTTGCGAGAACGCAAGCTCTTCAGCGGGAGTATCTACAACGAAGTTAATAACAGCGATGCATTAGGAGAGCCAGAATACCGTCTTGACCAACTGTTCCCTGCGGGCCTCGGTGACTGCCTGGTATTCACCGAACCCGGCGCGCTAGTTACCCCGGAAGGTCCTTACATTAGCTTAAAGTGTCCCACTGGCGCAGAGGGAGGCAAAATCGTACTCTTGCGTTGCACTCACAACCTGCAAACATGTGATTATCGAGGGAATTTCCTCTCTGATAAGGATGCTTCTTCCTTATATAATAGTCAATTCAACGGGTTCTCTGCCTCAGAAATGTTAAGGTAGCGGGATAAGATCTTTCTTATGGTGACTCCCACTGTGGCGAAGGCGAAACTGTACCGCGGCTGTTACGTCTTTCGAATCCTCGATCTCGACAATGCGCAACTCGAGCTTATCGATTCTCGCCCGAATGTTATGCTCATCGTCGAAGGGAATGCAGGAAGCTTTAATGGCGCCTGCACCTATTCCCAGCAGAGCAGCACCCTCGGAATTATCTACAGCGAACATTTTCCGGGGTCGCCGCCTGAATTTCGAATCTTTGCCAGTGGCAGAGAGCCATAAAGCATAAAGTGACCAGTGAACGCCTAATCGTATTGTGATCAGTGAGCGGGGAATCGTAATCTGGTTGGCTGACTCGATGTGGTGATCCAATACACAGATCTATTCTATTCAATGATCCCGAGTGGCCGATAACGATGGAACCATTATGCTGCGTGAGACGTCTTTAGAGGTGGGTTGATCCGTCACGAATTGGAGCATAAATCATGACTTTAAGGAAGAAACCACAGATTTTCATCGCCGTTGCCTTTGCAATTCTGGCGGCGAGTTGTTCGAGCGCCTCAACGCCTGACCAAAATGGTTCGGGAGGGAAAAATGGGCCCGGCGCTGATGTTTATGATTTGTTCGCCGAGATCGAATCAAGTGGGGCGACCGTAGAAAACGCTGAAGCGCTCTCACAGCCGTTCCTCTCTGTAGAGGGGCAAATCGTAAAGATCAATGGCGTCGAAATACAAGTCTTCGAATTTACTGATGCAGTCGCGGCACTGGCTGAATCGGAGATGTTCTCGAGTGACGGAAGTTCCACGTCGACGACGATGATCACCTGGATTGATGTGCCGCACCTTTACCTGAAGGAGCGTTTTATGGTGATCTATGTTGGCAGCGATTCGGCAACGATCGAGACGCTAAATGAGATCCTGGGACCACAATTCGCCGGACGCTAATTAAGCATTCGAAATGCTGTTTTTTTGATAAGAAAATAAGATGTATTGATTTCGATTTGGGTGTAGAATTAGTCGCCTGGCAATCGCCCCTGATGGTCTAACTCTTGTAGGAATCATTGGGGGCTTGTCTTTTCCCATTTATAATTTGCAGAATCGATCGCCTTCTTCTTCCGTTTTCTTTCTGGTCACGAACAACCTCAGGTGTACGGGCATCGGCGAGCTGAATCTCGTTAGCTGAAGCTCGTGGCCGGTTGCCATTACGATTGGTACCTAAGCTAAGCGAAACGTATTCCAGTATTTTAGAGACAGCTCCGAAAATTTTCAAAAATAGAACACAATCGGAGCCATTCCCTGGCGAGATTATCTGCACAGAGCAGCATCGACCCCCTCAGACCGGAATATTTCTGTACAGCGCATGACCATCGAGTAAGATTATGGGTCATGAAATTTAGATCTCGGCGAGAGACCCCCTCCACGGATTGGCAGCGCACGCTGAGGATCATGATCTTTGCACAGCTTATCACCGCTGTCGGATACTCGAGCATCTTCCCCTTTCTGCCGTTGTACGTCGAGGATTTAGGCTCCAATTCCAACTTGAGTATCGAATTCCTGGTGGGCCTGGTCTTTTCCGCCCAGGCGTTCACGATGATGATCGCCTCACCCGTTTGGGGAATGCTTGCCGACCGTTACGGCAGGAAGCTAATGGTCGAGCGTTCGCTTTTCGGAGGAGCGCTGATCCTGCTGCTGATGGCCTTCGTGCGCTCGGCGGAGGAATTGATCCTGCTGCGTATGATCCAGGGTTTGGTGACGGGAACGCTCGCCGCTACGAGCGCTTTGGTGGCTGGCATCGTCCCACGCGGGCGAACGGGGTATGCCATGGGCCTGCTCCAGGTGGGGTTGGGAATAGGTCTCGCCCTGGGCCCGCTTATTGGTGGCGTGGTAGCTGATGCATTCGGCTACGCGGCATCCTTTTATATCACTTCCGGGATGCTGCTGAGCGCGGGCATCATGGTGTGGATTGGTGTGAATGAAAAATTTAGCCCCACTGTCGTCGGCAGGGATCATCAGAAAAAACTCTTAGAAAAGTGGCGACTCTTGCTCTCCGGCCCCGGGGTCATGATCACGTACAATATGCGTTTTCTGAGCCAGCTCGGGAGAATGATGATTATTCCCATCATCCCGCTTTTCATCGGCACAATACGGACCTACGAGATCGGCGTAAACACCTTCACCGGATTGGTTATCGCTGCAGGCTCCGCAGCGACAACCCTGAGCGCGATTTATCTGGGACGCCTAGGCGATAGGGTGGGGCATCGCCAGATCGTAATCATCGCCATATTCATCGCGGGATTGCTATACCTGCCGTTAAGTTTGGTTTTCGAGGGTTGGCAAATCCTGGTGCTCTTTGCGTTGGTTGGCGTGGCGATGGGCGGTGTGATTCCTGGGATCAGCGCCTTGTTGTCATCCTATACCGAAGCAGGTGAGGAAGGTTCGGTTTATGGTCTGGACAATTCGATCCAGGCGGGGGCGCGCTCGATCGCTCCCCTGTTAGGATCCGCGGTGGCCTTGTGGTTTGGCTTGCGCGGTACCTTCGTGGCCACCGGGGTTATTTTGCTGCTTGCCTCTGGACTTGCAGCCTGGCGTTTGCCGCGGCCTAAAACCATCGTAAAAGCACCGATCACGCAAACGGAGACGCGCACATGGTGATGATGTTGCACAAAATAAGCGAAGGGCGTTTCATGAAACGCCCCTACAAGGGCAAATGTGTTAGGCACGGCATGCCAGCATTATCGTTTTATGCTCACAATTCAACATCACGGTTCTTTGTTTAAATGAAAAAGGGGTGATTCACGAACCACCCCTACAGATTTACTTTTTCCTTCTCAACCCATCATCAATATTCTAAACTACTCCCCCCAATAAATTCCCTTAACACTGAGTCCGAAGGCACGGCGGAATCATCTTCAACCGCTTCTACATCCTGCAGGAGCTTATGCAATCTCAGGGCGCGTTCATGGGCATCGTGTCGCAGTGGATCTTCCTTGTACTTAACTTCCCATTCGGCGAAACGTTCCAGCAGCAGGGGACGGTATAGCGATACTTCGTAGGGCATGCTGCTGTTAATAATCACATCGGTCGTACCAATGTAAGGGATAATGTAGCGCAATTCGCTTGCGCGCACATAGTGCCAATGCAGCAGAGTTTTTTGAGGATCATAGGCGCGGTGGGCCGCATCGCGCAACATGCGGCGCATTAATCGCAGGTCTGCCCAGCGTATATACTTTCCATCGGATGCCCTCATCTGCAATAAGGGTTCGAGATAAACCTTGAATTTTGCCTCATCGCTGATGCCACTGGTCATCTTGGGGAAAAGCCCGTGCAGGCTGTCAATGAGTAGGATTTCATCTTCTTGCAATTGCATGGGAGTTTGATCCATGGAGCGTTGGCTTGTTTTGAAATCATAGAACGGTATGGAAACCTGCTCGCCTCGCATTAGGCGTTGAAGATGATCGTCGATCAGTTCAAGATCCAAAGCCTGTGGAGTCTCAAAGTCATAATCACCAAATTCATCTTGGGGATGCATTTCCAGGTTGTAGAAGTAATGATCGACGTTCAGTGGGACGAACTTTAATCCAGTCTGTTTAAGGTGTTGTTCCAATTTTGTGGTTGTGGTCGTCTTACCAGAAGAGGAGGGTCCGCTGATAATCACCATCTTTAGCTCGGCGCCACGTTCGGCGATTTTTTTCGCAGCTTGGCGTACTTCTTCTTCATAGGCGGCTTCCGACTCTTGCACGATCGCACCAAATTCGCCTGCAGAAATGCGCGCATTTAATGCCTCGACCGTGTGCAAATTATGCTCGATTGCCCAATCCAGTGCGCGCCAAATTTTCGACCAGGGAATGTTCCCCGTATGTTGTGTGGTATCGCTGGCCGAGCCCTGGCGCGTAAGCGCCCGTTTCTCGCGGTAAAGAATGTACTCTTTCGCAACCTGGGCATGCCCATTTTCTATTAATACCCCTTCAACAATGTCCTGAATCTCTTCAATATGGGGAATGTGTCCTTGCGAACCATGTTGCTCCAGCAACGCGACAACTTGCTCTGTCAGCCATTCGGCGCGCTCCTTATCTCGGCCCCCCACGGATACTGCGGCACGATAGATTGCATTGCTAATGCGCCCAGGGTTGAAGGGTACGATGGCTCCGCTGCGTTTGATAACTTGCGTGATTTTGCTCATCTCGCGTTAGACTGCTCCATTTCCTGTCAATGAGTGTCGCTATACAGACAGAATAACCCCAGTTTTCTCGCCTTGCATGCTCATTTTATTAATTTTCACCTCATAGATTATGCCATTTTGAAAGAAATTCAACAAATGTGGCGAGTGGCTGCTATGGCTGGGTATCTTTAGAAGATTGAGCGTGCCTCCGCAGAGCAGATTGCGGATAAGGCTCTGAGCATCTGTACAATCAGGTGCACCGCACTTCTAAAGTGGCATTGCACCTTTTAGCCCCCGAAGGTTAGCCAACCGCCCCTACGGGGTATTCTGTGTGCCAAATAACCATTCATGCGATCGGATACTAGTCGGAAGGGCACCGGCGAGCTGAAGCTCGTTAGCTAAAGCTCGTTACCAGTCGCCCCCGGGCGAGGAAACCCCTCCTCTAGGAATATTGCTGCTTGAAATTCTCCCAAACTATGTTATATATAACCATATGGTTATATATTCATCGAATGAACTCAATCGTGTCTTCGGGGCGCTGGCCAACCCGACGCGGCGCGCCATTCTGAAGACCCTCAGCCTGGCTGATGTAACCGTGCTGGATTTAGTGAGTTTATTTGACATATCCCAGCCGGGGATCACCAAACATCTCAATATCCTCGAGCGCGCCGGAATGATCCGCAGAAAGAAAGAGGGCAGGTATCGATTCTGCCGATTGATTCCCGATTCTTTGGATGGAGCGTCGGAATGGGCAGACAGCGTTCGAGGACATTGGCAGGAACGGCTCGACGTACTGGATGAGTACCTGGGAGATCTTCAAGATAAGGAGGAAAAAGAATGAAAGAGCTTACAAAGGAAGAAGTGTTGGTGGTGGAAATTGAGCGCAGCTTCAATGCGCCGCTGGATACCGTCTTTCGCGCCTTTACGGAACCCGATGCGCTGGGCAAATGGGGTGTAGGTCGTACCTATGAAAATATCAGCGTTGACATTGATCTCCGCGTGGGAGGGGTGATCTATCAGCGCGTGCTTGCCAAAGACGACGGCGTAATCTGGACCTTCTTCGGCGTATACACCGAGGTAGAAGAACAGAAGAAGCTGGCCTATACCTTCGACTGGAAAACGGATTGGCGAGAAGAGCCCTCACCCAATAGCGTGGAGATCGAATTTTTTGATCGCGGCGATTCCACAGAAATTAAGATTGTGCATGCCGACGTTTCATTAGCGGCGGTGGAGACGACGAAGAAACATTGGGCCGAGTTCCTGGATCTGTTGAGTGAACTTCTCGAGAAGAAGGAGATTGTGTAAAGCGTGTTCTAGAAAAGGAAATGCCAAACATCCGTCTTGCTTTTGAGCGGGGATAGAGGCGTCCAAATTCTTGTCCTGAAGTCTATGCGCTATTTCTGAACGCGCAGGAAAGGAGCCTTTTGCTGCGCGGCTTCCAGCACCCCGGCTGCGCGCGAATGGCCCCTCAGGCCCTCAACACATAAGTCTTGCGAAATAGTTTCCGCTAGTGAGAACCGTCTCTCGATGTTTTCCCGTCGAAGTTACTCGTGTGTTTGCGCACTATTTTCACCAAAAAGATCAGATTCTGCGTTAAAGACGGGAATTTCTTCAGCCGAACTCGTAATCCAATATGATGGGGAAAATTCACAAGTTGCTGGTAAAATATCTTTACCGAATAGGTCCTCGCTTGAATACGTATACAAATGGCTCCGTTAAAACACTCTTAAAATTAGAATTAGGAGGCCGCATACTGAAAATAGATTCCCCCAAACTTAATGCAATTAACAAACTAGTTAGCATGGAGGAGAAAAAATAATGCAAAAGAGACTTTTGCCACTGTTAACCTTATTGATTGGGCTTAGTCTGCTAGTGGCTGCGTGTGGTGGGGCAGCGACGCCGGAAACCATCATAGTCGTCGAAACCCAGATTGTCGAAGTCGAAGTCCCGGTCGAAGTTGAAGTAGAGGTGCCGGTCGGCGGCGAGTTGGTCACCATCGTGGCCCGCTGCCGTGCAAGACCCCCCACGGAGGACTGGCGCTGCAACAACCTGCTCTTCGGTGTAGCAGCCGTTAATGCCGAACTAGAAGCAGCCGGCGATACTCGTCGAGTGGTCGTCGAGACCATCCAAGACAATACTGATTTTGGCGATATCATGCAGGAATTTGCCCTGGCTTTTGAAGATGGTCAAGCGCCAGACATCGTGCTGACAGGACATGAGTTCATCGGCACCGAAGCGACCGCCGGGCGCATCATCTCGCTCGAGAGTATGATTGCCGATTACCCCGAGTTTGACAATATGATTGACGGGCTGTGGGAAGCAGTCACCTTCAAGGGCGAGCGCTGGGGAATTCTCCAGGATACGGAAGCGCGTCCGATCTTCTGGGACAAGAACCTTTTGGCTGCGGTTCCAGGTTGGGACGCTGCGCGCGTTGACGGGCTGTCCGACGAGATCCGCGCCGGCAATTTCACTCTAAGTGATATGCTGGATGCTGCCGAAGCAGCAGTGGCTGCCGGCGTTGTGAATAAAGGCATGGGCTTCTGGATGCGACCTTCGAACGGCGCGGACTTCACTGCGCTGTACTATGCCTTTGGTGGAGATACCATCGATTCTGACACCGGCAAATTGGTCTATGATACCGCCGCCGGTCTTGGTTTTTATGAGTTCTTCGAGCGTGGATTTACTGACGGTGGCTCATTTGGTTTCCTTGGTGCCGGCTGGGGCGATGGTTATCATCCTGCTGTCTCGGGTGGCGATGTGCTCTTCTGGGCTGGCGGTAGTTGGCAGTGGGCTGAATGGGCCGATCAGTGGACTGGGCCGAGTAATTTTAACCTAGGCGGCGAATCCTACCAGTTCGAGAATTGGGGCTATGGGCTGTATCCTGCTGCTGTAGCGGGAGGATCCCCGACAACGTTGTCCCACCCCTTGGCGTACTTGATCAGTTCCCAGAGTGAGCATCCCGACCTGGCTCTGGCGGTAATCGCCAAAGCCACAACAGATGAGGCTAACACGCGCCATGCAATCAACAGCACCCATCTGGGTATCCTGACGACACAAGCTAGTTACGCGCCATACGTGAGCGCTGTATTTCTCACGGACGTGCTCTACATGCTTGACTTCACCAATTTCCTGCCCAACAACCCCAATTGGGGTACACAGCAACAAGCGACATTCGATGCGCTTTCAGCTGTGCAGGTCGGTGAATTCACTGCCCAAGAGGCCGTGGACTTCGTTGTAGATACACTTCAAACTCAATTGGGTGATGACATCATCATCAGGTGATGAAATCATCATCAATTGAGTTGTGAAAAGGTCATCTAATGGACCTTAAACTTTCGACAGAAAGAGGGGGTATCCAATCCCCCTCTCCTGTCGGGGTTCCAAATCAATCTTCTAAAGTTACCAGGCTGCGAAGCAAGCTGGGCGCCTACGGCTTCATGGCGCCAGCTGTAGTATTGATCGTCCTTTTCTTTTTTATCCCAGTCATTATCCTCTTCATCCTCAGCTTATCGGATCTGAAGTCAGCAAATTTTGGGACGTTGCAATGGTGGTTGCCCAGCAATTGGAGCCTGGTGAACTACACCAAAATCTTTGCGGACAGATTTTTTTCCAAATTCTTGGGAAATACGCTCTTTTATGTTCTCACGACGCTTGCTTTGTTTAATTTTGGCACTGCGTTAGCCATCGCGCTTTTGACTACACACATTAATCGGCGAGCGGGTTTTGTATTCCGTCTCATGTGGCTGCTGCCACGCCTCACGCCTTCCGTAATTTATATCCTGATGTGGCGCCGGATCGCCTCGCGTGTGCCCCACGGCATTATCAATCAGTTTTTGGGGCCGTTAGGGATAACCTCAGGAGAAGATCTTGTTACAGCCTTACCATGGTTGTTCGTCATCGTCGTCAATGGTTTGATCGGAGCCTCCTTTGGCCTGGTGATTTTCTCCTCTGCCATTGAGGCAATTCCCAGGGATTTCCTCAGAGCTTCGAAGGTTGATGGCGGCTCGACGCTGCAGACCATTCGTTTCATCATTCTGCCGATGATAAGGTGGCCGATCTTGTTCGTGCTCACATTCCAAACTCTCTCGTTGCTGACCTCATTCGAGCAGATTTTGCTTCTCACCGACGGTGGCCCCGGGTTATTTAGGACCGAGGTCTGGGCGTTGCGCGCCTATCACCTGGCACTTTCCACCGAATCCGGCAACACACAATGGGGGTATGGCGCCGCCTGGGCTGTGATCCTGGTGATCATTGGTATCGGTGCGGCGGTAATTTATATGCGCGTGTTCAAGTTTGATGAATTAGTGCAGGAACCTAAAATTGATTTGATATAAGGCGAGGGAGATATTGCAGATGGCCCTACGGAAAAGAATTTGGTCGAGTGCGCCTTACCTGTTATTGGTCATCAGTGTTGTGCCAATTATGGTGGGATATTTATGGTTGCTGATTAACTCCTTTTCCACACGTACGGAAGGGCTGCTGCCTGTCGGTGAACTGACCCTGAATAACTGGAGCTTCTTGCTCGAAACGCCTTTCGGGCGCGGCTATCCCAGCATCTGGCGGGTAACCCTCAACACATTTCTAATCGCCTCATTCATGACGATTACTGTGGTCCTGGTTTCTTCTCTGGCCGGTTACGCGCTGTCACGCTTAAATTTCCCCGGACGCCGCCAATTTCTGTCGCTCACGCTGATCCTGCATGCTTTCCCCAGTGTAACTCTGCTCATCGGCATTTTTTTCGTCCTGCGCACGCTCAGCTTATACAACACCCTCATTGGCGTGGGATTGGTGATGGTCGGTTTCGAGATGCCGTTTGGAATTTGGTTGATGAAGGGATTTTTTGATAATGTCTCGTGGGACATGGAGCGCGCGGCTTTGATTGACGGCGCCTCGCGTCTTCAGGTCTGGTGGCAGATCATCATCCCTACCTTAAAACCCGGCATCGCCGCCTTAGCTATTTTTGCATTCGTGTCCGGCTGGAATGCATGGTTGGTCCCCAAAACTTTTACCATTGGGGCAGGAAAACAAGCTACCCTCTCGGTCTATCTACAAAATTTTCAGGGAGATACGGTAGCGGTCGATTGGGGAACAGTCACGGCTGTTGGACTTTTCCAACTCATCCCGGTTGCCCTCTTCTTCATTTTTACCCAGGATTTGCTGCTAAGCATCTACGCTGGCGGAGCAAAGGGCGGTTCTTGATTGAGAAACCATCCGTCATGACAATATCCGCTCTCTGATACTGCGCAATAGAATGAGGGACTACTTATGAAAGTTAAACTCGAGAATCTCTCGAAACGATGGGGCAAAGTTGTCGGTGTCGAAGGCATCAACTTGGATATTAATGATGGTGAGTTCGTCGTCTTCTTAGGCCCATCCGGTTGCGGCAAAACCACCACATTGCTGATGGTCGCTGGGATTTATAAACCTTCTGGCGGCATCATCCGATTTGATGGCCGCGTTGTCAACGAAGTTGGCCCCAAGGATCGCAACATCGGCATGGTTTTCCAAAGCTATGCCCTTTACCCTCATATGACCGTCATGCAAAATATCAGCTACCCACTCAGGCTGATGAAGACGCCGAAATCGGAAATGATCGAACGCTCTCAACGTGTAGCCGACATGATGGGCATCGGCGAATTAATGGATCGCAGACCGGCCTTTCTTTCTGGCGGTCAACAGCAACGCGTCGCGCTTGGAAGAGCCTTAGTGAAAGAGCCGGAACTGCTGTTGTTTGATGAGCCTCTGTCAAACCTTGATGCGCGACTGAGGCTTTCGATGCGCAGTGAAATCAAACGGCTGCAAATCGATTTGGGTATCACGTCAATTTATGTCACGCATGATCAGGTCGAAGCGATGACGATGGCGGATCGCATCGCCGTGATGAAGGATGGCCAGTTACACGCCTACGATACCCCTACTGAAGTGTACGACCGGCCGCGCACGCTTTTCATTGCTCGTTTTGTGGGCAACCCTCCTATGAATATTACTGAAGTGGATGTTTCTCAGACAAACGGCGCTTATCACGCCAGTAGCGAAGGCCTCGAATTGGTCATACCTGCCGACCGAGGGGAAAAGGCGGCTGCCAAAGGTAGTGTGATGATGGGTATCCGCCCTGAAGACATCATGATTGATAGTGAGGGCATCCCAGGCGAGGTCTTCGGTGTCGAGCCACTCGGTCGTGATCACCTGATTGACGTGAAAATTGGAGATATTCACTATTACTTGTTGGTTGACCCATCTCTAAACTTGAAATCTGGTGACAGGGTAAAACTTGGTTTCAATACAAAAAAGTGCCAATTTTTTGACAAGAAAACTGAACGCTCGCTGCTTTGGAATTAGCCACCACAGTTTGAAATCCCATTCTTTAATCGTTGGTGTGTTTGCCGTATTCCTGTTTGCACTAATGGGATGCTCACCTTCCCGACCACCCGCCTGTTCAAATACAGAGATTAGCCCCGTTGTAGAAATTATCCTCACGGGTCTAGAGAATCCCCGTGGGGTCGCCGTGTCTTTGACAGGGGAATTGTATGTCGCTGAGGCGGGAACGGGACTCTATTTACTTGATCCAAGGAAATGGGATGGCAAACTCACCAAATTTACTGACCTTAATGGTGATGGAGACTTCGAAGACGAAGCTGAGGCTGATCGCTGGTTCAGCCATTTCACTACGTACAATGGCTTTTCAGCGTATGGTACAGGACGGGATGAAGTCAGCGGGCCCAGTGATTTATTATTGCACAGCGATGGGCGTTTATTTCTATCGGTGGACGACGGTGGCTTGAGTGACAGCCTGGCACTTCATGAAATTAGTCCAGACGGAAGGATAGGGCTTACCTTAGCCGACCGCAATAACATGAATGGAATTGCCTTCGATCGAGATCAGCAAAAAATATTTGCAGTTGAGAGCGGTCTCAATAGGCTCGTCGAGATCTCATTCACTGGTGAATCTCGAGACATCGTGGCATTCCCATTATTGGCCAGTGGTCAACAAGCAGTGCCTGCAGGTCTTGCAGTAGATCCCCAGACTGGTGATCTGCTGGTTGCATTGTTTTCAGGATACGAGTTTGACGAACAAGCGAGCAGTATTGACGACATTACCTCATTTGTCGAAGGAGACGCGAGAATAGTACGTGTTGATCCCGATACGGGCGATACTACGGACGAGATCATCGGCCTAACAACCGCAGTGGACGTGGCAATTGATGAGGCCGGAAATATTTACGTTGTTGAATTGACTACTACGCCTACCGAACTTCTCCCAACACAATTCGATCTTTACGATCCGCAAGCGCCCCCGGTTCATGGGGGCTATCTGCGATTTAGCGGACGTGTTACCTTGTATCCCGCTGACGGCTGCCCGCCTCGTGTGCTTGCAGATGGGCTCGACGCGCCTACCAACATTACCATTGCGCATGACGGCGCGCTCTACATCTCCGTCGGACAAGGTACCCCTGGACGTCCTATTCCCGGTCCCAATGGGATCACGAAAATACGCGGCGAAATTTTGCGAATCACTAATTATTTGAGCGAGGATGAGGTCGAAAGGGAGCAATAATGAGCGTTGACGGAGCGCTAGCTTCACTCTTCGCAGCGCGGCCTGCTTCCACAGGGATCGATCACCGCATAGTAACAGCGCAAGCTCCAATGCTACTGTTTGATTCCCGGGAACCATTTCTACCCTTGGCGGTCGGCTACACAATTTATAGGAAACATGCTCAATCCACATCCTTTCCAATTTCCTTTGAAGTCGGGGAAAATGGCGAGCCTTCAACTGTCATTGAATACGCAATCTGGTGGGATTGGGACATCGTTCATCTGTATGATCTCGAGCATATCTGGGTGTTCCTCGATGAAAAGGAAGAAATTGTCGAAGTGAAAGCGAGTTGGCATGGCGAGATCCGTCGTATGAAGGAAGATGCTGCTCTCCCGCTAGAAGATGGAAGATTGATCTTGCTTTCCGAACCTGGGAAACATGCTTTTGCTCCCACGGAGGAAGTGTTTCTGAACGATGCCGAGAGAATTCGACATCTCTGTACAGAAGAAGCCGGCAGCGGGGGGCTGCACATCCCCCCATTATTTGAGCAGCTTCTCCCCCTGAAAACACCCAAAGTCGATAATTTGGTGCATAAATTTCTGCAGCGCCACGCTTTTGGGCCGAGTTTTGACTTCAGCATACGTTATCGTATTTCATCTGAAATTCTGGTCCCTTGGGGGACCTTACAAAAGTGGATCCCAAACCGCTTGTCGAGAATGATAAAAGAGCTCCGGTAAATAATGCGTAAATCACAAGTGATGTGCCAGGAATCGACTATACTATTGACTTTAGTCACAAAATGGGCCTTATGTACGCTCATGTAAGCCTGACCATCTTGGAGAATCGATGAAGACTAATTGGATGAAAGCCCTCTCCACTCAATATCGAGATGCGTGTGATCGGTTCCCCAATGAGCAGCAAATGATTATTTTCGATATTGACGGCTCGATCCTCGACATGCGCTATATGATCCTGATGCTTCTTCAAGCGTACGATCAAGAGCATGACAGCAATTATTTCGAAGGGCTAGACGTTTTCCAAATTACCGTACATGAGAATCAGGTAGCCGATTTATTGGAACAGTTAAGAATCGCGAGGAGAGCCCGGAAAAAAATTCTCGAGTGGTTTGGCCAAAAGCGCTGGACATCGGAAGCGATCCATGAAATGCACCGCCCATTTGAGGGGGTATTGGACGTAATTCGCTGGTTCCAGATTCAGCCCAATACATCTGTGGGTTTGGTCACAGGACGCCCGGAAACTCTACGTGATGATTCGTTGCGTTCCCTGAACCAACTGGGTAAACCCTATCGCGTCGTTTTTAAAGACGAACTGCTCTACATGAACCCCAAGGGTTGGGGAGAAGAGGTTCCAAACACAAAAGTTGACGGGCTCAAGTATTTTACGGACGCCGGCTATCACGTGTTTGCCTTTATCGATAATGAACCGACCAATCTAAAAGCGCTGGCCAAGGCTGATCCGGACAAAAACGTGTTACTTCTACATGCCAACACGATCTTTGAAAGCGTGCGCACATACGTGCCGCGTGGTACCGCACGCGGGAATGATTATCGTTTATCTGAGCTCATTTCGGACGAAAAATTGCTACCATCCCATGTCCAACTTGTTTGGCATGGCGTGAATGATGCCGTCAATCTTCGCCAATTCTTGGCCTCCGATGTGCATTGGCTGGAAGTCGATCTGCGCCTGGAACCGGGCGATTACCATGTGATCCTGCGGCATGATTCTTTTGAAGATTTACCCCTCGAGCAGGATGAGGATTGGCTTATATTGCCCAAGGTCTTGAAAAAGGTGAAATCCGCCAGAAGGGCGATCAAGCTCGACTTGAAGACGGGGGGGAGGCTGGTGGATGAGGTCCTGAAGTTAGTCAGCGAGGTTGGTCTGCCTGACGATGATCTATGGTTCAACGGCAACATAGAACGCCTAAAGAAACAAGGGTTTGAACAAATATTAAAGGCGCACCCGAAATCTATTATTCAGTGTCCAATCGATTTCTTAATTCCCTTGCTCCTGGCCTCGACGGACAAATCTCATGAGACATTGGAGATGTTCCGAGGTTGGGGGATAAATCGTTTTTCCATAAGTTGGGAGCATGAGCAGCTGCGTTCTATTTTTGATCAGATGGATCTCTGGGGATACGAAGTAAACATTTATAAAGTGCCCGACCTGGAATCATTTCTCAAGGCCGTATACTTGATGCCCCGTTCTGTGACCTCCGATTTCAACTTTCCACAATGGCACTACTATGGCAGAGGACCGAGAAAAAGGGGTGGCCAGTACGACTACAAGCTTGTGAAGAATAAGCATTAAGGGTTAGTCGGGGGAGAACCTTCTGGTCTATATTGGCGTTCTTTACTCTTACTCTTCAATTTTCCTAACTCCATGAATGTTCATTAATCATCGAGGGGCGTTTTATTTACCGAATATGCACCAGGGCGGTTGGCTAACCGGAGGTTAGCTTAAATTTTCCCTACGCGAGGCAGATCAAAGCTAGTGGAAAATCCCGTCCAGAATTATATATTGGTAGGGGCACGGCATGCCGTGCCCCTACGCGATTCAAGGCATGGTTTGTGAAGCACGCCATGCAAAGGATACAAGGTGCAATGCACCTCGATCAGATGATGTACCCGAACGAAGTGGGAAGAGCGGAGTGAGTCATAAAGTAGGGGTGGTTCGCCGGGATCACCCAGACTACGGATGATTGTCACACGGACAGCGCGCAGTTACAATAACCCCGACAATTTGCGCGAAAATCGGCAGCATCTTTGACGAGGGCCGAAACGGTTAGCTCGAAAGGCTCTGAATCCACGTAGATGAACACCAACTCAAAATCCATCCAATTGGTTGTGCTGGATATCGATGGTGTGTTGACGGATGGTGAGAGTCGACCGCTCGATCTGGAGATGCTCCAGCTTCTGGCAGGTATGAACGAGGCCGCGCAGAAGGATGCGAATCTTCCGGCGGTCACGTTATGTTCGGGGCGGCCTGCGGCTTATGTCGAGGCGCTTCTGCAGGCCATCGCCGGTCATCTCCCGGGAATCTACGAAAATGGGGCAGGTCTTTTCGTTCCACACCCTTATGGCTTTCACCCGCATCCTCAACTGGCGGATGAGGATGGTTTCCGTGAAGTCCGCGACCGTCTGGAAAGCGACCTGGTGAAGAAGGGAGTGGCCTTCATTCAGCCTGGGAAAGTACACAGTCTCACGCTTTTTGCGCATGATCCCTCCAAAACCTCGCTCCTGCGCAAACAAGCCGAAGATGCGCTGGGTACGTTGGTGGAGAAGGTGGACCTAACCTATTCCACATCCTGCCTTAATGTGCTCCCCCGTGGCATGGACAAGGGAAAGGGAATTGAATTTCTGGCGAAGACAATCGATCTGGGCATGGGTAACATGCTTGGCGTAGGCGATTCTGACGTGGATTTGCCTTTTCTTGCCATCATCGGTCATCGTGCAGCGCCTGAAAATGCCAACGCCCAAATAAAAAAGCTCGTGGACTATGTCTCTCCGAAGACAACCTCCAAGGGGCTGCATAATATTCTGCAGCACTATGGATTGCTAGTATGAGCAAGCGCAAAGTTGCAATACAAGAGGACATGCTCCCGGGCCCCGGTCTCGCTGATCGTTTTTCTCAAGCGGCGGATCTAGGATTTCAAGGTATTGAGTTTTGGAGCGTAACGCTGCCGGGACAAGTGGGAGAAATTGAGAAATTGAGCGGACGAGGTGGAATAACCGCCGCGACAATAAACCATGGACGGCGCGCGCGATTTCTCGATCCAAATCCCGAGGAGCGCGGCCGAGCGCTGGATGAATTAAAAGAAGCCATCCAGTTAGGAAGCCGCATTGGGGCTGCGGGCGTGGTCTTCGTCCCGCATTTTTTTGGACCCCTGCTTCCGGATTTATCTCCTTATAAGACCGCGATTGAGCTCGAACGCGCGCTGCTTACGGCTCAGCTTGAACAAATGGCGGAGGAGCTGGATCGCGCAAATATCGAGCTTTGGGTCGAAGTGGTCAATCGCTACGAGACCCATCTCCTCGTGCGTCTCGAAGATGCTGCTTCGCTGGTCGCGCCGCTCCATAACCCGCGCATCAAAATCGTGGCCGATCTCTTTCATATGGCGCTGGATGAGCGTGAATTAATTGGAGCTATAAGGACCCATGCACAGTCGATTGGGCATGTTCACCTGGCTGATAGCAATCGCCGCTTGCCAGGGCAGGGCACACTTGATTTCAAATCCATTTTGAAGACACTTGATGAAATTAATTACAATGGCTGGATGGCGTTCGAATGCGGAGAACCAGGGCAGAACCAAAAGCGGGCAGATGCGTATTTCGCTGAAATTCCTGCATCGTTGGCAGCCCTCTTCGGCTAAAATGTGCATAGGTCATCTCCCCCGGGGGGAGATGCTACGAGGATTCAGTCCCTTCGATTTCTGCGATCACGCCGAGTAAATCCTCAGGAAGCTTGATCGTAAAATCTGGTGTTTCGGCATCATTTGCCGGTATTTTCGACTGGCGTGGAGACCAATCCAGCCAAACGCTGATCATCCCCAAATCGTTGGCGCCGCGCACATCGCGATCCAATCGATTCCCGACCATTATCACCTTCGCGTAATCCGCCGGCTCAATGCCCAATTGATCCAGCGCGTGCACGAACATGCGCTTATCCGGTTTTTCAACCCCCACCAATTCTGAAATGGCGAAGACTGTGAATAATTTGTGGATGGCATGCTGTTTCAGGACATTCGCATAAGTACCGGGCCGTCCATCGGCGACAAGCGCCAGCGGGTATCTGCGGCGATGCAGTTCATGTATTAGCTCGCCTGCACCGGGGATCAACTCGGCGCGCAGCGTCGTTTGTGTTTCATCTTTGACTTCGCTGGCCTCGTCGGCTAGCGTGTCGCCGAAGTCGAAGCAAATGGCAAGGATTTTTTGTGTCATAGGGCTCCTTTGTAGGTAATTCTTTGGATGACAATAGCGGTTTTCTTCCCTGATCTCATTCCGAGCGCAGCGAAGAATCCCCAGGACCAAGGTTCAGCAAATTGCAGCGCAAAAGGGATTCCTCAGTCAGCGCTACGCGCTTCATTCGGAATGACATATTCGGGCGAGGGCCTACTTTTTCCTAAGAATACTTTCGACTCCAAGGCAATCTGACCTCTCCTCCACGTCTTCTTAAGATTCACACCGCATGCTTATGCCTCCACGGAGGCAGATTGGCCTGTCTTGCTCAAGAGCACGGATACTTCGCCAGGAAGGATGATACTTACTGCGGTGCCTTCCGCATAGAATTCATCGGGACCAGGATTGGAGAGATCAACCAACAATTGTGATCCATCCTCATCCATGATCACTCTGTAGCGTACGATGGGACCGATGTACGCCAGGTTCATCACTCTCGCTCGGACACCATCCTCTGAATCACGCGCGATCTGAATCGCTTCAGGACGCAGCACAACCGAGAGCTCATCTGAAGCACCCTTGAGTTGTTCGCGGTGGAGGATGGTCTGGCCAAACACTTTAACCGTCGTTAATTCTGGCCCAGTTTCCACCAATTCCACAGGTACGAGGTTTGAAAGCCCCACAAATTCGGCCACAAATTGGTTGATCGGTTGGCTATAGAGCTCACGCGGCGTGCCCAGCTGTACCATTTTCCCCTCGTTCATGATCGCCACCACATCGGCAATGCTGAAGGCCTCTTCCTGATCGTGGGTGACATAAATACTCGTGATCCCCAATTTGCGCTGCAGGTCGCGAATCTCACCGCGCATGCGTACGCGCAGCTGAGCGTCGAGGTTGGAAAGCGGCTCATCGAATAGCAGAACCTTTGGACGGATCACCAAAGCGCGTGCGAGTGCCACGCGTTGCTGCTGGCCACCGGATAATTGCGGCGGGCTCTTTCCCTCATTTCCCTGCAATTCCATGAGCGCGACCGCATCTTGTACACGTTGCTTGATCTCATCCTTGGGGAGTCGGCGCGCCTTCAGACCGTAGGCGATGTTTTCGAAGACATTCATATGGGGAAACAGCGCATAACTTTGGAAAACCATCGCCGTTGGCCGGATATAGGGGGGCATGAGAGTGACGTCATCCTCGCCGATGAAGATCTTTCCCATGGTGGGTTCTTCAAATCCGGCGATCATGCGCAGGGTGGTCGTCTTGCCGCATCCACTCGGCCCCAGCAGGCAGACAAGGGTTCCTTCCTCGACTTCAAGACTCATATTGTCAACTGCCTTCAAGTCGTCAAAGTGCTTGCTTAAGTTCTTAAGCCCGATGCTGGCGGTGATAAATTGATCTGATTTACTCATGGTTAAATCCTAAAGAGATCCACGAAGCTTTTGCCGGTTAGTTTGCTCAAGATTCCTAGAGCGAGAAGGATGATCAGAATCAACAGGCCGGCGAAGGCTGCCCCTTCACTCGGCGTGCCGCGCACCATCACACTGAACATGCGCACGGTGTACAGCTGGGTCCTGGCCGAGTTTAAGAAAACTGCGGCACTCAGATCGGTCATCGAGCGAATGAAGATGTATATCACACCGGCGATAAACGCTTTGCTCAGCAGAGGGAAGGTGATCTTCGAAAAGGTGCGTATCCTGGAAGCCCCTAAATCCAGAGACGCTTCTTCAAGCGCAGGATCGATCTGTTTTTGCGCAGCGACACCCGTGCGCAAACCCACCGGCAAGCGCCGATAAGCATAGGCGATGATGACGATGAAGAATGTGCCGGTCCAGAAATACGGCGCCGCATTGAAGGCGATGATGTACCCGATCCCGATCACCGTTCCCGGGATTGCATACATCAGGGTGCCCGAAAAATCGAGAGTGCCCCGTCCAGGAAATTTTTGCCGTGCGACGAGCCAGGCCAGGATGATGCCTATTGTGCCGCCGACAATTCCAGCTCCAGCGGATACGATTAGTGAATTTCTCAATTGCGGAATGGCGGTGAGCACGCCATTGATGTTGCGCATCGTAAACGTCCAATCGAATCCCCAGGCGTTCACGACGGAAGCAACAAAGATGGACCCGTAAAGCAGCACAGTAAATCCCGCCAGGAAGAATGTTAGGCCAAACAACGGCGTCTTGATCCAGGTGGGGAGCTTACGGATAAATCCCGTGCGCGCGCTCCCAGTGACTGTGACGTAGGATTTCTTGCTGGTTATCCAGTGTTGCAGGATAAAGGCGGCTAGCGCGGGGATCACCAGCAGCATCGCCAGCGCAGCCCCAAGCTGAAGGTCGAAAAGCTCCACCAATTGGATGAAGGCCTGCGTCGCCAGCATCTGGTATCCGCCGCCAATCAGCATCGGGTTTCCGAAATCGGAGATGGATGAAATGAAATTAAGCAGCGCGGCGGTGAGGATCGCGGGCATGACGAGCGGGAAAGTGATGGTGCGCAATACGCGGAACGGGCCGGCGCCGAGATCTTCAGCCGAGTCCTCAAGATCGCGGTTGATGGAGGCGAATACGGCCATTAATATCAGTACCGCCAAGGGAATGTCGCTGATCAACTGAACAAGGACAATGCCATCGGGTCCGTAAACGGTCCATTTGGTAATGTGTAGAAGATCGTAGGTGATCAACCCGCGACGACCAAAAAGCATGATAAAGGCGAAGCTGACGGCAAACGGCGGTGAAACCAGCGGCAGTATCACTAAAATCCGCAGCCAGCGCTTGAACGGAATATCTGTCAGCGTCAGCGTATAAGCCACAACTGTCCCGATACTGGTCGAAAGAAAGGCGGATAGCACCCCAATAAATAATGTTTATAGGGTCCACAAACTTTCCCCAAGGTGCTTGAGTAGTATATGGAAGAAACAAGACCCTACCACCAGACACTGGATCTTTAACAACAACAAGCGTTTGTTGAGGATCGTTT
>JADFRQ010000032.1 GCA_022561215.1 Chloroflexota bacterium | reverse complement strand
ACTCGCGGCACAGGGCTGCCATGTTTCTGTCCTCCTGTTCAGCATCTACAATAAATCTGATTCTCTCGTTCTTCACATCGGTTCTCCTCCAAGGCATACTCGACCTCCTCAGGTCTAGTATTCCACGAAGTGTTACCCATGTGTCCGGGTCAATGTGTTACCTATGTCCCCGGGTTGTACAATGCCAGTCGCCCTTACACGAGTGAGCATACTGCGGTGAAGCGAAAAAAACCGTTTTTTGGGCCTTAAATTGAAAAATGTGTCCTTTTGGACAGCCCCTAGAGCGCAGAGACTACACCCTTACGAAGAGGCCTGTATCGGCCCGACAATAAAAAAAAGGATTCCCCCTGCTTTAGGGCTTCGGTGCGCATTCGGACATCGCCTTTGTTCACAATCCGGGGCGTATTCATCTAATCATAGCAGTACGATATGCTGTCAGGGTGAATAGAAGATAGGCGCAATGAATACGATTATTTCAAATTGCCAACACATTGAAGAATCCCGAGGAATCAAATATTGGGTAAAATACAACCTGCGCCGTCCAAATCCACGAAAGGAAGAAATCATTCTCCATGCCGGAACGCCTAGTTAGGCCCTATGGGGGTAAGCTTGTCGATCTCCAAGTACCACCGGATGCACTCGAAGAACTCAGCGCGTATGCGGCCACCCTGCCATCGCTGCAGATCAGCAATCGATCGGCGTATGATCTTGAATTAATCGCCTGCGGCGCATTTTCTCCGCTGGATCAGTTCATGGGCAAAGACGATTACCAGCGCGTATTGGATGAAATGCGCTTGCAATCGGGCCTTATCTTTCCAATCCCTGTTGCTCTTCCTGTTGAACCAGACGAGCGTCTCAAACTCGATGAGGAGATCGCCCTGCGCAGCGTCAAAAATGAACTGATCGCGGTGCTGACCATACAAGAAATCTATGCGTGGGATCGAGAGGAAGTATCCGGTAAGGTATTTGAAACCCAATCGCTGCGCCATCCCTTAATCGCTGAAATGCACACGTGGGGATCGCTGCATGTCTCGGGGCCGATGCGGTTGCTGAGAACCCCGATCCATTACGATTTTAGGGAGCTGCGGCTCACGCCCAGCCAGGTGCGCGAACGACTTAAACTTTTCGGCCATCAAAATGTGGTTGCCTTCCAAACGCGTAATCCCATTCATCGCGCACACGAAGAAATTACCCGCAGAGCAGCGGAAGAAAATGATGCCGTGCTTCTGCTCCACCCGGTGGTGGGTCTGACCAAACCTGGGGATATAAGTCACTACACACGCGTACGCACCTACAAAGCTCTATCCGCGCATTACTTTGATCCTAAACGAATATTGCTGGCATTGCTTCCGCTGGCCATGCGCCTCGCCGGCCCTCGGGAGGCGCTTTGGCATGCACTTATTCGACGCAATTTTGGAGCCAACCATCTCATTGTCGGGCGAGATCATGCCGGGCCCGGATTGGACGAAAACGGCGACCCCTTTTACGAGCCTTATGCAGCGCAGGAACTTGTCGAGCAATTTAGTGATGAACTTGGCGTCACGATGGTTCCTTTCAAAGCGATGGTCTACTTGCCCGATGAAGATCGCTATGAGGAGATATCGCGCATAAGATCCGGTGTTAAAACCGCCTCGATATCGGGCACGGAAGTTCGTGAGGACTATCTAAACAATGGCCGCAATCTGCCGGCGTGGTTTACGCGGCCAGAGATCGCGGGAATATTGGAAGACGTCTATCCGCCGCGCCATAAACAAGGCCTATGTCTCTGGTTCACAGGTCTAAGCGGAGCCGGAAAATCGACCACCGCGGAAATTGTCACCACGCTGCTCCAGGAACGAGGTCGCCAAATCACTTTGCTCGACGGCGACGTCGTGCGCACTCATTTATCCAAGGGACTCGGGTTCAGCAAGGAAGATCGCGATATCAATATTCGGCGGATTGGCTTCGTCGCTTCCGAAATTGTGCGCCACGGCGGGCTGGTAATATGTGCGGCGGTTAGTCCTTATCGCGCCGCGCGTAACGATGTACGCAACAGAATTGGATCCGATCATTTTGTGGAAATATTTGTCGACACTCCTTTGGAGGTCTGCGAACAACGGGATGTGAAAGGCCTTTATTCCAAGGCCCGCCGCGGTGAAATCAAGGGGTTTACGGGAATTGATGATCCCTACGAAGCACCCAATAATCCCGAAATTCATCTGGACACGGTTGCCCACGATGCCGAGGAAAATGCGCGCAGCATTGTGGCTCATCTTTTGCAAAAGGGATTTGTGAAATCGGAAAAAGAAGATGAGGTGTGATCGGTGAAAAGGGATCAGGGATCAGGCGCTTTGCGTTTCGCAAAGCGTGTGAGGATTGGGCGCAATAAAGAACATTGCGTTTCGCCAATCTCAATCATCCAAGGGCGGTCGGTTTGTAGGTCAGGTTTCCATACCTGACTTGTTTTTGTTTAATCCCACCGGCTGGTTATGGAGGCGGCCCAGAAATATTTGTGTCTAATCTCAAGTCTCCAGTCTCTAATTTCCAATCTCAATTTTTTCGATCCTGCTGGAAAACCAGCCTACCGCTTTTCGCGCCCTAGCACCCCAGCTCCCTTGCTCCCCAACTCCCCAGCCCCCTTGCTCCCCACTTCCCTTCAGTAACTATTCCCTGGTAAAGTTGTTATTAATGGTGGGGTACTGGTTCGCATGTTTCACTATTGTATAATCTGGGCGAGGAAGTCCCATGGGATACCGTCCGAGCCGGGGGAGAAGATTAGCAGTTGCCTTTGCATTTATGGTTGCAGTTGCGATACCTGTGTTCTTCATAGCCAACGCCTATCGCGATCGTGAAAATGGGCCATTGATTGCATTGACGGGATTGCGCGAAACTGAAACGAGCGTCCCCAATGCTTTTGTCGGACTCCCTGCCACCTGGACGCCTCTCCCGACGATCACCCCAAGAAACACAACTTCGCCAACTTCGACAATTACGCCGAGCCCCTCTCCCACATTGGGCTATGACTTTTCAGGTGCATTTATCTCTGAGGTTGTTCATTTGACTGAAAATGGCCCTCAAACCATGGTGAAGATCGTCGTTCCAGGGTTGCTCGAGGGGGAGTATGAGGCGAAGGTAGAAATTGGCACTACCCGACGCGATTTTGTCTGCCTGATGCTTGAGGAAAGCGAGGATCATTTATTCTGTGTGGGAGCTCGGCTTCCTTCCGGGAGCCTTGCCTTGATCCAGGTTTATCTAGTAGACGGTGGTGGAGAGGATCCTGTCTTGGTCTTCGAAGAAAATTTTACAGTCCCTCCATTTTTCGTCGCGACACCGACCAAGACGCGGCGTCCCGCGTCCACGCCAAAACCTAAGAAAACGGCTACGCCAACCCCGATCCCCACGAACACTATTGTGCCGACGAATCCTCCAGCGCCGACCGCCACATGCCCTCCCCAGCCTCCACCTCCTCCATGGGCTTCTCCGACACCCCCGGGTAATCCACTCTGCTAGAGCCATTTTTGAACGAAGTCATTGCGCGTGGGAAGCACAACTGCGATTGAGCAATCCCTTTTGCGCGCCTAATGCTCAGTCTTGGCGGTTGCCCCTATTATTTTCCGTCGGAATTGATGGTCGGGATCTCTAAACTTTCTCACATTGCATGTGCCTCTGGATTGCTGAAGCACTGCTTCCGCATCGCGCAAGTAGAGGCCTGAGCCTTGCTCAGGTTGCGCACTCCAAAATGACCAGCTATTACTTGAGTGTTTTCGCGTGAGAAGCACAGCTGCAAATGAGGAAAGCCCTTAAGGTGCCCCTACGGCGTATTCCATTCTACGAATAAGGGCGCCAGGGTGACGTTCAGGGAACTGCCAGGGGTAAGCGAAGAGGGGGAACCATCCGCGGAAATTTCATTCACAGATAATGGGGTTTCGGGCAGCGGGACCGAGTGCGCGCTTCCGTCCTTTAACCATAGTACCCAAACGAGTCGATCCCCGCGGTCAAACTCATAACCCATCACGTCGGGAAACTCTGTTATTTCGCGGTTGAAGACCGCATCTTTCAAAAAGTTTGATGTAAACGCATAGGTGTTAAAAGCAGGATATGGGTCAAGATCTGGATCTAATAATGCAGTGAAACTCCCGGGCCATCCGAGAACTTTGTACCAAAGATTACCTTTGAGATCCATGGCAATCGCCGTGGCATACGATTGTGCCAGGTAGTAGGCTTTTGTGGTTTCAAAGGTAGCATCACAGGTGGTAAAAAAGGAGCGGCAAATTAAAGCACCTTCGGTATTGATCAAGATTTTGTCTGTATAGCCATAGCTGGCCAACAAGGTCTTCAGGTAGGTCGCTTTTGCTTTGATAACCGGTCCCGTCGAAAACCAGAAGCTCTGCCAATTAAGATTGCCGTACTTTCCGAGCTCACCGTGGTAGTAATCGTAGGAATGGAAACTCACACCATCGAAGTAATCTCCGGCGCCAGCCTCAAGAATGCCCTTGAGATAAAGCGAGGGGGCAAGTTACAGGATTATTGTCGGGGTTGCAATCGAGGAGCAAGCCACCCACGAGCACTTGCGCCGCGGAGTTCGCGGCTTTGATCGCCGGATAAACGACCTTGAGCATTTCGCCGTAATCCCCGCCTCCGTAGTAGGGGTCCGTTAAATCCCCCCAACAACCATGGGTGCTATCAGGGGCAACGAGGCTAGGCGCAACGTCGGGCTCATTCCATATTTCAAAATATTTAACGTTATAGGGTTCTTGGCTATAGCGCGTGACGAGGTCGCCCATAAAGGCGGCGAATTCGTCTAGCTTATCGGGCAGGATTTGCCCACATTGAATCCCGGGAAATCTCTGCGCCCAGTCTGGTGTTGAACGCACGAGCACGATCGGCTCGAGATTGTAGGTTGCTGCATTAATCAGCTTCTGTTCTTCATTCGCCACCGCTGCCCAGTCCCTTGCGCCCATTGTGGGTTCGACATCCGACCAGTGGATCCAGGCGCCATGCACCCAGTACGTATTCGCTTGATTAATTTTGCCTAATCCTCCTGCAGCGTCCATGCGCGTTTCAACGCCGAAGAGCGTGGTCAACCGTTCCCCACCATGATGCACGACGGGAAGATAAATAATACTTGTTGGTGCGCCATTCAGCTGGCTTGTGGAGTTTTGGGGAATTCCAAGTGGCGGAAGGCTTCCATTCCCTGCTTCGCTATTGGAATGGGTAGCAACGAGGATCGAGGCAAGCGCGAGGGCAAGCACAACTGCCATCCCCCTGATGTGATAATGCTTTCGATACTTAATTTTATCCATCAGGAATGCGGTCCTTGCACAAGTGAAACATTGTTCAAACGCAGGATGATGTTATGCAATCATGCGTTTTCTTGAAAAGGAATTTCATTGTTATTGCCAACAGCGAGGATGTCTCAGAAGCCAATCGTTGGTTTGGGAAAAAATCCCGTAACAACCCGCGCTGTTCTTCATCGCTTCGCTTTCGTGTTATAACAGTGAACACACCAATAAGATGCGCATCTACTTCGAGGATTGCCAATGGTTATCCAATCTCCACTCTCTCGAATAACCACTAACGCGTCGTTCCGTTCACGCTCCGCGTCTGATCATCATACCAGTAAATGCCCACTTGCAATCCGTAGTTTCCTTGATGGGAGTTAACTACCCACAATTACAGAGAATTCAACTTAAAAATTTAAGGTTGTTGTGAGGCCTTTCGGACCTAGTTTCGTTGACTTCACCAGTTGAGTTAGGTAAGATTTTATTTAAGGTAACACCTCGAAAAAATAAGAAAATTTTAAGGTTAATGCTTAATCCTTCGAATCGACAACGTGGCAATATTCGAGGTCTCACAACAATAAATAGACATTAAGCATGGAAGCGATGAACCGTCAGCCTATATTGGTCGCTAGCCGAGAAGATGATCGGCAGGGCTTTCGGGGAGCTAAAAGCGAAACCGGCCCAAGCGCCGGTTTCATATTTAACACACCTTTTATTGGGCGACGATGAGTGGAAGCATTTTCAATTTATTTCAATCGAAGAAAGCTTGGTAGGAACACAAGGGTTGCTTCTCGTGGAACGCTGGAAGACGGAGGGCGTGTCTGAGGATGGAGATAATCGCGTGACCCAAGCAAGAATTTTAATCATTGATGATGATCCGGACACCTGCGTATTGCTTGCGAATCTTCTGCGACAGCGAAATTTGGAAGTCGATACAGCGCACGATGGCTGGAGCGGATTGGAGAAGGTCAAAGTAGGTAAGCCCGATGTCGTCATCCTCGATGTGATGATGCCAGGGATGGATGGATGGGAAACCTTCCAGCGTATGAAAAGGATATCGGATGTGCCGGTACTCTTTCTCACCGCCCGCAGTCGAGTGAGTGACATTGCGCACGGCATCGAAATGGGCGCCGTGGATTATCTGCGCAAACCCATCAACATCATGCAATTAACCGGGAAAATATTTGCGATATTGGAGGCGAACGAGCGGAAGCTTGCCCAGCGGGAAAATATGCTCGAGAGGGAAAATCCTCCAGATTTTTCGAAAGCCTATGCCAGACAAAAATCCTTTTTTATCATAAAGCGTGCAATTGACATACTGATCGCCTCCATCGCTGCGCTAATTGTTGCCCCTGTCCTTCTCCTTTTGGCAATCTTGATCAAGCTTGAGTCAAAAGGCCCTGTGATCTTTAAACAGGAGCGTATCGGCTTTAAGCGTCGTGGAGAATCCGAGGTGGCCACAACGTTTTCCATATTCAAACTGCGAACGATGTACGTTGATGCAGATGATGAACTGCACAGGAGCTACATAAGTGCATTGATCAATAACGACGAATCCATGATGAAAGACATTCAGGGTGAGGAATCGGGTGTCCGCAAAATTATTAACGACCCGCGCATTACCCGTGTCGGCAAATTCTTGCGTAAAACAAGTCTCGACGAACTTCCTCAACTTTGGAATGTTCTCAAAGGCGATATGGGAATGGTTGGACCGCGTCCCGCAATTCCCTATGAATCGGAAATGTACCAGCAGTGGCATCATCAACGATTGGCCGCCAAACCTGGGATAACCGGATTATGGCAGGTGACCTCGCGCAGCAGCGCAGGATTTGATGAGATGGCACGCATGGACATTTGGTATATCGAAAATCAATCGTTGCTATTGGATCTCGAGATTCTTTTGAAGACGCCCAGCGCGGTATTTTCATTGGAAGGTGCAATGTAGGTTGCTAGCCTGGTCCTGGAAAAGTACGAGTCGTATAACAAATCGGCAACATACGCTGGAGGGGTAAAAGACGATGGATCAAATTCGGTTGGGCGTCATAGGGAGTGGCTATTGGGGACCGAACCTAATTCGCAATTTTGTTGAAATTAATGCCGCTGAACTTATCATTGTCTCTGATCTAAATCAGGAGAGGCTGTGGCATATCAACAATCGCTACCCCTTTATCAGTGTTACCAACGACTACAGAAAGTTTTTTACGATGCAGTTAGATGCGGTCGCCATCGCAACCCCCCCCGCTACGCATTATCAAATTGCAAAGGAATGTTTGCTGAACGACCTGCATGTGCTCGTTGAAAAACCGCTTACATTAAGCGCGATTAATGCCCAGGAGCTAATCGACATTGCCGCAGCCAGGAACTTAACCCTCATGGTCGGGCATACTTTCGAATACCATCCGGCCGTTCGAGCCTTAAAGGAGCTCATTCAAAGCGGTGAATTGGGCAGGATTTATTACATTGATGGTGTGCGAGCAAATTTGGGCCTTTTTCAGCGCGACCTTAATGTGCTCTGGGATTTAGCAACCCATGATATATCCATCCTGCTCTATATCCTTGAACAGGAACCCATCAGCGTCAGTGTCCAGGGAATGGCATGTGTCTTTGAAGGCGTTCATGATATCGCCTACCTGCACATGACCTTCCCAGAAAAAATTCTTGCTCATATACGTCTGAGCTGGTTAGACCCGGCTAAGGTTCGGCGAACAACGATCGTTGGAAGTAAGAAAATGGCTGTATACGATGATGTGGAATCCATTGAAAAAATTCGCATTTACGATAAAGGTGTTGAAGTACCTCCCTATACGGATACCTACGAAGAATTCAAGCTTAGCTACCGCTATGGAGATATCGTCATCCCTCATATTGGCCCCAGCGAACCTTTGAATATCGAATGCAGGCATTTTCTTGAGTCGATTATCAATCACAGCGTGCCGCAATCGAGCGGCGAGGTGGGGCTGAAGGTCGTAAAGGTATTGGAAGCTGCGGAGCGCTCGCTGGCAAATTCCGGCAGTCAAGAATTCCTGGTTGATTCGGAGGTGGCGATCAATGCAGAAATTGCGGCCTAGCGCGCTCATCGAGGTTGGTGTTACCGACCCCTCGGATATTGATCCATCTGTCGTACTCGGGTATATGCCGGGGCGCGAGCTTAAGAATCCCGCGCTGCGAATTGGCGCGGGAGCACGATTGCGTTCTGGGACAGTGATTTATGCGGGAACATCGATTGGCACGCGGCTTGAGACGGGCCATCATGTTGTCATTCGAGAAGAAAATGTCATCGGCGACCAGCTCAGTATTTGGAACAATTCGACGATTGATTATGGTTGCCAGATTGGTGATCGCGTTCGCATTCATAACAATGTCTACGTGGCACAATTTACGACGATCGAGGACAACGTCTTTTTGGCGCCTGGAGTGATGTTGGCCAACGACCCCCAACCCGTATGTGGCCTCTGTATGCGCGGGCCTACGATTAAGAGCGGAGCACGCATTGGCATTAACGCGACCATCCTGTCGCACATTACTATCGGTGAAAATGCATTAATCGGTGCGGGGAGTGTGGTAACCAAGGATGTTCCCGCGAATACTTTGGCGATGGGGAATCCCGCCATTGCGGTCAAATCAGTAGACGAGTTGCCTTGTCCCTACGATCTTGTTGATCAACCCTATGTAGGCGGTGTTGACGTAGAGACAAGAACGCGAAGGGGAATTCGAAGCTAAGGAGTTTACGATGGAATTACGACGCTACCTGGAGATCCTGGCACGACGAAAATGGATCATCATCATCGTTGCGATTGTGACAATAGAAATTGTGGTCGTTGCCAGTTCGCTGATGGTCCCAGTCTACTCGGCTTCGACGTTGGTTCGAATCGCACAAGGTCAAGATGGCTCGATAAATTATGTGCAGCTCGAATACTCAGATCGATTAATCAATACGAACGTGCAATTGTTACAAAGCCGCCCATTTCTCGAAGAGGTGATCCTTAGGCTGTCGCTCCCCTTATCACCAGCCGAATTATCCAAGCAGGTTAATGTACAGGCGTTGCCCAATACCGAGCTAATCGAAATCACAGCGCAGGGTAATACGGGTGTTACGGCGGCCAATATCGCGGAAACATTGGCGGCATTATTAATAGAAGAACAAAGCAGCCTCTTTGCCGGGCCCGGTAAGAGTGCCCGCGAAAGTCTTCAAGAGCAATTGGTGATCATTGAAGAAGATTTGCAAGCTAACAGGAATCAGCTCAAGGATATGTTGGGTGGTGCAGCAGGTTTGGTCCAGTTAGGATCAATCGAAGATTTATCCACCAGAATTCGGATTCAAGAAGAAACCTATGCCATGCTGCTGGATGAGAACGATCGTATACGAATTTCAGAGGGATTGCGGGCCAATAGTATCAGCGTGGTTGAACCAGCGATTGCACCAATTTCGCCCAGCAAGCCCAATATCCCCGTGAATGTGGCGCTAAGCGTCATTGTGGGGCTCAGCGCCGGGATCGGACTGGCATTTCTATTTGATAATCTCGACACACGTATTCATAGCTCAGAAGATTTGACACGCGTACTTAATGCTCATCCGCTGGGTTGGATCCCGTATTTCCACAAATCAGAAGAAAATTTTCACGGTCATCTGATCATGGAGAGCGATGTTCGCTCTCCCATAGCGGAGGCATTTCGAATCCTGCGTGGCAATGTGCTGTCACTTCAGAAAAATGGAACGCCCAAGGTGTTGATGATCGCCAGTCCTGAGCCTGATTCAGGGAAATCAACCATTTTGGCCAATTTGGCGGCTTCCTTTGCCCAGAGCGGGAAAAGTGTGATCGTCGTAGATAGTGATTTTGGCCGACCCAGTCTGCATAAGCTTTTCCATCTTCCTTTTGAAAACGGTCTTAGTGACGTGCTTTTTGGGCTGAGCACTTTGGAGGCAACCTTGAAGACCACCAGTGTCTACGGAGTCAAGGTGCTGACAAGTGGAAGCATTCCCTCAAACTCAGGTGATCTGCTTGAATCGAAGAGACTGACGAAGACGATTGAAGCCCTGAAAGGGATGGCAGATATCATCCTATTTGACAGTCCGCCGCTCTTGGCGGTTGCGGACGGTGCGGCCCTCGCGCCTCTGGTCGATGGGGTATTGTTGGTGATCGCACGCCATCTGGCTACCGAAAAAAGCATTAACATGGCACTTCAGCAGCTCGAGCAAGTGGGAGCGATCGTCATCGGAGCCGTCTTCAACAAGGCAGATCCTCGAGCAGGCGGTTTCTATTTTACGCACTACAACTACATTTTCCCCTCGAAGAAATATGGGAATCGGCTAAGCAGGCTCTTTCGCCGAAGGTCAAACAAAGTTCGCCGCCTGAGCTGGCTAAGGAAAAAGACCAAACCCTCGCGTTATGGCTAAGACTCGATCAAAAGCGACGAACCTAAGACCGGAGGCGACATTGATCACGAAGATTCCATTCGTGGATTTGGCAGCACAATATCAAGGCATGGCCGAAGAGATCGATTCTGCGATTATGGATGTGGTCGAGCGTGCCGATTTTATCCTGGGCGATGCCGTGCAGAAGCTGGAGAGCAGTTTTGCAGCGTACTGCGGAGCGGCTTTTGCAGTGGGCGTGGATAGCGGTACTTCCGCACTGCATCTGGCAATGGAAGCCCACGGTATTGGCCCGGGCGATGAAGTTATTACGACGGCAAACACGTTTATTGCCACGGCGTGTGCCATTACCTACGTCGGCGCAAAGCCCGTTCTCGTCGATGTAGATCCTCAGACGTATACGATGGATCCTCATGCTTTGGAAGAAGCAATTACCGCTAGAACGAAGGCACTTATCCCGGTGCATCTCTATGGCCATCCGGCCGACATGACTCCAATCATGGCAATCGCTCAAGAATGCGATCTTATTGTTATCGAGGATGCTTGCCAGGCCCATGGCGCCCGAATCAATGGGAAAAGGGTTGGCTCTCTCGGGCATAGCGCAGCTTTTAGCTTTTATCCCGCGAAAAATCTCGGCGCATTTGGGGATGGGGGCGCGGTCGTGACGGACGATGAAGAAATCGCCCATCGTCTTCGTCTGCTACGCAATTTCGGACAGGATCAAAAGAACGTTCACCTATTTAGTGGGCATAACCACCGCCTGGATACTCTCCAGGCCTCGATTCTTTTGGCCAAGTTGCCCCAGCTCGATGACTGGAATGCCGCTCGACGGCGCCACGCCCAGAGATATGCCGACCTGTTGAATGATCTGCCTCTCGGCCTTCCCCGGGTTGCAGCGGACTTGGAACACGTTTTTCATCTTTACGTCGTAACCGTGGAGGATCGTGATGCGCTAGCGGCTTTCCTGCAGGAGAGAGGGATCGCCAGCGGGGTCCACTACCCCACACCCATCCACTTGCAACCTGCGTTCGCGCATCTTGGTTATGGCGAGGGAAGCTTTCCCGTCAGTGAACGGTTGGCAAATAGCCTACTATCGCTGCCTATGTATCCCGAACTCGAGGACGGTCAAATCGAAATGATTTGCGGCGCAATTCGGGATTATTTTTCCATGCTGAAAATGGGAACCCAGACTCAGCAAATGCAACCAATTGAGGCACATCAAGCAGAATGAACCGTCGAGAGGTGGCGCTCACATTTTTATTCAGCATATTTTTGGGCGGTGGCTTATTTCTCGTTCTTTCCGGCCCTGGTCGGTTTTCACTGGATCGAGTTCGCCCTGCGATTGCAGGCCCCGGTGGGGCCGGCGGCGCGGATAATTCTTCTCCTTCCTCTCAAGGAAATTCCCTCCCATCCAGTTCCCAGAGCGAAAATGATCAAGGGCAACTTATCCGCATCCCGCTCTCTGAAGGCGCCCCGAGAGGCGATGACATCGAAGATGTTCTTCTTCTTTACTCGGGAGAACATTCCGGAAATTTTGACACGAACTATTGTCGGCTCGCCGAGTTCCTCGGCTTAATCTGTAAAAGAATTAACCTTGATGAGACGAGATTGACGGACGAAATTTTTCGGGATTCAGAGGGGAACTATTTTAAGCTCGTTGCTATTTGGGGCGATAATTTATTCAGGGGGCGAATCAACCAGGAGGAGCAGGATCTGCTGCAATCGATAATTGAGCATGGTGGAATCAGTCTGTTAATTTCCGATATCAATCAATATCGTGATCCTAGCGCGTTAAGGAGATTAAGCGGTGGAGTAGTAGATGGGTTTTTTATGCCCGACGATCTGGATAGGGATTGGTATGTGTCGTCGCAAGCACCAGAGATCACGATGGAGCTCAGCAACCAGGTATTTGTTTCACCTTCCTCCGCACCACAAAGGGATTTAGCACTTGTAATCGAAGATTGGGAGAACGTCACCACTTTAATCTCCTCCATCGACGAGCAAGGCATAAGTTACCCCATATTCGTAAAAATGGATATTGGACTGGGTTCCCTTTTCATCGATGGCGGAGAACTAGCACAGAGTTTTGATGATCTCCCTTTTCGTGAGATGTTTTTTAAGGTCTTTAACTTTGGAAAAATCGCGCCTCTTTTTATCACCCTGAAATATGTAATGGGTGAGGAGGCGTGGCATCGCGATCAGAATTACGCCAATCTAACCCTCGATGCGCTGGCACTGCGCTCCGATTCGTCGGGGTTGGATTATGCAGGACTTGCGGCAGCGATGGAGGCATCCGATTTTCATACAACCATCGGTTTCATCCCCAGATACTGGGATAGTGCGGAAGCTGAAGTTGTAAAGATTTTACGCGCCAATGCGGATCGATTTTCACTGGTACAGGCAGGGAACAACGCCGATGGTTATGAATTTTACAAATACAGTGTCTCCGAAAGCGATGGGAATGAGAGTTGGCTGTACCCTCGGCCAATTGCTGATCAAGAAGCAGATATTTTGGAAGGACTCGAGCGCATGCAAAAGCTGCGCGCCCGAACTGGAATTGTCGATGATCGCATTATGATCTTCCCTCAGGGCATTTCCCCAGAGGATACCTTGGTGCTGCTCAAGAAATACAACTATCTCGCCAGTGTAAATAGCAAACATGTTCCCCTCGATCGAGATCGACCAGATAATTGGGATTACGGAATGTATCCCGCCTTTATGGATTATGGAAATTTTCCGTTATCTGATCGTTGGCACCCCGGGGATTACAATCCGTTTATTCCTGATATTCAAGGATTTGTGCTTGATCTATTCCTCGACAAACCGGCCCTTTTCTTCTCAAGGCCAGATTTGTTGTTCGAATCCGGGATAGATGCTTTTAACCCCGTAGCCGAGCTTATCAACGGGGTAGAAACAGGAGTTCAGTGGCGTAGTTTGGGGGACATTTTTAGGCATTTGCATCTTGAAAAATCGAATGATGATGGCAGCATCGATGTTCAGTTTTACACAAATCAGTTCATCATGACGAATCCACATGCCAATACGATCACCTATCACGTTATCAAGGAAGAAACAGAAAATCTGCCCATCGTTGAACTACGCGTTAATGGGGTGTCTTTTCCCTATGAAATCAGGGGAGGATCTCTGATGCTGGATTTATTGGTTCCATCCGGAGAGACATTTGAAATTGTTATCCAATATGCAGATTGGGATTTTTAAGGCTAGTCGAGAGCTGAGTCTAGATGAGCATGATGGGAAGATTTCATTCTAAGGAGCGAAGGCGCTTCATAACACAAAGCGACGCTAAACCCTGTTTTCCGATGAAAACAATTCATGTCCATGCGCAACGAAATTCTTCGGATTCGTTGTGCTTCGGCCTAGAATGACAACCCATCCCATCCACTATGACGTAGCAGCAACGTAAGTTCATAGGACAAATTTAATGCGCGTGGATTTTATGATGATCGGCGCCCAAAAATGTGGCACAACCAGCCTGGCTTCTCAATTGGCTCAACATCCTGCTATTTGCTTCTCGCAATTGAAAGAGCCGGGCTATTTCAACCAAACCGATGATTGGGAGGCTGGACTGGACCATTATCATGGTCTTTTTGCCCCAAGGAATGGCCAGATCTGCGGCGAGGCATCGACCATGTATACATTTCTACCCGAATGGGAGCATACGCATACAAGGTTATTTGCCTACAACCCCAATCTAAAACTGATCTACATCATGCGAAATCCCGTCGAAAGGACGATCTCAAATTACGCACACGACCTTGTACGTGGATTGGTCAATGGTGATTCTGGCGAAACACTTTTGTTGCAGGATGCCTACTTAAACCGCAGCCGATACTATTTTCAAATGAAACCTTATGTCGAACTTTTTCCAATGGAAAATATTCTCTTGCTTGTTTTTGAAGAGTACATTGCCGATCAACAGTCGACCTTAAATAGAATAACGGAATTTCTAAACATTCACGAATTCGATTTTGCTGATGCTGGGCCGAGTGAAAAACATAAGACCTTGGGTACATGGTATTTGAAATACGCTTCTGTGCGCAAATTGGCAGCCACATCACTTTTTCAAAAAGTTCGTCCTTCTATTCCCATTGCAGTCCGGCGCCCGATCCGCCGCATGTTATCCAATAAGTTGGATGTGAAGCCGCCGATCAAACCTGAAGTCCGTGAAGTCCTCTGGAACACCTTGGCGCCAGAAATTAACGCAGTTGAACAATTAATGGGGCGACGCGTGGAAAGTTGGCATACGGGAACACCTGATGAGTAAAGTTATCGAGTTTGACTTAAGCCAACCCAAACAAGTGAACCTGCTGCGCCCTAAAGTGGATATCTTTGATTTCAATCTGCTGTTGGTCATCGCCTTTGCGGCTGACTTGATTACCCCGATATTCATCTACCTTAATATCCTCCCAGCATCTGTTCGCTGGTTCTCGCAAGGCCTACTCCTCTCCGTCATCGCCTTGCTCTATTTAAGGATGATGGCTTTCGACCAAGTTCCTTTTGCCGTGTGGGCCATCGCCGGAATTTCGGCACTTGGTGTCGCCGCGGCATTTTTTCATGGGCAAGGCCTGCTGGAGACAGCTTGGGGTTGGTGGAAGCTCTTCGAATTTCCCTTGATGGGTCTCTACGTCTACGTTTCCCCGACTTGGTCACGCGATTTTTCTGATCGGTTGATTAGGATCATGGTCTGGATTCTAGGGATTGAGGTTGCCATCCAAATTGTTCAAGCAATTGCCGGCGAGCCAATCGGGGATCATTTGGCGGGAACTTTCGGGAGCTTTGGCGTTGGGCCTCTGTTACTGCTCATCGCGTTCACTCTTTGCCTTGCAATGGGACGTTGGTTGGCAAGCGATCGCTGGAAGCTTATCACCTTCGTCTTGGCGTCCGGGATCATTTCGAGTGTCCTGGGTTCGATGAGAATATTTCCATTGCTAGTGATCGTTTTCGGCGTTATTGCAATAACCCTCTATGCCCTGCGAACCGGCCGAATTTTTAAGCTCACCCTGTATGCCGGAGCACTCATGGCAGCCGTGGTGATTTTTGGACTTTTGTACAACCAATTGGTTCCCTCCGCCAAACGGATCCCCTTCGAAGCCTATTTGCAGCCCGAAAGGTTAAGTGAAATCTTCTCGCGCTACAATCGTTTGGATGGGGAAGCGGGGGTGAGAGTTGATGTGGGGAGAAATTATGCTCTCGCCTACGTTTGGCAATCGATCCAGCGAGATCCCATAACATTCGCCATCGGACTGGGACTTGGCGCACGTGGTGAAAGTGTCACCCTTGGGACTGCAGGGGTTGGATTTTTAGAAGACACACTGGGCCAACAATCGCGGACAAGCCTCCTGGTCATTATCCAGGAGATGGGCATGTTCGGCATCCTGCTTATCCTGGGTTTTACTCTCTGGATCTGCACGATTCTCTACCGAGATATCCAGCGATTTCCACATTCAAAGGCGACGGAATTACGCTACGCATTACTGTTGTTTTCTGTGCTTTGGCCTCTTTGGTTATGGTACAAAACTGTGCTCACGTTTCGAGTCCCCATGCTGCTTTATTGGGTCTGCTTGGGGTATGTTCTTCGGGAGGCCCTCAAACGTAATCCCGAAATGTATTTAAGTGAAGCAGACGCTTCTTTATGATCAAACGATCGCGAAACGGAACGCAGCAAGTTAAGCGGACATGGGAGCAGATTTCCCTAGGACGAAAACCTCGCCTCGAAAGGAAAGAGCAAATGAGGAAAGTTATTTTTGTAGGCAGTGCGCCATTTAGCGGCTCAACTCTTTTGGCGATGATCTTGGGAAATGATGCGCGCGGATTTACATGTGGCGAGGCACAAAATTTTCTCCTTCCCACGAAGCAGTTCCACCCGACATTGGATTGCGGATGTGGCGATCAAGAGTGCGGGCTTTGGCCTCGATTGAGAAAATTAGGACCTGAAAAATTGTACGAAACGGTGTTTCGAACGTTTCCTCATACCGAATTCATCGTGGATTCGAGCAAAAATCCTTTTTGGATTCAAGCGCAAAGTGAATACCTAAAGAAGAGGGGGATTGAGACTCGCAACATCCTGATCTGGAAATCTCCTCTTGAAATTGCGCACTCTTTCCAGAAGCGGGGGCGTTACCAAGAATGGGAAAGGTCATGGGTGAATTATCACCGCCTTTATTTTGCGATCATCCGTGATTGGCGCGCGATTCATTACAAAGATCTGGTATCAGATAATGCGAAGCTTGGCGCGGTGTGCCAATACCTAGACATACCTTACTTTCCTCAAAAAGATCACTACTGGGAAAAAATTCATCATGTCATCGGGGGTAACTATTCGGCGAAGATTCATCTACATCATGAAGGATCGCCTGATTTTGCTGACGCAATTAAGCGCGACCGTTCAATTATTGCCGAGGATGTTCAGACGAGGTTTCGAACTATTTATTATGAACCGGTAACGGATCCTGTCGTGACAGCTCGAGTGGATCAGCGTGTTCGCAGATCAAATCACATTCGGCGGCTGACGGAGTTGTTCGAAGCTTATGATCTAGAGCAGGGGGTCATCAGCGGCCGTGAATGGTCCGCAGTTAGCTTCTCTCCAGTTAGTGTCGGATTAAGGAAGATAAAACAAGCAGCGAAAGTCATTCTGGGAACCTTTCGCTATGGTTCTTGGCGTCGAGGTCGTATGATCCCCATACGATCTGGTGGCCAGATAAAGGGTTTGAAAGCGAAATGAAACCTACTCTGCACACAGTGAGCATTGGCCTGCCCGTGTTTAATGGCGCCGAATATTTGTCAGGAGCGATCGATTCTATTCTCGGGCAAACGTTCCTGGATTTTGAGCTGCTCATTTCTGACAATGGATCGACAGACGACACGCAGGAAATTTGCGTGCGTTACGCAGCTGCGGATGAAAGAATTCAATACTTGAGAAGTAATGTAAATAAGGGAGCGAGCTGGAATTTTAACCACGTATTCGAGATGGCTTCTGGCAAGTACTTCAAGTGGGCGGCGCACGACGATCTGTGTATGCCGACTTTTCTGGAGAAATGCGTCGCTGCGCTGGATGGTGATTCCAATATTGTCCTTTGTTATACGGGGATGATGGATATTGATCGCGATGGTACTGAAATAAAAATCCGCAAGCCCATACGCATCTTGGATATGGCGAATCCAGAAACTCGTTTTCGTGATTTAAGTCTTCTGCATCCATCGCATACATGTGAAGAAATTTTTGGGCTTATTCGAGCGGACATATTAAGACAGACGCTTTTGATCGGTGATTACTCGGATTCAGATCGCACTCTATTGGCTGAATTGGGGCTTTTCGGGCCATTTTATGAAATTGGGGATGTTCTTTTCCACCATCGCCTCCATGCGCAAAGTTCTGTGGCCGCAAACCCCGGACGCCAAGCGCGCATGTCCTGGTTCGAACCATCGAAATCAGGAACCCTTGTATTTCCACATTGGCATCAATTTAGGGTCCTTTTATCCGTGATTGGGCGAGGTCCAATTTCGTGGAACCACAAGCTGATGTGCTATCTCTTCATGTTGCGTTGGTTCTATCGGGCCAGGTTACGTTTGGCGAGGGATTTGATCTGGGGTTTGGAGCAGGCTTTCTGAATGGTTGCAAGAGTGAGTAAAGAGGATTTCGCTGATGGATGATATCCGGATTAGTGCGATCATACCAACCTTCAATCGTGCTTCTGTGATCAGGCAAGCTCTTGATAGCGTGCTCGCGCAGACTCTCTTGCCAGCAGAAGTGATCCTTGTGGATGATGGCTCCACGGATAACACGCGCGCGGTGCTGGCTGCATACCGTGACCGAATAACGATCGCCCGCATCGAAAATTGCGGCGCAGCAGGCGCACGCAATTACGGCGTTGAGAGAGCGCAAAACGAGTGGATTGCCTTTCTCGATTCAGATGATTATTGGGCGTCCGACTACTTTGAAAGGATGGCCGCCGCAATCATCCAAACCTCGGCGGAGGCGCAATTTTATTTTGCGGACACCGTACGCCCGATCAGCCAGGGCGGTAGACGACTCTGGGATTCGATCGGATTCATCTTGCAGGACGACCTGGAGCTTGTGCATGATGCCACAGACTGGGTCATGCGGCGGCCTCAGCCGATGATGTTGCAATCAAGCCTTATTCATCGAAGCGTATATCTTGAAGCTGGTGGCCTTTGGGACCGGCTTCCACTACGGCATGATACACACTTATTCTTGCGCATGGGGCTCCAGGGTTCAGCATGTGCAGTAGCCGGTATCGGCGCACACATGACGGCCGGCACGAACAGCGCTACGCGATTAACCTCCATCTACTCGCCCAGCTCAGGCCTCGGATTTCAACATCAGGTTTTAATGTTTAGCGATGTTCTCCGCAAGGTCAAAGGCCTGGATCATGGTCACAGAACGGAATTCCGAAGACGATTGGCGGAAGCGCATCGACAAATAGCGCGACATTCGTGGAAGAGCCATCGTCCTCTCATGGCTATTCAGCATGCCGCCAGGAGCGCGGCGATCGACCCCATGGAGTCTTGGAAGCGGTTGCTCCATCTTTTCAGAAAAGCCTCGATTAAGGGTAGCCTCAATTGAGTTCAAAATTGTACACAGCAATGGCGGAAGAAGTTGCTGGTTTGCGAATGCCGTCACGCGAGAGTCGAATGTTGCATATTGTGCTCTTTCATTTTTACTCGCGTACACCGAACCCAGCCTATAAAAACCTGGCTGCTGCATTGCGCCAGCGCGGCCACAAGGTCTGGCTAGCGGAGCCAGATTCTGCCGGAAATTTGCACTGGATGGATGGCGATCGGATGATC
This sequence comes from Chloroflexota bacterium, assembly GCA_022561215.1. GTDB lineage: Bacteria > Chloroflexota > Anaerolineae > Anaerolineales > E44-bin32 > JADFRQ01. The sequence continues at coordinate 13,987 of JADFRQ010000032.1, read as the reverse complement.
GCAGTACATCCTGGACCAGAGAACTCTGCCGACCAACGCCATGCGCTGGCGAACATCTTCCCGTTTCGGCGCTGGCTGCATTCCTTGCGTTTCATCCTACGCCTTCGACGCTACCTTCGGCAGATAAAACCTGACATCATCCACGTAAATCCCTCCTTACTTCCATGGTTGCTGCCGTTGTTCATGCCGTCGGGTATGTACTTTATTTTCGATGTCAAACAGATCAATGTGGGTGTAGACAGGAGTTGGTTAAGTAGACTCAGGGAGTGGCAGACGATCAAAAAATGGTGGTTCTGCGCCCGATTCATTTATGATCACACATGTTTCCATCATGCAAAATCAGCAGAAAAAATACTGGGGACAAATTGGTCCAAACATGCTTCCATTGTTCCGGTTGGCGTCGGCGATAAATTTCTGACTGTGAAGTCGCTTAACCCAGAGCGCGATAACAAAGTCCGATTTCTCTATGTGGGCGCAATCACGCGCTTTAGGAACTTGGACAAGCTGTTCCTTGCCGCGCAGCAACTGCTGCCTGAAACAAACAAGTTTCGAATTGATTTTTACGGACCGGACAAATCGCAAGGCTATTATCACAAATTGATTCAAAACCTAAATTTGATAGATGTTGTTAAGATCTATCCTCCACGCAACTACGATGCTATCCCCGAGCTTATGGCAAGTTACGACGTTGGCCTTGCCTATGTACCTGATCGACCAACATGGCATTTTCAACCTACGCTCAAAATTCTTGAATTCAGAGCCGCAGGCCTTCCAATCCTCTCAACGGATGTGAGCTCACATCGTGAAATTGTAGAGCAGGATGTGAACGGTTTGTTGATCTCAGATGCGGTTGAGAGCATCGTCGCCGGGATGCGGAGATTTATCGAAGAACCGACCTTTCTTCAAGCATCGCGGGAAAATGCGCAAGCCATGCGCACAGGATTGACCTGGGGTACGATCGCCGAAATATACGAGCGAAATGTCTATACACCGCGCGCAGGCACAAGACAAGAACTTGCACAGGTCCGATGAACATGGAATTATCCGGATCCAATCCTCAAGCCAAGAGCATGTTGGATCGCTACCTATTCTCGCGGCTGCGAAGATTTGCCTGGAAACAGCGCCGAAGAAAAACACCCATCCGAGGGCTGCCGGAAGGGCTGGATATTGGTATTCTGGAAGAGCTCACCGAAAAACATTTCGCTGCGAGGCTGGTAGGCGTTTCGTATGTCCATTTATCAACGTGGAAGGATAGCGGGGCGTTTCGTCTAAAACTAAAATTGAACAACGGCCGCATATGGCCCCTGATCTACAAAAACGCAATCTATGACGAGTCGCAAATTCCAGCTCTTGCTGACTTTCCGGTTTTTCCTGGAGGACCGGAATTTCTCGTCTATTCTGCGGCAGACAAGGGGCTCCGCGATTTTCTGCCTTTTGTGTACTACAGCCGCGAGCTAGTTCCGGGAAAACATTACGTGTATTTGTTGCAGGATATGGATCAGAATTACCTGCAGCTCGCGCAAGACCAAAATGATTTTATCTTTGCCGTGCGCGAGTTAATTTCTCTCCACCAGGCGATGAAGAGTTGGATGGCTAAAATTGATTCGAGCAGGCTTTTACGATTCGATCGCCAATACTCACACGCATTGCGCAAATACGCAAAAAGAAATTTGGAGCTCTATGCGCTGCGCATAGGTGATGAAGAGGTCTTAAAGGTATTGGACCTATGGCCTCAAATTTCCGACCTGCATGATCGAGATGAATTTTATGATCCGCGGGCTTATGGCATGATCCATGGAGATTTTCATGCAAATAATATTTATTTCGATAAGCGTGTGCCCCGGGGCATACGCGTGATCGATTGGGAATGGTCAGGCATTGGCAAAATCCACGCCGATCTAGCTTCATTGTTGAAACGCGCATCGCCAGAACTCGAAAAAAAGGCTTTCGATATTTATACAAGCCTGATGCCCGATTTCTCCGCGCAAACACATATGCGTTACTACGAATGGTGTCATCTGGAGCGCGGCTTGCAGGCCGCTTTCTTGGCGCAGCAACAAGTCGAATCCGCTGTCCAAGTCCACTGGATCCCTGGATTCATGCAGCGATCGATGAAGCGGCTGCGGATTGCAACCCAGCGCTTAAGTTTGATGGAGGTTGACCATCACTGATCTAAAGATGAAGGCCACAGCCGGTGCATTGGCATTGGGTTCGGTTACGGTCACTCTGCGCGTCCTCAACATGCTTGCCTGGATTGTGCTCGCACGTCTCCTTGACCCCCAGGATTTCGGTCTTGTGGCTTTGGCGATGATTGTCTTCTCTGCCACGGATATATTCGCTGGATTAGGCATGGAACCCGCCATTATCCACAGCAAAAAAGAGCCAGGCAAGATCGCATTCCCGGCATTTGTGGCAACCAGCGCGGCGAGTACTGTATTATTTTTGCTTATTTTCCTTGGGCCCGCGCTTTGGAGCAGTATTCTCGGGACAAACGCACTTATTCCCCTGATCCGCGTGCTTTCCTTGCTTGTTCTCCTGGATGCGCTGGCCATCGTGCCGCGTGCCCTGCTCAAAAAAGAGCTGTTGTTTGGCCGCGTGAGCTCAGCCAAATTTGTGGCCGAGATCGTGAACATCTCCGCGTCATTGCTCCTGGTTTATTTGGGATTTGGACTATGGAGCCTCATTTATGGGAAACTTCTCAGCTCATTTGTACGATTTATCATTCTCTGGGTCTCCTATCCAGGCTGGGCATGGTTACGACCCATTCCGCTGCGATGGAGTGAAATGCGGGATCTTTTCAGTTTTGGTTTTCGATATATGGGAAGTGGGTTGCTGTCGTTCTTCAATTCAAAGTGGGATGATTGGCTGGTGGGACGTGTCCTCGGGCCAGCAGCTCTCGGCTTCTACTCGAAAGCCTATAACTTCACCAATCAAATCATCGTGGGATTCAATCGCGAGGTTATTGGAGGTGTTCTTTTCCCATCCTACGCGACCATTCAAGACGAAAAACAACGGCTGAGTCGCATTTATTTGAAAAGCCTGGGAGTCGTCGCGCTGATCATGACGCCTTTATCCATGGGTGTGCTCGTGATTGCATCCGAACTGGTGCCGCTTCTACTGGGTGTGAAATGGCTGCCGATGGCTGCCACACTCCAGATATTCGCATTAATGGCGCTGATCAGGCCCTTATCGGGTTCCACTTCTCCGCTCTTTAAAGCCATTGGGCGTCCCGAATACAACTTTCGTGCGGGATTAGTGCTTACCGCAGTTACGGCGCCGCTCATCTTCCTGCTGCTTGATTTTGGAATTAATGGAGTGGCAGTTGCGGTAACGACGGCTCATGTCGTGGGCATGCTCTTCAATATGTATCAATTGAACAAGCTGCTACCCGGAATTGCCTTGAAGATGGTCTCGGAGGTAGTGCCAATTCTCTTTGCCGGATCGATGATGATGATCGCGGTTCAAATTTCAAAATCGCCTCTGATTCAGTTTGCTGGAGGCGAAGCGGACGCCTTTGCATTGGTGGGCATGATTTTGGTTGGCGGAATTATTTACGGCGTTGTAGCGTTTCTAATGCGTCGAGAGCTTATCCTGGAAACATTCCAGTTGACGCTCGCCGTGCTTAGACCTAAATCGCGCTGGGCGATAGGAGGAGAGCTGGATGGTTGATGTTTTGGATTTAAAATGCCGGATAGTTTCTCGGGAATATCGAAATGGTAGTGGAGGAATCCGATGAAGGTCGCAATCCTCGCCGGCGGATTTGGCTCCAGATTAGCGGAGGAGACCGAGGTCAAACCCAAGCCCATGGTGGAAATTGGCGGGCGGCCGATTTTGTGGCACATCATGCAGCATTATGCACACTTCGATCACAAACACTTTATCATCGCCCTGGGTTACAAGGGCGAGGTCATCAAGAATTACATCTTGAATTATTCCTCTCTTCACAGCAATCTCACCGTCAACCTATCCAGTGGCCAGGTAAACGTGCACGATGGCCCAAAGCAAGATTGGATAGTGGACCTGATCGACACAGGGAAAGAAACCCAAACGGGTGGTCGCATCAAGCGCTTGAGCCCGCTTGTCGACAATGAAAGGTTCATGCTCACGTGGGGAGATGGCGTATCCGACGTGAACATCAATCAACTGCTCGAATTTCATCGATCACACGGGAAGCTGGCCACTTTAACCGCCGTTCGTCCGCCCGCTCGTTATGGGTACATGAAGTTCGATGACGAACAAGTCATCGAATTCACTGAAAAACCGCAACTCGGGGAAGGTTGGATTAATGGCGCCTATTTTGTGCTCGAACCCGGGGTTTTTGACTATATTGACGGCGATGACACAGTCTGGGAAAGGGAACCACTGGAGCGATTAGCACGAGACGGAGAGCTCATGGCTTATCGGCATACATCCTTTTGGCAATGCATGGATACATTACGTGAGAAGCATATCCTCGAGACCTATTGGCAATCAGGGAAGGCCCCGTGGAGAATTTGGGATGAATGAGTGCTTTCCCGCCCCTGGCGCGGGGAGACATATGCCTATTCAAGTTCAAACCGGTGCCCACAGATGAGGGTGTTGGTTACCGGCCACCTTGGTTATATAGGCACAGTACTATATCCGCGGATGCTTCAGGAGGGATTCGAGGTTGTTGGCCTGGATAGTGATCTCTATCGTGGATCTACCTTCGGCAGTGCTCCGCAAGAGGTGGAGACTATTTCCAAAGATTTGCGCGATGTTGAGCAGACGGATTTAGAAGGTTTTGACGCAGTCATTCACCTGGCCGGTTTATCGAACGATCCTCTGGGAAATATCAATCCAGCGCTCACCTATGAGATCAATCACCATGCCTCCGTTCACCTGGCAAAATTGGCAAAAGCCGCGCGGGTGAAACGTTTCTTGTTTTCATCGTCCTGCAGCATTTACGGCGCGGCCGGCGATGAGTACGTGAATGAAGAGGGTGCCCTTAATCCGGTTACGCCTTACGGTCGCTCCAAAGCATTCGTCGAAGAGGATGTTTCCAAGTTAGCGGATGCGGATTTCTCGCCAACTTTTCTGCGCAACGCGACCGCATTTGGGGCATCGCCACGCCTGCGATTTGATCTGGTATTAAACAACCTCACGGCCTGGGCGTTTACCACTGGAAAGGTCCATTTGAAAAGTGATGGCCGCGCCTGGCGCCCGATTGTGCATATTGAAGATATTTCGCGTGCCTTTATCGCCATCCTGCAGGCCCCGCGTGCGCTGATCCACAATCAGGCCTTCAACATCGGGCGTAACCAGGATAATTATCGGATCCGCGACCTGGCGGAAGTTGTTGTAGGCGTTGTCCCTGGGTCGCAGGTGGAATACGCGGACGGTGCCCAGGCAGATACTCGCAACTACCGCGTTGACTGTAGCAAGATACTGCGTGACTTGCCCGGGTTCAACCCGCGCTGGAATGCAAAGCTCGGAGCCGAGGAATTGTACAGCGCCTACCAGGAGATAGGCGTCACCCTGGAAGATTTTGAAGGCCCGCGTTACAAACGTTTGGATCATATCAAGATGCTGCAAGAGCAGGGATCGCTCGACTCTTCATTGCGCTGGACTTCCTCTGCGGGGGAGTAGGGGAGCGAGGGAGCAAAAACCCGTAGGCTGGGTTTCCATACCCGGCCAGGGGAGCTCGGGGAGCGGGGGAGCAAAAACCTGTAGGCTGGGTATCCATACCCGGCCAGGCGAGAAAGGGAGCCGGGCGAATGAATGGCTAGAATCCAAAACCATGATGAATTACGTGTATTTCAATTGGCTTATGAAACCGCGATGAAGATATTTGAAGCATCGAAATCATTTCCCAAGGAAGAGACGTATTCATTAACCGACCAAATTCGTCGATCATCACGAGCGGTATGTTCCAGTATTTCCGAGGCGTGGAGGAGAAGACGTTACGAACCAGAATTTGTAAATAAATTGAACCAGGCAGAAGCCGAAGCAGCAGAGACACAGACGCGGATTAAATTTGCAGTAGATTGTGAATACTTAGCAAGCGAAAGCGGAATTGACTTGTATAAATCTTATGATTTCGTCATTGGCAAATTGGTAAACATGATCCGAAATCTAGATCCTTGGATTCTAAAGAATGAAAGTTGATCTCTCCCATGCCCCCCAGTTCCTTCGCAACCCTGCATAGACAATGATTGACCATATAAACGCCTGTCGCTCCTGTGGAAGTTCCTCCCTGGAACCTATTCTTTCCCTTGGAAAAACTCCTCTCGCAGATGCGCTGCTTAGTGAGGAACAACTCAACAAGCCAGAACTCATCGTCCCTCTGGATTTGGTTTATTGTTCCAGCTGTACGTTGGTCCAAATTGATATTTCCGTATCCCCTGATATTCTCTTTCGAGGAGATTATCTCTACTTTTCATCCGTCTCCCCATCCTTGTTAACACACTTTGGGGACAGCGCGCTTTCGATCATCGAAGCGCGCGCGCTCGATAAAAACAGCCTGGTTGTCGAAGCCGCGAGCAACGACGGCTACATGCTCAAAGTATTTATCGAAAAGGGAATTGGCGTGCTGGGAATCGATCCGGCGCATGGGCCCACGCAAGCAGCGATGGAGGCAGGGATTCCGACCAGGGAAACGTTCTTCACGCGTGAGTATGCGCAGGCTTTAGTCGAGGACGAAGGAATGCGTGCCGATGTTTTCCTCGCCAACAATGTGCTCGCGCATGTGCCAGACTTGAACGGGTTTGTGGAGGGTATTCGTATTCTTCTCAAAGGGGAGGGTCAGGCTGTACTCGAAGTGCCCTATCTCATCGATTTGATTGATAATGTTGAATTCGATACCATCTACCACCAACACCTATGCTACTTCTCAGTCACCTCACTGGATGCCTTGTTCCGCAGGCACGCGCTTTATTTGAATGCTGTTCAACGCAGCGCCATCCATGGTGGTTCGTTAAGGATGTTTGTGGAGCCCCAGGAGATGCAAAGCGCATCGGTCCTTCAACTCTTGCGCGAAGAAGAGCAATTGGGCGTTGGGCACGTCGATTACTATCGCAGCTTCGCCGGCAGGGTAGAGGGCATCAAGGCTTCCTTATTGCAAATACTCACCAAGGTCAAGCACAACCACAAACGCATCGTCGCCTATGGTGCGGCAGCAAAAGCCACTACCATGCTCGCTTATTGTGGGATTGACAACACCTTGGTCGATTATGTCGTCGATCTCAACGCCCACAAACACGGCTGGTACATGGGTGGGAACCATCTCCCAATTTACCCCACGGCGAAGCTGATCGAAGAACCGCCGGATTATGTCCTGATTCTCGCCTGGAATTTCGCCGATGAAATTATGCAGCAGCAATCGGCCTATCGCGATCAAGGCGGAAAATTTATCATTCCGATCCCCGAGCCGGTTATTGTTTAGAGCGAAGGTGCAATAAACTTGTAGGCTGGGTTTCCATACCCGGCCAGGGGAGCAAGGGTGCGCGGGTGCTGCGGGAGCAAGGGAGCGTGGGGGCCGGGGAGAAAGAATGGCTAGAATTCAAAGTCATGATGAGTTGGAAGTATATAAACTTGCATACGATACAGCGATGAAGATTTTTGAGCTATCGAAATCATTTCCTAAAGAAGAGACGTATTCTCTAACTGATCAAATGCGAAGATCCTCTCGAGCCGTCTGTTCCGCAATAGCAGAAGCGTGGCGAAGACGAAGGTATGAGGCAGCATTTGTAAATAAGTTAAATGAGGCAGAAGCCGAAGCCGCCGAGACACAGACGTGGATTAAATTTGCATTAGATTGTGAATATCTAGGTAAAGATAATGGGAATGAATTGTATAAATCTTATGATTTTGTGATTGGCAAATTGGTAAACATGATCCGAAATCCTAACCCCTGGATCCTCAAGGACGAGATTTAGTCATCCCCATGTTATCTGGCACCCCAGCTCCCTTGCTCCCTGGCTCCCACGCTCAAATCACCATTTGTCCCAACTGCAACCACCCATCTATGTCAATCTTCTACGCGATTAACAATGTCCCCGTTCATAGTGTTGTGCTCTTACGCTCCCGAAAAGCTGCGCTCGAATATCCACGCGGTGATATCGCCCTGGCTTATTGCAGACACTGCAGCTTCATCTCCAACGTGCTCTATGATGAAAGCACACAGGACTATTCCAAAGATTATGAATCGACCCAGAGCTACTCGCCAACATTCACCAAATTTGCTAAAACGCTGGCTCAGGATCTCGTCGATCGCCATGATCTGCAGGGGAAAACAATCCTGGAGATTGGCTGTGGTCAGGGTGAATTCCTGACCCTTCTCTGTGAACTCGGGGGCAACCGAGGTATCGGCTTTGATCCCGCCTACAATGCAGCCTCGCGGGTTGAGTCAAGTTCGATCGAGATCGAATTCATCAAAGATTATTACTCCGAAAAATACGCACAAATCAAAGCGGACTTCATCGTGTGCAAGATGACGATGGAGCATATTCCCGAACCGGAGCGCTTCATCGCTATGATTCGAGCTTCGATCGATGAACAAAACAATCCGACATTGTTTTTCCAGGTGCCGGATGTAAGGAGGGTCTTAAAGGAGGGCGCGTTCTGGGACATTTACTACGAGCATTGTTCCTACTTCAGCCCCGTTTCACTGCAATATTTATTTGCCGCCAATGGTTTCGAGATTTTAAAGCAGTGGCAGGCATATGATGATCAGTATCTGCTCATCGAAGTGTCCCCGCATGGCGAGCCAAATCCCGCTGCGACGGCAATCGCTGCCGATCTGGATAGCGTATCAAAGATGCTCGACATCTTTTCGCAGAATGTATCTTTTCGGATCAACAGCTGGAAGCAGTTCGTGCAAGCGCGATTGCAATCCGGCAGCAGGCTTGTAATTTGGGGGGCTGGTTCGAAAGCCGTTGCTTTCTTCAGCACCCTTGGCCTTTCAAAGGAAATAAAGTATGCCGTCGATATTAATCCGATAAAAGAAGGGACCCATTTGCCGGGAAGCGGTCACAAAATCGTGAATCCAGAATTCCTTGTCGAGTATGCGCCACAGGAAATTATCGTCATGAATCCAATTTATGTGGAAGAAATCGAGCGCGATCTCCGCCAGCTGGGGATCTCGGCGGAGCTAACTCCTATTGCATGAGCAAAACCTTCGGGATAGAAAGAGGATTTTTCTCCACAAAGGGATCAGGCGGGAATGAGATGCATGTGACTTCGTGCCCTGTCTGCCTCGGTGCAAATATTATAAACATTCTTGATATTCCTCAGGTCCCTGTGCATTGCAATTTGCTCTGGCGGGATCAGGAAGCGGCGCGCAATGCGCCACGCGCGGATATCCAATTGAGTTTCTGCGCCTCCTGTGGGCATCTCTTTAATCAAAAATTCGAGCCCAATCGCACGGCATACGGCGAATCGTACGAAAACACTTTGGATTTTTCACCAAGATTTAGCGATTATTCAGCGACACTCGCAAGATACCTGGTCGATCAATACGATTTAAATGAAAAGGAGATCATGGAAATCGGCAGTGGGCAGGGGGATTTTCTGCGCCTTATCTGCAAACTAGGCCATAATCATGGAATTGGATTTGATCCAAGTTATGTTCCCCAAGGAAATGCGCGTGAGGGCCCTGAATTTATTCGCGAATTCTACGGCGAGCGGCATCGTTCGTATTCCGCGGATTTCATCATTGCCCGCCATGTCCTTGAACATCTCGATTCGCCGAGGGAGTTCCTTTCGCTCATTCGATCCGCAATTGGCGATCGTAAACATGCTCGCGTTTATGTCGAGGTGCCCAATATTTTGTATACCCTGCGTGATCTTGGAATTTGGGACTTGATTTTTGAACATCCCTCCTACTTCAACGCGACCTCCATACGTTATCTATTCGAATTCTGCGGGTTCGAAATCCTGGCTGTGAAAGAACGTTTCAAAAACCAATTCCTGGGTGTAGAGGCGCGTCCGGCAACTGCAACAGAACATGCTCCGAAAGTCGATGACGATAGCCTCGCGATGTTGAGAGATTACGTCGAGCACTTTGCCCGGCATCATGTTGAGAAGATTGAATCCTGGCACAGGAAATTTGATTCCCTTGGCCGAAAAGTTGTTGTCTGGGGGGCGGGCTCCAAAGGGGTTACCTTCTTGAACACATTTTCTGATGTTGCGGCAATCGAATACGCAATCGATATTAATCCGCGTAAGGCGGGGATGTTCATCGCCGGAACTGGACAGGAGATCGTTCCCCCCAAGTTCCTGCAGGGCTATCGCCCTGAAACCATCATCGTCATGAATACCAATTACATGGCCGAAATCAACCAGATGGTGCAGGACCTCGATCTGGCCCCCGATTTTCTATTGGCTTGATGGGATATGTACGCTATTAACGTCATTCTGAGGGGCTGTCCCAAAAGCCATTTCTTGTGATGTTCGCTCAACGAGAACCGGCCGTGAGGGCGACTGGCCAGTCGGCCTTACACAAGTGAGCAGACTGCGATAAAGTGAAAGAACCGTTTTTTGGCCTTAAATTGAAAAATGTGTCCTTTTGGGACAGCCCCGAAGAATCCCGTTTCACACCAGCACGTAATACGTAATCGGAATACGATAACCCTGGCTCAAGCAAAAAGCGCTTGGGCTTTCGTTCAGGATGACATTACCACTCCAGTGCGCCAATATCTACCTTAGCCCCGCGCGGCCGCCCAAAATAATCCAAACTCACAGCATCGCTATCGACGAGTCCGTTGCCAATCGCCGGAGATTGCTGACTCGTGATGGAAAAATAATCGGGGCTCAGTGCCCCAGCGGCGATCGAGCCGAACAAGGACAAGAATGGATCGCCGGCGAAATCATTCGGACCAATGAGAATGCTGTCCGGCTCATGAGGCCACCAAAGATTATGCGAAAAGTTAATCCCGATTCCTGAATTGAAAACCAGCGGCGATCCAGAACTCTGCAGAATAATATTATTCTTAAAGCGCACATTTTGATGCGGAAGATCGAGCGCCTCGGCGATGCGGATAGCCCCTTCGTAGCCCTCGATAAATGTGTTATTCGCCACCAGCAGATCTTGTATCCCCCACTGACTTCCTTGAACCCACAGACCGAAATTATATTTGCATCCTCGCACCAGATTGTTGATGACCAGGATGTTTTTGCTGAAATTGGCGGCATAAGCCGTTTCATTATTGATAGCAATACATTCCGAAGGCAGGCCCCCGCGGTAGAAGGTGGGATCGTCGCTAAAATAGACCAGATTGTGATTGATCACTACGTCTTGCGCGTGGTCCACATAAATCTGCAAGGCGAAGTTGTCATACACTATGTTGCCTTCGATTAATACGCGTCGTGCGCCGCGTCCTGCGCCCAAACCTTCGCCCCAATTGTTGAACACCTCATTATTGCGGATGACGACGTTTTCCCCCCGGGCCATCAACGCAATCGGCCAACTGAGTGAGTTACCTCTGCTGTAGGGGGCGAATGCCCCGTTCCACCAAATTTTACAGCCCTCGATGATTACATGCTTGGCGTCGGAATTAACCAGAATGGCGCCATGCCGTGATTGGTGGATGGCACAATTTCTGATGCGCACTTCCTCGGCTGCCACAACGCTCACCCCTCTGCCCATCGAGCGTGTAATTTCAAACCCGTCGAAGATAATCTGGGTCCCGGTGATATTTACCAGTGCCTCCCACACATGGCCTAACCCGGTTTCGGGATCCACCTTCGCCAGCCGCGATGCGTCGCATTGTATGGCACAGGCCGGCAGTCCGCTATTAAGGCCATCAACCCCGGCGCGGCCGTCGATAATCGGCTTTTCACCGGGATAAGCCGTAATCGTAATCGGCTGGCTGGGTGTACCCGATTGGGTTATGGAGATGGCTTCGAAGTAGGTACCGCCCCTGACACAAAGCACCTCTCCCGGGTTGATCGTATCGATGCCTCTCTGAATGGTTCGGAACGGGGTGATAGTTGATAGGCCGGCGTTGTTGTCGTTCCCATCGGTGGCGACATAATAACGGCAACCGTCCGATGAACTGGAGCTAGAAGCGGAGCGGATTATGGATTCTCGGTCTTTGTCAAGAGTAGATGGATTTGCGATTGGAAGGCTGTCGTCGCTTTCTAATCCTGTATTGATAGAAGGTAAAACTGCGGGTTCATTGAATGACGCTTCATCAGCCAGGACCTCATCTAAACTCGAAGTTTTTCCATTTTGGAGCGAAATCATCAGAATGATAGCCGCGGATAAGACGGCTAGAATAAATAGAAAAAAGATGCGACTTCGTTTAAGCGATGCCATCATCAAACCCAGTCGCCACCGCCAGCCTCATTCGCTTGGCGCAACATGGCCAGCCGATCCGGCGATTTGGAGAAATAACAATTTGGACGTCCGCTTTGATCAAGCTAGTTCCCTATACAATTCGGCATATTGAGACGCAATCGTATCCCACGCGTAGGTCTGGTGGATGTTTTCCTTGGCTTGTTTTCCCAACTCAACTATCCTCGCGGGATTATCCATTGCCCAATCAAGAATTTCGACGAGGGAATCTTTATTTTCCAGTTCAAAGTAAGTTGCCTCGTCGCCCAATATCTTCCGGTTTTCGGGGATATTGCTGCAAATAATGGGGACGCCAAGCGATGCGGCTTCAAGGAGCACCATGGACATGGCTTCTGTTAACGAAGGGAAAATCAGAATGCGCGCTTGCGCCATCAAGCCCAACACAATGCCTTGATCATTGATGTGAGCCTGAAAACGAACCAGGGGGCCGGCCATATCTCGAAGCTCCCGGGCATAGGCGGGAGCCTGAGTCTCATCACCGACGATAAGCAGCGCTATCTTTCTCTTCATCTGCTTGTGCGCCCTAATTGCCAGGTGAACACCTTTTGTTGGAATAATCCGGCCCGTTACCAGGATCAAGAACTCGCCCGGTACCAGTCCATGGCCTTTTAACATCTTCGCGCTCTTTAGCAGATCTGGCTTGTATTCCATGCCTGCACCGTTAGGAACAAAGCGCACGCTGCGTCCATATCTTGTGCTGAGCGATTGAGCATGGCCTGCAGAAACTGCGGTTGGGATATTCGCAAGTTTCACAAATGGGTTTTCCATTAATTTCATCAACCGTTTTGCCGACGGACTCCATTTATCAATTTGATAGGCAAAGCCGTGACTGGTTGCCACGACCTTGTATCGCATGCGCAGCATGGGTAGCACAAAACTGGCTTCGATATGATGCAGATGGATCAAATCATAGTTTGCCAGAAATATCGCATGGAACGCAGCCACGAGATTGAACGATATTGCGCGCACATACTTGCCTGGCAGGGCAGCAAGGCGAATTAATTTAAGACCATCAATGGATGTCTCCGCGGGGGTGTAGTTTCGGTCGCAGTACACTACCGGGGAAATACCCATTCCGGGCAAACGAGTGGCCACCGCTTCGACGACGCGCTCGGCTCCACCGCGTGCAGGAAGACCTTTAATTCCGAGAAAGGCGACTCTCATTTTCCCAAACTTAGCCGGTGAACGGCCAATCCCGTATTACGCATCGCCCTTCGAATTCAGCAAATGTCGGTAAAGCTCTATTATCTGAAAATAATGTTTATCGGGACTGTTATTTTCCTTGATACTTTCGTATCCTCTTCGGCCCATGGCCAGCGCTTTCGTTGGGTTGTCCAGTAGAAACTGCATTTTCTCCACCAATTGCAGAGCGTCGCCGGGGGGGAACAGCAAGCCGTTGCTGCCATCGTGAATTAGGCCGGGAAGGGCTCCAATATCGGAAGCGATCACCGGGATTCCGCAGGCGAAGGATTCGAGGATTGTCATGGGATAGTTTTCATACCACTCCGACGGAAGCAGTGTGAAAGCTGCGCCCTGGATCAGGGGAATGAGTTCGTTTTGCGAAAGATGCCCATGAAAAGTTACATTGGAAAGTGCATGTTCACTCACGAATGCCCGCATGGCGTCTTCCGACGGACCCGTTCCGGCGATGTGCAGTGGAAGGGAATCCAG
>JADFRQ010000098.1 GCA_022561215.1 Chloroflexota bacterium | reverse complement strand
ATCTCGAAGGTAGGCGATCTGTTGGATATTGGTGTGGAGATGGAGTTAATTGAGAAGCGCGGGTCATTTTATTCGTATGAAGAGAGGCGTATCGCACAAGGCCGCGAGAACGCCAAGATTTACCTAAAAGATAACCCTGAGATCGCCGAGCGCATCGAAATGCAAATTCGTGCGGGGGAGGCGGTTGAGGAACAAGAGCATACAGAGGCGGAGGATGAGGAACAAGAGCATACAGAGGCGGAGGATGAGGTTGAGGTAATGGCGTAATACGCGGATTGGGTCAGCGAAACTAGTTTTTAAGTCACTTGGATTGCGCCTTGTTCGCGAATAGGTAAACATGATCCATCAAAGACGGTGTCTTCGATTGCCTGCATTAAATTATTCTCAGCCTGGTTCTGATTTTGTCACGATAAGCTGACATAGAAAAAATCAATTATTTGGTCCATTTGTCAAATATGGCCTAACGATGAGTGAATTCGGAAAAATATCCACCAAAGCGTGGTTTCAAATCCCGGATCATTTTAGTCATGTGAAAATTGATGCTTTTATCGTAATGCCCAATCATATCCATGGGATTTTGCAATTTGAGCGTAAGGCGCTGTCCCAAAAGGCCAATTCTTTCGATGGTAGGATAGGAAACTTAATTTTTCAAATTACCGCGATCCAATCACCGGTGTAAGGGCGATTGGCCAGTCACCCTTACGGTTGGTTTTTGATAAGGAACGTTACAAAACCGCTCTTTTTGGGACGGCTCCCTTGCCGAATAATGGCTTGGTAGGTAAGTAGTCTGGGTTCGTTAGTTCATTATCCCCTACGTTCCTTGCTCCCAGGATTCCAAATACGATTTCTGCTGGTCGGTAAGCTCATCGATTGACATACCCATGGCCTCAAGCTTCATCCTGGCAATATTGATATCAATGTCCGCAGGGACAGCGTGCACCTTGTTCTCCAGCTCCCCCCCAAATTTAAGCAGGTACTCTAGCGCCAGTGCTTGATTGGCAAAGGACATATCCATTACACTCGCCGGATGCCCCTCCGCAGCGGCAAGGTTAATCAGTCTGCCGTCCGCAAGCAGGTTAATTCGCCTGCCATTGGGCAACACATATTCATGTATGTATTCGCGAATATGGATCTTATGCTCTGCTAATTCTTCAAGCGCAGGAATGTTGATTTCAACATTGAAATGGCCGGAATTGCACATGATAGCGCCATCCTTCATCACTTCAAAATGCTGACGATCGATCACATTGATATCGCCGGTCAGCGTGCAGAAAATGTCTCCTTGAGGAGCGGCTTCCGCGATCGGCATGACTCGAAAACCGTCCATCACTGCCTCAAGTGCTGCCAACGGATCGATTTCGGTGACCACAACATTAGCACCCATGCCGCGCGCGCGCATCGCTAACCCGCGCCCACACCATCCATAACCGGCAATTACAAAAGTTTTTCCAGCGATAAGGATGTTCGTCGCCCGAATTATCCCGTCAAGCGTGGACTGGCCGGTCCCGTAACGGTTATCGAAGAAATGTTTTGTTTTTGCATCATTAACCGCGATCACAGGGTATTGTAGAGCACCATCTGCGGCCATTGCCCTCAGGCGGATGACCCCTGTGGTAGTTTCCTCGGTTCCCCCAATAACCCCCGGCAAAAGATCCACGCGATCTTTATGAAGTGTACTGAGTAAATCCGCGCCATCATCCATGGTAATCGAGGGACTATGATCCAGCGCGGCGTAGATATGTTGATAATACGTTTCGTTATCTTCCCCCTTGATGCCGAAGACAGGGATTTCAAAATGCGTCACCAACGAGGCGGCGACATCATCCTGAGTTGAAAGAGGGTTCGAGGCGCATAACACGACGTCCGCCCCACCATCCTGTAGTGTTCGCATCAAACTCGCCGTCTCAGTGGTCACATGCAGGCAGGCGGAAACCTTCGCTCCCTTAAGTGGCTGCTCTATGGCGAAGCGTTCCCGAATTTCCTTGAGCACGGGCATTTCCTTCTCGGCCCAATCCATCCGTCTTCGCCCTCCCTCTGCAAGCGCTATATCTTTTACATCAAACTGCTTTGTCATTTAGTGCTCCAATGTTCTCAATTGCTTCGATTTTTAGCTCACCCTGACCTTCGTAATACTCACAGAAATGTCGAAATCCAATTTTGGCATAAATCACCTGGGCAGGTTTATTGTCTACCGCCACGTTCAACACAATGGTTTCGATTCCCATCTCGCGTAAGGATTCCACAACACATATGCTCGCTTCGGTCGCCAGGCCCCTGTTTCGGTACCGGGGTTTCGTAAAGACGTTTCCGATTGCCGCGACACTTGCGGTTTTCGATAGCACGTGTGTTCCCGCTATGCTCACGAGATCATCTGCCTTGTAATAGCCGAAAAAGATGCCGTCGCGCAATTGGCTGGCAACAAAAGAATCCGGTTGATCTGGATAACTGCCGAAGAGGCGTTGCACATCGCCTAGATTTATTTCCGTTAGTTGTATGAAATCATCTCTGTAAATAATCGGGAGTGGCCCGCTGTCTAAAACCATCCGCACCATTATTTTTTCATGCCCAACATTCAGAAACGGGTCGATCAATCTCCTGCTGTTTTTGAGAAGGGTGTACGTGTACTGTCCAGCGGGAATAAGTGGCAAGAGTTCACCAAGCGCGGCATCGGGACCCATGCTAAATAACACTGCTGGATCAAATCCCGCATAGATCAATATTGCTGCATTTTCATTTACGTACCAGGAAGAAGCAGAAATATAGCGCGGATCGAGATCGGCGAGCGCGTAAGCTGACCAGATACGATCACTCTCCAGCAGATGACGAATGTCGTCACTCGAACGCCTCATAGTGCGTCTAAGCCAGCTTGATCTGGGAACAATGTCTGATATCGCGCCTTGAATGTCTCTAAGTCGAAGGAATGACCTTGCGTTCCCTGCGCTTCAATGCAATAGGTGGCAGCGAGTGCGCCCATCCGGCAGCTGATCTCAAGATCTAAGCCACGCGTATAACCTTTAAGAAATCCGCCTCGAAAGGCATCCCCAGCTCCAGTCGGGTCAATAAGCTTATTTGGCATAATTGCAGGAATGCGAACCTTCTCGCCATTGTTGTAGAGGTCAATTCCCTTTTCGCCCAGCGTTAGGATAGTGAACGAGGTCCAGCGGTTAACTTGTGCAAGGTCAAGCTTGGTTTTTTCCTTGATCAAACCCCATTCATAGTCATTCGCGATGAGGGCTACGGCGTTTCGAATTCCTTCCAGAAGTTGGGGAGCATCGAGCCGTATGATCTGTTGGCTTGGGTCATATAAATAAGGTATTTTCAGGTCGATACATTCGGCGACATACTGAACCATAGCCTGCGGATCGTTGGGAGAGATCACCGCAAGTTCGGGGATAGGTTCGAGATCACGAAAATGTAGGCGTGAAGATTCTGCCATTGCACCAGCGTAGAAGAAAGCGATCTGCGCATTGGTCATGTCAGAGTTGACAAAAAATGAGGCCGTAAATACGTCAGGTATCACGACGATTGCCGAAGTATCGACCCCGTGTTTCTCAAGCCAGGCCCGGTATTCTTCGAAATCCTTCCCTACTGCTGCCATCACAACGGGTTTCTCTCCGAGCAGGCTCAGGGTGTAGGCTATATTGGCGGCAATGCCCCCGCGGTGGCGCACCATACCATCGACGAGAAAGGATAGGCTTAATCGATCGAGCTGATCGAGCAGAATATGATCCTTGAATCGACCAGCAAAAGTCATCAGGTAGTCAAATGCGATCGAACCTGTTATTACCGTGCTCATCAGGATTGTGCAATCTTAACGACGTTTCGTAAACCTTCTTCGTAGGGAGGAGATATCACGCCAACTTCGGTTATAAAAGCTGTCACCAGGCGGTGAGGCGTAATATCAAAAGCAGGGTTGCGGGCGCGGCTGTTCTTGGGGGCAATCGACAACCCATCGCGCAACAGGTTGAGGACTTCCGCAGAATCGCGTTCTTCGATAGGTATTTGTTTTCCTGTCCTCGTGCGCAGGTCGATTGTGGAAGCCGGCATGGCAACGTAAAAGGGAACCGCGTTATCCTTTGCCGCCAAGGC
Source organism: Chloroflexota bacterium (assembly GCA_022561215.1). GTDB lineage: Bacteria > Chloroflexota > Anaerolineae > Anaerolineales > E44-bin32 > JADFRQ01. The sequence goes on along the minus strand of JADFRQ010000098.1, from coordinate 4,385 downwards.
GAGCATATACGTACCTATTTTATTGGCGACATCACCATTCGCGGCGACCCGATCGGCACCTACGAGTACAGCGGAAACTTCACCGGATGCCATAAACGAACCTGCGGCGTTATCGGCAATAATTTCGAATGGAATCTGAAGCTGATCCAATTCCCATGCGGTGAGGCGGGATCCCTGGAGGCGGGGTCGCGTTTCGTCCACCAAAACATGGATCTTTTTCCCACTTTCATGCGCACTGCGGATTACGCCCAGCGCCGTTCCATAATCCACTGTGGCCAGTGCACCTGTATTGCAGTGGTGAATAATTGTTCCTTCTTGGGGTAATAACGCCGCCCCGTGTTTCCCCATTTGTCGATTTGCTTTGATATCTTCGTCCGCTATCTGCTGCGCCTCTTCCAACAGAAGTTCGCGAATGTCGTCGCTACCTGCTTGCAAGCCATCCTTCGCACTTTGCAGCATCCGATCCACTGCCCAATTTAAATTACTCGCCGTGGGTCGGGCCGCGCGCAAAATTTCTGCGGCATCTTCCAAATCAGCTAAAAAAACTTGATCGTCCACTGCCTCGGATTGCTTCCCGGCTAGAACCATACCAAAAGCGGCAGCTGCACCGATTGCAGGAGCGCCGCGCACGATCATATTTGTGATTGCGAGGGCCACGTCGCCATGAGTGTGAAATACGCTAATTCGAAGCTCTCCTGGAAGAAGACGCTGGTCGATCATTTCCACTGCATTGAATTCTGAATTCCAACGAACAGTTCGCATGAGGTTCACAAAAATGCGCTCTCCAAGCAAGAGCGCGCCGATTTGGACGAGGGAGTTTAACATGGGCGCATGCATGTTGCAAGCGATGCGCGTTCGAGAACATTGCAAGCGGTTCTTTGTTCGAGCTCCATGGAAATTGTACTGAACAAATTCGCCGGATTTGACACGCCTCTGCACCTCCTTTATGATGGCGCCCATGCGCCCAAACCTACTAGGATGTGGCTTGTTCGTTATTGTATTGGCTGGATGCGCAGGGCAAACTCCAATCCCCACCCGCGTAGCTCCCCTATCTAGCGCAACAGTCCCCCCACTCCCCACACCACTTTCTTCGCCAACGGCGACAAATATGCCAGAGCCGAGCACCCTCCTTGCCATGGGGCAAGAAGCGATTTTCAAGGGCGATTGGGATACGGCGTTTCAAAATTTTCAAGCAGTTCTTTCCAGTTCGGTGGATTTTGAAGAGCTGGGCAGTGCCGCATTGGGTGTGGGCCAGACCTATTTTCAAGCGGCACGATACCAGGAAGCAGTCGAAGCATTTAATTTTTATGTCAACTCCTTCGAAGGCCACTCCTCCGTTGCTGATGCACACTTTCTTCGGGCACAGAGTTATCGCCAACTCGGAGATGATGAGGCCGCGATCATTGATTACGAAATTTATCTTCAGTTGCGCCCCGGCGTGCTCGATTTCCATCTTGAACAAGAGATTGGGGATGCCCTGCGAAGATTAGGAAGACCAACCGAATCCATTGCTCATTATCAACGGGCGTTGGAAGCACCCAGCCTGGGAGGAGGGCTGGCCTTGCAAATTAAGATAGGGAGGGCTTATTCAGAGAGCGGAGATTATTCGACCGCGGCCGAGATCTTCGATGAAATTTACTCTCTTGCACAAAGTTCACCGACGAAGGCCTCCTTGAATCTGCTCGCCGGCCGAGCGTACGAAGCCCTGGGGAATCTTGATGCGGCTTACGCGAGGTATCAAGATTCCGTCATCCGCTTTCCGAGCGAAGCGGGAACATACCAGGGATTAATTAGCTTGGTCAATGCAGGGGTCGAAGTGGATGATTTTCAACGCGGGTTTGTCGATTACCACGCCAACGCTTTTGAGGCCGCGATCGCAGCATTCAACCGAGCCCTTCCATCCAATCCCACTGCAGCAGGTATGTTCTATCGAGGGCTGGCGAAACGAGGGATGGGTGATTTCCTCGGTGCGATCCATGATTTTCAGCAAGTTATTGAGATTTTTCCCGATGATGCGCTCTGGAGCACGGCTTGGATTGAAAAAGCTGATACCGAGTGGGCCTACCTGGACGATTATTCGAGCGCCATAAGGACCCTCTCGGATTTTGTTAATGCAGCACCATCCAACCCGGAGGCGCCGGAGGCGCTTTCAACGGCCGCGCGCCTTTCTGAACGTTCAGGTTTGCTCGAGGATGCCGCTTCCCTTTGGATGCACGTCGGCGAGCAATACCCGAATTCCCGACTGGCATTTCGCGGTGCCTTTCTATCCGGGATCACGCGTTATCGGCTGACAGAAAATGCCTCTGCCCGCGATGCATTTTTGTTTGCGGACGCGCTCAGCAATAATCCAACCGAGCGTGCAACTGCAAGACTGTGGATCGGGAAAACGTATGTGGCTGAAGGAAATGGTGCCGAAGCGGAACAGGCATGGCGATCCGCCGCAGCAGCAGATCCCACGGGTTACTATTCGCTACGAGCCGAGGAACTCATCGCGGGGGACGAGCCATTCCTCGCCAGCGGAGTTAAAAACCTTGAGACCGATTGGTTAATTGAGCGAGATCAGGCCGAAGCTTGGCTCAGGGAGACATTTTCCATTCAAGAGCAGCAAGAATTGGCAGATTTGGCGCCGGAGATTGCCTCCGATCATCGTTTGCAACGCGGTGAAGAATATTGGAGACTGGGATTGTACAACGAAAGCAAGCGGGAGTTTGAAGCGCTTCAGAAATCGGCTGCCTTGGATGTTGTCGCCATGTATGGGCTGACCAATCGGCTATTGAGATTAGGCCTCTACCAGCCGGCAATTTTTGCCTCTCGCCAAATCCTGAATCTTGCCGGAATGGACGACGCGGATACCCTTGACGCACCGCTCTTTTTCAATCACGTACGCTTCGGAACCTATTACGGTGATCTCATACTTCCCGAAGCGGACCGCAATGACCTGGATAGACTATTTGTGCTTTCTGTTGTGCGCCAAGAAAGTCTATTTGAAGGCTTCATCACCTCGTATGCTAATGCGCGTGGCCTCATGCAGGTCATTCCTTCCACTGGTCAAGAAATCGCACAGAAAATCGGGTGGCCACCAGAATACGTGTCCGAAGATCTTTACCGCCCGCTGGTAAGCGTTCGTTTTGGCACGAATTATCTAGCGGAGCAACGGGACCGATTTGATGGCGATCTCTTTGCCACACTTTCGGCCTATAACGCGGGGCCCGGAAACACGATCGCATGGAAGGAACTGGCGCCCAACGACCCGGATTTATTCCTCGAAATCCTACGCCTGGATCAACCGCAAACCTACATTCGATCCATCTATGAGTTTTATGCCCTGTATCAATTATTTTATGCGGACTCATAATTCTGCGTAGTGTCGAAGGATAATGTCACAATGGAATGTGTTCTAATCGGTCGGATGGACTACGCCGAGGTGAGCATGTCGGAAACGCGGAATTTAAGGCTTTATTTTCTAAATAATTCATAAGGCGCTTTGCGTATGCGTGGAGTGTTTGGCTAGCGTGATTCCGCAATAGCTCGGGAGGATCAAACCAATCTTCGCTTGCGGCAGCTAAAGTTGCACTGCCGATCTCCAATGAACAAGCAACGTCAGGCCGTCCTACTCTGTCTTGTGCCTACCGTGTGCTTGCTTAGAAGATAGTTATGCCTGTGTGGCGTGTTGTCTCGGACCTCTTCATGGAAATCGCCCCGGAGGATAGGATGGCTAGAGTACAGGACGACTATCGAATTGTGCTTCGAGCGATTGGCATGGCTGTCCTCGAGGCAATCGATCCGCGCGCGCTCGTTAAGCGAACACTAGCACTGCGGGGAAATACACTTGTTGCTGGAGGAGAGACATTCGAGCTGGCGCATGATTCACGCATCTACATTGTAGGCGCTGGGAAAGCAGCTTTCAAAATGGCCAGGGGAGCGATTGAAGTTCTTCGAGGCCGATTATTTCGTGGTGTAGTCGCCGTTCCCGAAAACCCTGCAGAACATTTAGCAGGGGTCGAACTTGTCCAGGGTGGACATCCCTTGCCTAGCCAGGGATCGATACTGGCCGGTGAAAAAATATCTGCACTCTTGAAACATACTCGCCAGCAAGACTTTGTAATTGCCTTAATTTCCGGAGGCGGGTCAACCTTGATGGAGCTTCCGCGGGAGGGTCTCGATCTCCAAACATTGCAAAAAACCAATGCGATCCTTTTAAATAGCGGCGCGTCGATTGAAGAGATAAATAACGTTCGCACGGTTCTTTCGAAGTTAAAAGGTGGTGGACTATTGAAAATGATTCTGCCTGCAAAGTGCATCAGCCTTATCCTTTCGGATGTTATAGGCAACTCGTTTGAAGCGATTGCCTCTGGACCAACAATCCATCCTTCTCCCCCCATCAA